>JADGNV010000067.1 GCA_017883285.1 Candidatus Aminicenantota bacterium | reverse complement strand
CCCTCCGGCCGCGGAAAGGAACCAGCCATGAAGAAGACCGCCTTGCTCACGATCATCCTCCTCGCCGCCGTCTCCGCCGGCTTCGGCCAGAAAGTCACGCTTCGGCTCGGCGGCGGATGGGAGACCGTCACCGGCGGCGACCTGGCCAAGGGGATCCAGGGCCAGTCCGACTACCTCGCGGCGACCTACACTTCCGTGGGCTCGTACAAGGTCCCGCACGGCGGCTGGATCGCGGACGGGGAATTCGTTATCCATCTTTCGCCCCGCTTCGGAATCGGAGTGGGGGCGGGCTACCTCCGGCACGTCCAGGAGAGCCGGGTCACCTATACGGTCAGCACGATCGCGACCGCGGAGAAGATCACGGCCGACATCCGCGTCATTCCCATCACCCTGAATCTCCACTACCAGGTTCCGGTGTCGTCCCGGCTGCGGATCGACATGTCGGCGGGCGCCGGCTACTACCTGACGACCTGGAACTGGGCCTATCGGATGGACCTCAGCCTGAGCGGATACACGGGCTACGACCAATATACTTTCAAATCCAACAAGGGCGCGATCGGATTCCAGGGCGGCCTGAACCTCGAATATGACCTGGCCGCGAATTTCGCCTTCGTCCTGGGAGTCACGGGCCGCTTTGCCTCGATCGACAAGTTCCTGGGGAGCTGGACGGACAAGGGCGGCGGAGATTTCTGGGAGTTCGACGACGCCGGGAACGACCACTTCGCCTGGTATTACGACTGGCTGGTCGGCGGCCGGACCTTCGGACAGCTCGCCTTCCAACCGTCCCAGCCGGCCGGCAGCACGACCTCGAACGCCCGATACGCGAAAGTCGACCTGACGGGATTCGCCGCCACGGCCGGATTCAAGATCGGATTCGGACGCTGACGGCGCGGATCAGCGCCCGATCAGGCTTTTATAGAGAAGTCCGTATTCCTGGGCCGACCGCTCCCACGAGAAATCGCCGGCCATCGCATTCTGCACGGCCTTCGACCACTGCGGTTTCTGGGCAAATGTCCGGACAGCCTTCTTCACGGCCCCGGAAAGGGCCTCGGACGTGTAGTCCGCGAATTTGAATCCGTTGCCCGTCCCCTCCGCGGGGTCGAACTCCCGGATGCTGTCGTCGAGCCCGCCCGTCGCCCTCACCACCGGAACCGTCCCGTACTTGAGGCTGTACATCTGGGTCAGGCCGCAGGGTTCGTAGCGCGAGGGGATGAGGAACATGTCGCTCCCCGCGTAAATCTTGCGGGCGAGCGTCTCGTCGAATCCGATCCGGAGGCCGAAAAACGAGGGAAAACGGCGGTGGGCCGTCTCGAGCGACTGCTGGATCCGGGCGTCTCCCGCTCCGAGGACCACGAGCCGAAGTCCCTGGCTGAAGAGGCCGCCCATGGCCTCGAGGATGAGATCCAGGCCCTTCTGCCCGGCCAGGCGCGAAACCATGCCCACGAGGGGCATCTCCGGCTTGTCTGCGGGGAGCTTGAACTCGGCGAGGAGCGCCTTCTTACAGACATCCTTGCCCTGGAGCTTTCCCGGCGCGTAGTTCGCGGGCAGACAGCGGTCCGTGGCTGGATCCCAAGCCGCGTAATCGACGCCGTTGAGGATCCCGGTCAGCGCGGCGCTGCGCCGGCGGAGCAGGCCGTCCAGCCCGCAGCCGAATTCGGGGGTCTGGATCTCCAAGCTGTAGCGGTGGCTGACCGTGCTCACGGCGGTCGCGTAGAGGATGCCCGCTTTGAGGAAGCTGACCTTCCCGAAAAATTCGAGCTCGTCCATGCGAAAAAGGGTTTCGGGCAAGCCGATTTCGGCCAGGATGCTCTTGTCGAACAGGCCCTGGTAGGCCAGGTTATGGATGGTCGCCAGGGTCCGCGTGTTCCGGAAAAACGGGTCGCCCGCGCAGGCGAATTTCAGGTAGGCCAGGGCGATCGAGGCCTGCCAATCGTGGACATGGAAGACGTCGGGCGAGAATTCGAGCGCCTTGAGGGCGACCAGCGCGGCGCGCGAAAAAAATGCGAACCGCCGGCCGTTGTCGGGATAATCGCCGGCGGAGGTGGCGTACAGCCCTTCGCGGTCGAAGAGGGCGGGCTTGTCGATGAAATAGACCGAAGCGCCGCCTTCCAGGGATTCCCAAAGGGCGAACGTTTCCCCCTGTCCCGCCTCACCGAGGCTCAGCCGGTCCGCTTTCTTGAGAAGAGGGATGCCTTTCTGCCGGACGTCCCGATAAAGGGGCATGAAGACCTTGACATCGGCCCCCTGCCGGGACAGGACGTGGGGCAGGGCGCCGGCGACGTCGGCCAGGCCGCCCGTCTTGGCGTATGGCGTGGCTTCGGAGACGATGAATGCGATTTTCATGCGATGGATTCTAGCATAAAATCCCGCGTCCGGTCGACAGCGCCTGCGGCAACGAGGTCATCTCCGATGACCGAGTTGTCCGCGACGTCTGCGACGACCAGGTCGTCTTTGACGACCGAGTCGATCCGGCCCGGATGCGTCTTGCCAAAAAGGGCCGCAGCCGCTAAGATGGGAGGGCCATGCAGAAAGTCACGGCCGCCGTCATCGAGGAAGGCGGCCGCGTCCTCATCGCTCGTCGAAAGGCCGCCGACCGCTTCGGCGGGCTCTGGGAATTTCCGGGCGGCAAGCTCGAACCCGGGGAGGCCCCGGAAGCTGGCTTGCGGCGCGAGATCCTCGAGGAGCTGGGCGTCGAAACGCGGATCGGGGGGTTCCTCGGCGCGTTTCCCTACGATTCTTCCCGGCTGTCGATTGAGCTTCTCGCATATCGCGCCTCGATCGAGCGCGGGGAGCTCCGGCCCGTCGACCACGACGAAATCGTCTGGGCCCGGCCCGTCGACCTTCCGGGATACGAATTCACGGAGCCGGATCGGCCGCTGGTCGCCCTTCTGGCCGCAGAAGCCGCGTCATGAGCGGACCCCGCCCGGAAAACGCCGCCGTCCTCCAGCCGAGGAAGGACAAACCCGTCCGCAACCGGCATCCCTGGATCTTTTCGGGAGCGGTCCGGTCGCTTCCCGAATTCGAGAACGGCGGCATTCTCCCGGTCCTCGCGGCCGACGGCGAATTCCTGGGCCACGCGTACTTCAACCGGGAAACCTCGATCGCCGGCCGGATGTTGAATTTCGACCGGACCCCGCCTCTCGAAGCGCTCGCGGCGAACATCGACGCCGCCCTAGCCCTGCGCCGCCGTTTCTTCGGCGCCGAGACGAACGCCTGCCGCCTGGTCAACGGGGAAGGGGACGGGGTGCCCGGACTCGTGGCCGACCTCTACGGGGACGTCCTCGTCCTCCAGATTTCGACCCTCGGCATGGACCGGCTGAAGACGTTTGTCCTCGACCACCTGACGAAGCGCCTGGCGCCGCGCTCCGTCTATGAAAAGTCCCATCTTCCGACCCGGCGCGAGGAGGGGCTTCCGATGTTCGATGGCCTGCTTCAGGGCGAGGAGGCCGGGACGGTCGAGGTGCTCGAAAACGGTTTGCGGTTCCGGGTAGACATCGTCCACGGCCAGAAGACGGGGTTCTACCTCGACCAGCGCGAAATGAGAGCCTTCGCCCGTCGCCTGGCGGCCGGACGCCGCGTCCTGAACGCCTTCGCCTACACCGGGGGCTTCAGTGTCCACGCCTTCGCCGGCGGCGCCGCTTCCGTGGACAGCGTCGAGACCTCGGACCGGGCGACCGCGGCCGCCCGCGAAAACTGCGCTCTCAACGGCTTCGCGGAGAAGCCCGGCCGGTTCCTCACGGCCGACGTTTTCGAATTCGTCCGGGCGGAGCCTCTCGACTACGATTTCATCGTCCTCGATCCGCCGGCCTTCGCCAAGAAGAAAGCCGAGGTCGTCCGGGCCTGCCGGGGCTACAAGGACATCCACCGGATCGTCTTCCAGAAGGTCCCGGCCGGGAGCCTGGTCCTGACGTTCTCGTGCTCCTACTTCGTCGACGAGACGCTCTTCCGCCAGGTCCTGTTCCAGGCGGCCCGGGAGGCTTCGCGCAACGTCCGGATCCTCCAGCGCCACCACCAGGCGTTCGATCATCCGGTGAGCATTTACCATCCCGAAAGCGACTACCTGAAAGGCTTCCTGCTCGAGGTGGAGTGATGCCTTCGCCCGCGCGGACGCCCCATGTTTTGTTCCAAGGATAGCCCCCCATGCCCAAACCGCCCGAATTCGACAAGGCCTTCGCCACGAGCCGGTTCATCGCTCTGGCTTTCGCAGGCTGCCTCATGCTCGATCTCCTCCTCGAGGAGATCCTCCGGTCCCGCTTCCAGTCCTTCCTCGGGTTCGCCAACGCGAAGGACGTCATCACTCTTCGCTATGGCTGTTTCGCCGCGGCGGTGGCCGCCGTGATTTTCCTCCGGGTCGTCCACGGCCGGCTCCTGGCCGCCGCGTCGCGGGCCGACGGTGGGGCCGCCGTGCGCTTGCTCTTCCGCGAGGCCGTGATCTCCCTGACCCTGGCCGAAACGCCCGCCCTTATCGGGCTGGCCCTCTTTCTCCTCGCCGGCTTGAACAAGGACTTCTATTTCCTCCTCTTCGCCTCGATCGTCCTCGTGTTCATTTATTTCCCCCGGGCCGCCGCCTGGGAAACCGTCTTCGAGAAACGCCGGCCCGTCTGCCCGCTGTGACCCGGACATAAGAATCCAGTTCATCGGGGCGGACCGGCAGGTCACCGGGTCCCGCCACCTGGGGGGACGGCCCCCCGTGCCTTCGTTCACAATTTCATTGAAGCCGGCGGAAATCGGGCGTAAGATGAGCGATTGAAAGCGAGGATCAGATGAGTTCCGAGGCCGGGACCGAACGTCACAAGGGGAGCCTGCTCAAAACCGTCGAGCTATCCCTCAGCGTCGTCCTCATCATCCTGCTGGCCGCATATCTGTTCAAGTCCGGCCGCCGCTCCGACAAAGACGATCCGGGACCGTCCGTGGTGACGCTGGCCGACCTGACCACGGCCGATGTGGCCGTCGGCCCGTTCCACGAGTACCTGCCGGTCGAAGCCACGATCCAGCCCCAGTCCACGGTCTACTTGGACGCGGTCGAAGGCGGCCGCGTGGAGAAGGCGTTCGTCGAGATCGGATCCGTGGTCAAGGAAGGCGATGCCCTCCTCCACCTGACCAACACCTCCCTCCTGATGGACATCATGTGGCGGGAATCCGAACTCTTCCAGCAGAGCAACAACCTCCGAAACACGCGCCTCTCCATGGAGCAGTTCCAGCTCCAGCTCAACCAGCAGCTGAACGAGCTCGAAAACCAGATCCAGAGCCAGAAGAAGCTCTACGATCGCTACAAGGAGCTCGACAAGGACAGCCTGATCTCGAAGCAGGAGTTCGAATCGGTCCGCGACCAGTACGACTACCTCCTGAAGCGGAAGGACCTCCTGACCCAGAGCCAGAAGAGCGAGCTCGCCATCCGCAAGGCCCAGCTCGACGCCCTCGAGCAGTCGCTCGCCCGAATGCAGGACAACCTCGACGTGGTGAAACAGCGCCAGGAGAACCTGACGGTCCGAGCTCCGATCGACGGCCAGATCACCTCGCTCCAGGCCGAAATCGGCCAGACGAAGTCGCCCGGCCAGCGCCTCGGCCAGATCGACGTCCTCGACGGCTTCAAGGCCGCGGCCTCGATCGGCGAAGACTACATCGGCAAGCTCGAGGTCGGCCGGGCGGGCGAGTTCGCTCTCGACAGCCGGACCTTTCGGCTCGTGGTCAAGAAGATCTTCCCCGAGGTCAAGGACGGCAAATTCGGGATCGAGCTCGAATTCCGCGGGGAGCGCCCGAAAGGCATCAAGCGCGGCCAGACCCTTCACGTCCGGCTCGACCTCGGCGAGACGGCCAGGGCCCTCACCATCCCGCGGGGCGACTATCTCAAGACGACGGGCGGCGATTGGGTCTACAAGGTCAACCTCGAGAAGAAGGAGGCGGTCAAGGTCCGGATCAAGCTCGGCCGCCAGGACGCCGATGCGGCCGAAGTCGTCAAGGGCCTGGCGGCCGGTGACCGGATCATCGTCTCGTCCTACGAAGCCTTCGCCGCCCGGGACAAGCTTCTCCTCAAGGACAAATAAGGAGGACCGATCTCCATGAGGACATCCCAACGCGCCATCCTTCTGCTCGCCGCGGCGATCGCGGCGGCGCCGGGGGCCCTTGCCCGCGGCCAGGACCGCGAAACGGCCCTGAGCCTGCAGGACTGCATCGTCTCCGCCCTCCAGCACAACCTCGGCGTGGCCGTCGAGATCATCACCCCGCGCCTGGCCGAGATGAACCTCCATTTCTCCAGGGAGAAATACATCCCCGGCCTGTCCTTCGGGTACAGTACGGCCAACACGAGCGCGGCCTCGTTCAGCTGGATCGACGCCGCGGCCACGGTAACGTCGCAGGACCTCAATTACTCGACGTCCGTGTCCCAGCTCGTCCCGACGGGGGGGCGGTTCACGGCGTCGCTGACGTCCTATAAGAGCGAGAGCAACCGCAGTTTCCAGACGATCAACCCCCGTTACGGGAGCACCCTGAGCCTCAGCTTCTGGCAGCCCCTTCTCCGGAACTTCGGGGTCGCCCTCACCAACCGGGACATCGTCATCGCCCGGAATAACCTCGACATCAACGAAACGCAGTTCCGGGCCGTCCTCCAGGACACGATCTACCGCGTGGAGCAGGCCTACTGGACGCTCGTCTACAGCATCGAGAACCTCGAGGTCCGCCGCCAATCGCTCGGCCTGGCCCGCGATCTGCTGGCGAAGAACAAGCGCGAGGCGGACATCGGGACGATCGCCCCGATCGAGATCCTGAACGCCGAAGCCGAGGTCGCGACCCGGGAGGCCGACATCCTCCAGGCCGAGACCCAGGTCGCCTCGAGCGAGGACCAACTGCTGACGCTCATGAACGCCCAGCCCAAGGAAGGCCGGCCCCGGCCCGGCCGGATCGTGCCCCGGGACAAGCCCGACTACGAGAAGCGGGAGCTAGAACTCGACGCCTGCCTGGCCGCGGCCCTCGAAAACCGGACCGATCTCCAGATCGCGAAGCTCGATCTGCGAAACAAGGAAATCACCTACGATTATTCCCGCAACCAGCTGCTCCCGGACCTGAGCTTTTCGGCATCCTATTGGAGCCCCGGTCTGTCCGGCACCCAGATCCTCTACCAGGACGGAAACCCCCTGACCAACGTCGTGATCGGGACCGTCCCCGCCGGGGCGCGGGATTCGCTCCGGGACGCTTTCGGTCTCAGGTACCGGAACTATTCCGTCGGCCTGTCGCTGAGCGTCCCGCTCAACAACCTGCTCAACAAAGAGCACTTCGCCCAGATCCGGCTGGCCTACGACCAGGCCCAGCTCCACATCCAGAACCTGGAGCAGCAGGTCTTCCTCGAGATCCGGAACGCCATCCGGACGGTTGAAATGAACTATAAGAGTGTCCAGGCCTACCGGATCGCCCGGGTGCTGGCCGAACGGAAGCTCCAAGGCGAGGAAAAGAAGCTCAAGGTCGGCCTCACCACCAACTATCTCGTCCTCTGGCAACAGCGGGACCTGGCCAACGCCCGGAGCACGGAGCTCAAGGCCCTCATCGACTACAATCTCTCGCTGTCGGCGCTGGAGCGGACGCTCGGGACGAGCCTGAAGTCGAAGAACATCAACCTGGCCGAAATCCTGGACCGGTGAGCCCCGCGGGCTGGATCCGGCCTGGAGAGTCGGGGCGAGCTGGGCGGCCGCTCGGTCAGAACCGGCGGGTGGTCAGGCTCCGGTCGGCGTAGAAGTTGATCCGGTACGAATTCGATTTGCGGGGGATCATCATGCAGGAATCGTTCAGCCGGACGCCGATGGCCGCGGCGTCGACGCGGGAGAATACAAACCGCTGTTCCTCGAGCGGCCAGCCGCGGTAGCCGGGGCTGAAGCGCTTGCTCGGCCACAGGCCCGCGCCCAGGGCTTCGGCCGCGATCCGGCGCTCGGCCTCCCGGAACATCTGGATGACGGCCGCCGTGCCGAAGGCGTCGAGGACGAGCCCCCGGAGCATGTCCCCCTCGAGGAATTCGCGCGCGCATTCCTCCTCGAGGGCCGGTCCGATCGTCGAAACGCCAAGCGCGACCTTGACCGCTTGGCCGAAGATCGGATGGCCGTTCGTTTCGGCATACTCAAGGACGGTGTAGACCGACCGCGGGGCGACGAGCGCCGGGACCTGCTCCTCGACCTCGGCCAGGGTCCGGAGGAGGGCGGGGGAGGCCGAGGCCCGGCCCTTCCGGCATCCCACCCGAATGAGGATGTGGTTCTCGTCCCACCGGAGCGGGATGTCGGACAGGAAGACCTGGCCGGAGGTCGTCAAGGCAGGTCCGGCAGTCCGGCCGCCCCGTTCGACCGGGCGTCGGCCTCCATGATCGCCCGGAGCTCCTTTTGAAGGGCCGCGTCGGGGAGGTTCGGGGAAACGGCCGCGAGCAGGGTCCGGACCCGTTCGGCCGCCCGGTCGCCGATCGACTTCCGGCCCGCGCCTTCCCAGGCATCGTAGGTGTCCCGGTCGGCGAGGTTTGCCATCCGGTGTTCGATCCGGTACCACTTCCGCGTATGGGGCATGGTCAGGAACTGCGTATCGGGGCGGATCCCATCGAAGAGGTGGGCCGCCAGGGGCTCATCCCGCTGGGCGACCCCGTCCAGGAGGCGATAGACCATCCCGCAGATGTCGTTGTCGATAAGGAGTTTCTCGGGGCTCTGGGTGCTCTCGAAATCCATCATCCCCGGGCCGGAGATGACGTTGATCCCCGCCAGGGCGGCCAGGACCGCGCCCATTCCCGTTTCGAATCCGCATTGGGCGTCGGGAATTTTCGCGTCGCTCAGGCCCATGTAGGCGTGCGTCGGAAGCCCCAGATGCTTGCCGATCTGGGCATAGGCCATGTCGATCATCATGGTCTCCATGGCCCCCATCGGCGTCGTGCCCTTGCGCATGTCGAAGCTCGCCGGCGAGCCGCCGAAGATCACGGGCGCCCCCTTTCGGGCCAGCTGGCAGATGACCAGGCCGGAGAGGTTCTCGGCCGTGTGCTGGACGAGCGCCCCGCCAAGGGTCACGGGCGCGGTCGCCCCGGTCAGACTCATGGAGATGAGCTGGGAGGGAAGGCCCGCCCGGGCGCTGTCGATCAGGCTCTGGGCGGTCAGGTTGCTCCATTTCAGGGGCGGGGAGGGGCAGGCGTCGAAGACGGCCAGCGGCCGCCGCCGCAGCGCCTCGGCTCCGCCGCGGACCGCGATCAGCATGTCGAGCATCGGCTTGAACCCGGCCGTCCGGAAGGTGCCCGTGACGATCGGCTTCGCGGAATATAGAAGGCCGAGGTAGAGACGGTAGCTGTCGGCCACGATCTCCGGCACGTCGGCGCTGATCAGGGCCGTGCTCTGGAAGTGGATATGCTCGCAGGCGTCCGTCAGGCGGGCCAGGCGAACGACGTCGGCCGTCACCGCCTTCCGTTCGCGCTGGGTCTCGGAGTCCAGGACGCGGGTCGCGGTCGAGCCGGGATCGAAATGGACCTCGTCGCCGCCGACCGTGAATTCCCCGGATCCGGCGCGGTCGGACAGGACGATCGTGGCCGGGGTCGAGGCCAACGCCTCCTCGACCAGCCGGGTCGGGATGCGAACCCGCTGCGCGTCGTCGTCCACGGCCGTCCCGGCCTCGTGGAATAGGGCCCGGGCTTCCGCGTTCTCCACGAACACGCCCTCGCCCTCGAGGAGCCCCAGGGCCTCGCTGACGACCTTCTCGACGTATGCCCTGCTGAGGAGCTCGACTTTGGGGCGGAGCGGCGGAATCATGGCGTCCTCCGGGCCGCGGCCAGGGCAGCGGCCTGGGTCACGGCCGCCAGAGCGTTCTCGCCGTAGCCGTCGGCGCCGATCTCCGCGGCCCAGGCCCGCGATACGGGAGCGCCTCCGACGAGGACCTTGAACCTGTCGCGGAGGCCGCGCTCCCGAAGGCGTTCAATGACCCGCCGCTGGCCGAGCATGGTCGTCGTCAGCAGGGCGGACAGGCAGATGAGGTCGGCCCGCGTCTCGACGGCCGCGTCGATGAACCGGTCGATCTTCACGTCCGCTCCCAGGTCGACCACGTCGAAGCCGTTGGCCGAAAGCATCGAGGAGACCAGGTTCTTGCCGATGTCGTGGATGTCGCCTTCGATCGTGCCGATGACGATCCGGCCCCGCGACAGGCCGGCCGCAGCCGTCGCGTCGAGGGCCGGCCCGAGGACGGCCAGGGCGGCCTTCATGGCGGCCGCGCTGGTGATGAGTTCGGGCAGGAAATACTCGCCGCTTTCCCAGAGCTCGCCGACCCGCCGGATGCCGGGGATGTAGCCGTGTTCGATCGCGGCCTGCAGGTCGAGCCGCCCGTCCAGGGCTTGCCGCGCCAGCGCCGCGGCCGTTTCGGCGTCGCCCGCGACGATGGCCTCGGCCATGCGGGCGTACAGGGGAGTCGTCTTATCCATGACTTCGCCTCCTTGACGCGCCGGCCCGGAACCGCGGCCCCGGTGCGCTCAGCTCCATTCCTTGAATTCGAGGGCCTCGACGAACAGCGCCTGGAAGGCCGCCCCCCGGGCCAGGCTTTCATGGTCGATCCGGCCGACGAGCGCCTCGCAGCGCTCCCGCTCCGCCGCCGAGAGGAGCATGGCCCGGGCTCCGGCCAGGGAGGAGTTGCCGATGAACCGGATCTTCTCCGCCGGGACGCGGGGGAGGAGGCCGAGGGCCATGGCGTTCGCGACGTTCAGATAATTGCCGAAGGCGCCGGCGACGTAGATCTCGTCGAGGTCCGCGGCAGCGGTCCCGTTCGCCTCGAGCAGCATCCGGATGCCGGTCTTGACTGCGGCGGCGGCGAGCTGGACCTCGCGGATGTCCTTCTGGGTCAGCTCCACCGGCCCATCGACGGGGATCCTCTTCGACGGGTCGGCGATGTGGCCCTGCGGCGAGAGCCGGCCCTGGCGCAGGGCCGCGGCGATGAGGTCGATGAGGCCCGTGCCGCAGACGCCGCGCGCCGGGCGTCCGCCGATCGTCTCGACGACCGTTCGGCCGTCTCGGTCCTCGGCCTTGAAGACGGCTCCGGGCAGGGCCAGCATCCCGCAGCTGAGGGTCATCCCCTCGAAGGCCGGGCCGGCGGCCGTGGATGTGGCGGTGAAGCGCGCCCCCTTCTTCAGGACGAGCTCCCCGTTGGTGCCGAGATCGACGAACAGAAAGCTCCCGGGGTGGTGGCCGGCGTCGATCGCCGCCAGGCCGGCGGAAATGTCCCCGCCGACGAAGCTCTTGATGTTCGGGGCGACGACGACCCGTCCGGCCGGATTCAAGGCCAGACCGCTCGCCGGGACCGGGATGGGCGGCAGGACGGAGAACGCGGCGAAGTAGGGCGCGACAGCCAGGGTGTCCACGGGCAGGCCGAGAAAGAGGTGGTTCATCGCCGTGTTGCCGGCCACGACCGCCTCATAAACACGGTCCCGGGGGACGTGATTCCGCTCGCACAGCCCGCCGATCATCTCGTTCAGGCCGGCGATCACGACGTCCCTCAATTCGGCCGCCCGACTCGTCGCCCCGAAGGCGGCCGTGATCCGGGAGATGACATCGCTGCCGAACTTGACCTGGGGGTTCAGCGCGGCGGCCGTGTCGATGACGGTCCCCGAGGCTAGGTCCACCAGCTCGGCGACGAGGGTCGTGGTGCCCAGGTCCACGGCGATTCCGTAAACCTCCCCCGCCGTATCGCCCGGCTCCGCCGCGAGCAGGTCCCGGTCCGCGAAGAGGACGGCCGTGAGCTCGCCGTCGGGACCGCCACCCTCCCACGCCCGGACGAGAGCCCGCAGGGCATCCGGAGACGCGCCGAGATCGATCTGCGGGAATTTCGCCCGGACGAGATCGAGAAGGGCGACGGGGGAGTCGAGGGCGGGCTTGGGGACGGTCATCCGGATTTTTCGGACGTCGGGCTCGAGGGCGAACGACCTCTCGACCCCCCGGCCGAGGACGGGCATCCGCGGCAGCCGCGAGAATTCGGGCACGCGGACATCCAGGTCGGCGCTGATCCTATATCGGCATGACAGGCGGAATTTCGGAGGCAGTCCCCGGCGGGCAAGGAGCGTCCGCTCGTCCTCCGCCAGTGCCGGGAGCGGCCCCCGGACGATCTCGACGAGGCATTTGCCGCACAGCCCGCGCCGGCCGCAATAGAGGCTGAGGGCGACGCCCGCCCGGTCCAGGACCTCGGCCAGGACGGCGCCCTCGGCCGCCGGAAGGCTCATGCCCTCGGGCAGGATTCTCAGGGTCGGACTCATCGCGGGTCTCCTTCCGGGGCGGCAGGCCTCGGGGCGAGGCCTTTCGATCTCCAAAAGAAATAGGCCGGAACGCCGGCCAGGACGCATCCGGCGCCAGCCAGCGCCTGCACCGGCCGCGAGAACAGAACGGCCGCGAGGATCACGAGGTTGACGAGGACATAGAGGCCCGGCAGCCAGGGATACCCCCAGGTCCGATACGGCCGCTCGAGTCCGGGCGCTTTCCGGCGGAGGACGATCACCGAAAAGCCCGTCGCGGCGAAAAAGAGGACGAGGACGAACGTCACGAACTCGATCAGGCTCTGGTAGGTTCCGCTCAGGCAGAGCAGGCCGGCCCAGACCGCCTGGGCCAGGATGGCCGTCGTCGGGACGCGGAAGCGCGGATGCACGTAGGCCAGGCGGCGGAAGAACATCCCGTCGCGGGCCATGGCGAACGAGACGCGGGGACAGAAGAGAATGTTCGCCCCGAGGCACCCCAGCGTGGCCGCAGCGACGAGCGCGGCGAAGAGCCGGCCTGCGCCGGGACCGAACAGGGAAACGGCGGCCTGCTCGCCGATCCGAACGACGCCCTGCATGCGCCCGACGGGCAGGGCGAGGCTGTAAACGACGTTGGCCAGGAGATAGAGTCCGGTCACAGCCAGCGTTCCCAGGAGAAGGGCCCGGGGCAGGGTCCGTCGCGGGTCCCGGACCTCCTCCGCGGTGCAGTTCACCGAATACCAGCCGTCGTAGGTCCACAGCACGGCCAGGAGCGCGGCCCCGAAATGGGGCAGGGAGGGGAGAGGCCCGCGGGGGAGGAAGGGCCGGAGGTTGGGTCCGCCGGATCCGGCTCCGATGACGAGTCCGAGAACGATGAAGGCCGCGAGCGCCGCGATCCGGAGAATCACCATCCCGTTTTGGAACCGGGCGCCACTCTGGATGCCGAAGTAATTCAGCGCGGAGAGGGCGGCGATGGCGCCGACGGCAACGAGATGGCCGGCCGAGAGGGACAAGGAGATCGGACCGGCGGATCCGGCAAAGATCGGCCGCGATAACGACAGCGAGGGGACGAGGGCTCCGAAATATTCGGCGAAGCCCATGGCCAGAGCGGCCACGCCCGCGCTGCCGATGATCCAGAAAAAAGTCCATCCGTAGAGGAAGGCGGCGCCGTCGCCGTACGCTTGACGAAGGTATACGTAAGGTCCGCCGGAGCCGGGGAAGAGCGTCCCCAGCTCGGCGTACGTCATCGCCCCGAAGACGGTCAGTCCGCCGCCGATGATCCAGATGAGCCAGATCAGAAACGGCGAAGGCAGGTCCCCCGCGATAAGGCCCGTAGTCAGAAAGATGCCTGAACCGAAGACCGAGCCGATGACGAGATAGACCGAATCGGTCAGATTTAATCGTCTTGCGAGCTCGGTCATCGGACTACCTTCGTTTCCCTATCAGTATAAGTTATTGATATTAATGTATATACACGATTGTTTAAAGTCTCTCTAAAAGGAGAACATTATAGGCCAACGCTTTTTTGAGTTCAACTCGTAGTTTACATTTTTTCTTATTCTTTGGAAACTTGAAATCAGCCATTCAATATATATGCTGACCCCCCGATAGCGTTAATAGTTGAAGTCGTTTCTAATAACGCCCATGGAACTGACATGCAGTTTATAGCCCGCGGCGACCTTTCTCAAAGTCCTAATCTTTATCGTTTCTATAATTGCTCAATTGGCTGAAATCGTGTCAATGATTTGCGTCCTTTGGAATTGTCGGTTGTCTTTCTCACTTCGAATCAGCAGGCGAAAGGTCTATTGGAAACATAACACGATTGAATTCTATTTCTTGTCCCCATCCAAACTTCCACACGGCAAACCTGGCCTCCGGGATCTGAAATAGGCTGATCAGGATCGATATCACATGTGAAAAAAATCGGACCAAGGGCCGGCCCACTGTCACAATTTTATCTTATTGATATCATTATATTTATGATATTGTCGGCCGGCCGACAATTACGCTTCTTAAAAGACTTGATTTTAATTTGGGGACTGAGTATCTTATCATCTTAGCCTAATACCCGAAACATCGGCATGTCCGGAAAGGAGACGCACGTGATCGTCGCCGTTACGAACCAGAAGGGCGGGGTAGGGAAGACCACGACCGCGGTCAACGTCGCCGCAGGCCTGGCCTTCTCCGGCTGCCGCGTTTTGTTGATCGATACCGATTCGCAGGGCCACAGCACGAAATCCATCGTCCGTGACCCCGAGAAGGTCGACAAGTCGCTCTATGACGTTCTCATGCATCCGGAGCTCAAGCTGGCAAGCATCACGGTCGCGTCCGCCGTCCCGGGCCTCGAGGTTGCGATCTCGCGCATCTCCATGGCCAAACTCGAAGCCTCGCTTCTCGGCCAGATCGACGGCCATTTCCGACTCAAGGACATCCTGGAGCCCGTCCGCGAGAAATATGACTACATCCTCATCGATACCCCTCCGACCCTGGGACTCATCACCCTGAACTCTCTGGTGGCCGCGACCCATCTCCTGATTCCCATCCAATCCTCTTACCTGTGCCTGGAGGGGACGGATGACCTGCTCGAAACCATCGAGAAGGTGAGGAGGGTGGCCAATCCCGGCCTTCAGATTCTGGGGATCCTGATCACCCTCCATGATAGCCGGACCAATATCGCCCGCGACGTCGTCGAGCGCATCCAGCGCGTTTTCGGCGACAAGGTCTTCCATACGTATATCTCGAAAAGCGTCAAACTCGAGGAATGTCCCGCCTACAAGGAGTCGGTTTTCACCTATGCCGGAAACTCGGTCGGGGCCTTTCAATACAAAAAAGTAGCCGAGGAGATAATGGAACGTGCAAAAAAATAAGCGCACCGGTCTTCCGGAATCCCTGGGCATGCGTCATGACACGCATTTCGTGGATTTCATCAGCAAGAAGGGGGCCGCACCCCTGGTCCGTCTGATCACGCTCGACCGGATCGAACCCAATCCTCGCCAGGCCCGTAGCGAACTCGGCAATATCGAGGAGCTCGTGAGCTCGATCAAGGCCAGGGGGGTCCTGGAGCCTATCCTTGTCCGCCCGCGGGCCGACAAATACGAGATCATCGCCGGAGAGCGCCGCTTCGTAGCCTCGAAAAACGCCGGGCTGAAGGAGATTCCGTGCATCGAGATGGCCGTCAACGACAGCGAGGCCATGGAGATCTCGCTCATCGAGAACCTCCAACGCAAGGACCTCGACATCTTCGAGGAAGCCGACGGCCTCAAGGCCTTGATGGAGATCTACGACTACAGCCACATCCAGATTTCGGATAAGATCGGAAAGGCCCGTTCGACGGTCACCGAGATCATCAACATCAGCAAGATCCCGGCGGGGCCGCTCCGGAAACTGTGCCAGGTTCACCAAATCGACAAGAACCGGAGCCTCTTGATCGAAATTTCAAAGTTGAAGACTGATGAGGAAATGCGCAAGCTGATCGAGAGCATCGGGGAGCGCCATCTCAAACGCGAGGACACCCGCGATCTTTCCAAACTCCTCAAGGGGAAGGAATCCGAGGCCCGTAAGCCCAAACATTATATTTTCAACTATAGCCCCAAAGAGGACCGGACCTACAGCCTGAAGATCGAGTTCAAAAAGGAGAGCGTCAGCCGCTCGGAGGTCATCCGCGTCCTGGAGGAGCTTCTGGCCAAGCTCAAGCAGCATTCCTGATTTTCTTTCTAAGAACGTTCCATCCCGAAGCGATGTGAAAGCATCGGTCATATCCGGCCTGACAAAGATCTCATGATGGAGCGGCGGAGCATCTGGAAGCGCATTTTGGCCCGATCCCACGGATATTCAAAGGAAAGGCCCGCCGGATTCTGGCCTCCAGCTTTTGCCCCTTTTATTAGTTTACATAATAACTGTTATGCGACTCATAATGCCAAGAATTATTAATTCATTTATTATCAATATGATACATGCCCTATAAAATTGTGGATATCTCCCAAGACAACAAATTGGGCACTTGTGGAAATCCGATGCTAGATCTGGGGCTTATTTCTTTCGATAAGCCAGGGAATTCGCTGCATCACCCATGTCAGACGTCTCTCGGATTTGATTCTGCGTCGAAAAAAAGGGCGGGTCTCCCCGCCCTCATGAAAATCGATAAACCGGTCAGTTGCCTTCGACGATCATCACCTTGGTCCAAACCGTATACTTCGGCGGGATCCGATCGATGCCGCGCGACGAGGCGTTCGGGTCGAGTCCCATGCCGGACGTGCTCGTTTCGTTGGTGATGTTAGCCCGCTCTCCCTTGGTTCGGGCGATCGCCTTGCGCTGCTCTTCAGTGGGACCGCCCCATTCTAAGCCGAGCGACAGCGGTTCCCCCGGCCCGACGCCCAGCCCGGGCAGCGCCGGATGGACGCGCTTGAGCGGGATCATGAGCTCAAAGACGAGGGATTTCTTTTCGGTGGCGTACTTGAACATGGCCGGCGGGCCGGCGACCCCGGCCGGGACCGGCACCGTTTCGCCCTTCTTGTTGACGACCTCGGTGAAGTAATAATTGTAGAATGGCGTGGCCCGCATCTTGTCCTTCTGTTCATCCGATACCGGGCCCTGTTTCTCGAGCAGGGCGATGGACTCGTTGGCCGTAATCCGCTTGCGCCGGAACAGGATGCCGTAGTCCTTGGATTCCTGGCCTGTGGGGTCGATGAAAACCGTGAGCCCGAGCTCCTCGATCGTGCTCCGGAGCTTGGCGTCGCCGATGATGAACAGGAGATAGAGGTTGTTCCCGTCATTGCGGAGGGCGTACTGCACACCGCCCTTCTCCGCCGCGGAAAGCGCCACACCCTCCCAGTCCTTGCTCGCCCCGTCGATCTTGGGGGGCTGGGCCGCCCAGACGCTGCGGACCGTCGTGTCCTGGGCGATCAGGATCGGGGCCGCGGCCGCGAGGGCTAGAACACCGATTAGAACGATATCCAGCTTTTTCATGATGACCTCACTTCGCGAAAAACACGGACATAACGTTTCAAGTATGAAGGATATCGCCGATAAAATCAACGGAACGCCGGGCGAAGCTGCGCGCGGCGCTCGTTCTTCCCGCCCAAAAAAAAGGGGGCGCGAAGGCGCCCCCTAGAATTCCCCGATCGTTTACAGGCCCTTGCTCATCGCGTTGAGGAAGTCCTGGTTCGTCTTGGTCTTGCCCAGCTTGTCGATGAGAAGCTCCATGGCCTCGACCTCGCCGAGCTGGCTGAGGACCTTGCGCAGGATCCAGATCCGGTTCAAGTCGGTCTCTTCGATCAGCAGCTCCTCCTTGCGGGTCGCGGAGCGGTTGATGTCGATGGCCGGGAAGGTCCGCTTGTCCACGAGCCGGCGGTCGAGGTTGATCTCCATGTTGCCCGTTCCCTTGAACTCCTCGAAGATGACCTCGTCCATCCGGCTGCCGGTGTCGATCAAGGCCGTGGCGATGATCGTCAGGCTGCCGCCCTCCTCGACCTTCCGGGCCGAGCCGAAGAACTTCTTGGGCTTGTTCAGGGCGTTGGCGTCGATGCCGCCCGACAGGACCTTGCCCGAGGGCGGGATGATGGCGTTGTGGGCCCGCGCCAGGCGGGTGATGCTGTCGAGGAGGATCACGACGTCGCGCTTGATCTCAACCAGGCGCTTGGCCTTCTCGAGGGCGATGTTGGCCACCTGGGCGTTGCGGGCGGGGGGCTCGTCGAACGTCGAGGCCACGACCTCGCCGTTCACGCTCCGCTGGAAGTCCGTGACTTCCTCGGGCCGCTCGGCCACGAGCGGGACGAT
>JADGNV010000066.1 GCA_017883285.1 Candidatus Aminicenantota bacterium | reverse complement strand
CCGGGTGCATAGTCTCTAGCGTCGAACCGTCTTGAGTATTAAGGAGCAGGATTTCCCGGGATTCCTTCCAGATCGCATCCGGCATAGAATCGGGATGAAAAAGCCCGCATACATTTTCTGGAATCGGTGCCTGGAAAAATCTTTTGGCCGAAAGGATCAAAAATCCAACGGCGCGAACCGCGCCGATTTTTCGAATTTTTTCCCCGAGAAGATTTCCATTTACGGCAAGGCGGGAGAAAACCTCGGAAATATCGCAAAGCGGCCGCAATCCTTGCGTATAGAGATGCGTCGTTGCATGGAAGCCGAGGTGGATCAAGAGGTCCTCAGGAGAAAGGGAAAGAACATCGATCCCGGCGATTCGGGCGGGGACCGCGGCCGACCAAATATCGGCCATGTCGACGGTGAAGCCATAGTCGGCCGAAATCAGTTCCCAATGGACATCGATCCTGACATTTTGGACCGAATGTTGATATTGAAATTCGTGGGAGTCGTCGGATGGCTGACGATGAAGTTGTTCCGGCCTGAGACCGATCGAAGACAAGGCCAGATCCGCTTTCCTTAAATCCTCCTTACGCACGAGAATGTCCACGTCCGACATGGTCCTCAAGGCGATGTTGTCGTAAACGGCTTCGGCGAGGTAAGCGCCCTTGAGAACGATCGTCGGGACGCCGGCCGCTTGAAGGGCTTTCAAAGCCGGCGCCAGGAGTTGAAATCGCCGCATATTCGCGGCCGCGCCCCGAAAATATTCATTCCGTAAATTTTCGTTCACCTGCGTCGGCACACGGTCGGAGCGGCCACCGGTCGAAAGCTTGTGAAAGAGAAACGGACCCAGTCCGTGCCGCCGAGCCTCGGCCGCGACCGCCTCCCAGTCTTCGTCTTTCCAGGCGGCGTGCCCGAGGTTCTTGGGATCCCCTCCGGGAATCAGAGGAGCGTAACTCAAGAGGGACAGCAACCGTTCTTGAGTTTGATTCATGGATTTTTTCTATATCTTCGGGACCGGTATTCCATTGACATTCTAACCCGTTTTAAGTCTCGAGCCAATAACCGAAGAAAAGACCGGCCGTGATGGAAACGCGAAGCGTCATGGCCAGCAAACTCATATCAAGAAATAGCCTATCAAGAAATAGCCTAATCCAGTCGTCGTTGACAGGACTTCTCTTTGATATTAGAATACCCTTCTGAAAAGGGCGATAAGCTGCATCCCACGCGGCTCAAACGCAAAGGACCAAAGGACACGTCATGAAGTTCGCCCCGTTCTTATCCCGAAAAATCGAAAACCGTGAAGCCTTGGTCGGCGTCATCGGCTTGGGCTATGTCGGACTTCCCCTGGTCCTCCGCTTCACGGAAGAAGGTTTCCACGTGCTGGGGTTCGACATCGACGCCTTCAAGGTCAACAAGCTCAACAAGGGCCAAAGCTACATCAAGCATATCGTCGGGGACAAGATCCGCCGCCTCCGCGACTCCGGCTTGTTCGAGGCGACGGCCGATTATTCCCGCCTGAAGAAAGTCGACGCGATCATCATCTGCGTTCCCACGCCCCTCGACAAAAACCAGGGCCCCGACATGAGCTACATCGAGGTCACCTCGGACGAGATCGCCAAGACGCTCCGCAAGGGGCAGATCGTCTCTCTCGAAAGCACGACCTACCCCGGAACGACCCGCGAGATCCTCCTCCCCAAGTTCGAACGCCGGGGCCTCAAGGTCGGCCGGGATTTCTTCCTGGTCTTTTCCCCCGAACGCGAAGATCCCGGCAACCCGAAATACAACACCAAGAACATCCCCAAGGTCGTCGGAGGCATCACGGCCCGGTGCAAGGCGCTCGGCGCCGAGCTCTACGGCAGCATTGTGGACCGCGTCGTCACGACGAGCTCTCCTGAAGCCGCCGAGTTCACCAAGATCCTCGAGAACACGTTCCGGAGCGTCAACATCGCCCTGGTCAACGAATTGAAGATGCTGGCCGACCGGATGAACGTCGACATCTGGGAGGTGATCGAAGGCGCGTCGTCCAAGCCGTTCGGGTTCATGCCGTTCTATCCCGGTCCCGGCCTGGGCGGTCACTGCATCCCCATCGACCCCTTCTACCTCGCCTGGAAGGCCAAGGAGCTGAATTTCAACACCCATTTCATCGAGCTCGCCGGCGAGATCAACACCAATATGCCGGCCTACGTCATCGGCAAGACGAGCGACGCCCTGAATGTCCGCGGCCGATGCCTGAAAAACGCGAAGATCCTCGTCCTGGGGATCGCCTACAAGAAAGACATCGACGACATGCGCGAATCTCCCGCGCTCGAAGTCATCGAACTGTTCCTGGAAAAGGGGGCGAAGGTCTCCTATAGCGATCCCTTCATTCCCAAGATCCCGAGGGTGCGGAAACACGATCTCGGCCTGAGGTCGTCGCCGCTGACGCCGCGGCTCCTGAAATCCATGGATGCGGCCGTGATCGTGACCGACCACACCGCCTACGATTACGCCTGGATCGTGGAACATTCGAACCTCGTGGTCGACACCCGGAACGCCACGAAGAAGGTCAAGAAGTTCAAGGGGCGGATCGTCAAAGCTTAAGTCCGGAAAAGGAATCCCCATGTCCAAGAACATTGTCGTCATCGGCTCGGGCTACTGGGGAAAGAACCTGGTCCGTAATTTCCGTGAGCTGGGCGCTCTGCGCGGCGTCTGCGACATCAACGAGAAGACCTTGGCCTCGTTCCGGGAGAAATACCCCGGCATCGAAACCTACGCGACGATTTCGAAGGTGTTCGCCGATCCCCTGGTAAAAGCCGTGGCCGTGGCTACGCCGGCGGCAACCCATCACGCGGTCGTGAAGCAGGCCCTCCTCGCGGGCCTGGACGTCTTCGTCGAGAAGCCCCTTGCCCTCCGCTACGCCGAGGGCGAGGAGCTCGTCCGCCTGGCCGCCGTGCGGGCCCGGGTCTTGATGGTCGGCCACATCCTCGAATACCACCCGGCCGTGGCCCGGATCAAGGCGATGATCGACGCGGGCGAGCTCGGCCGGATCCGCTACA
The DNA here is from genome assembly GCA_017883285.1 of Candidatus Aminicenantota bacterium. Lineage (GTDB taxonomy): Bacteria > Acidobacteriota > Aminicenantia > Aminicenantales > UBA4085 > FEN-413. Next base: position 11,505 of record JADGNV010000066.1, on the reverse strand, counting down.
TCTATTCGAACCGCCTGAACCTGGGCAAGATCCGGACCGAGGAGAACATCCTCTGGAGCTTCGCCCCCCATGACATCTCCATCATCCTGCTCCTTCTCGGCGAGATGCCGTCCGAGGTTGTTTCCCGCGGCGGCACGTATCTCAGCCCAGGAGTCCCCGACGTGACCCTGACCCAGCTCGCGTTCCCCGGGGGGACGAAGGCCCACATCTTCGTCTCCTGGCTCCACCCCTACAAGGAGCAGAAGCTCGTCGTCGTCGGCGAGACGAAGATGATGGTCTTCGACGACGTCCATCCGACGAACAAGCTCGTGTCTTACGACCACAAGATCGACTGGGTGGACGGCCAGCCCATCCCGCGGCCCGACCAGGCCGTCCCGGTCGCGTGTGAGGCGCGGGAGCCGCTGAAATCGGAATGCCTCCATTTCATCGAGTGCGTGGCCACCCGCAAAACCCCGCAGACCGATGGGGCGAAAGGGCTCAACGTCCTGAAGGTCCTGGAAGCCTGCGAAGAATCCCTGAAAGGAAAACCATAACATGTCCGCCGAATCCAAAAAATACTTTGTCCATCCGACCGCCGTCGTCGACGACAACGTCGAAATCGGCGAAGGGACCAAGATCTGGCATTTCTCCCACATCCAATCCGGCGCCCGCATCGGCAAAAAGTGCACCCTCGGCCAGAACGTGAACGTGGCCACCAACGTCCCGATCGGCAACTTCGTCAAAATCCAGAACAACGTCTCGGTCTACGAGGGCGTGATTCTGGAAGATTATGTCTTCTGCGGTCCGTCCATGGTCTTCACCAACATCGAGGTCCCGCGGAGCAAGTACCCGCAAGTCGGCGCCGAGTTCTACATCGAGACGCGGGTCAAGGAAGGGGCTTCGCTCGGGGCCAACAGCACGATCGTCTGCGGCCACTCGATCGGCCGGTTCGCCTTCATCGGCGCCGGGGCCGTCGTGACTAAGGACATCCCGGATTTCGCCCTCGTGGTCGGAAATCCGGCCCGGATCGTCGGCTGGATGAGCGAGGCGGGGACAAGGCTCGCGTTCGACAAGGACGGCTTCGCCTATTGCGAGCGCTCGAAGAAACGCTACAAGCTCGAAAGCGGGCGGGTCAAAGAAGTCGAATAATCAATCCCAGCCCGCCCCGCTGGAAAATAGATATCTTGAAATATATCAATATTTCTTGACAATAGAATAACGCGGCATTATATTGGTTTTGAGGAGTGCCGCGCGCATGAAAAAAAAGATCGGGACAGTCATGGAGGACCAGCTCCTCTATGGACTCAAAAAAGCGGCCTTGGAGTCCGGCGAGCCCCTGAGCCGCGTGATCGAGAGGGCCGTCGAAAGTTACCTAAACGAGCGGAAACGGGACGGCCGCGACGCCGGGGTCGTGCGGGGTACGTTCGGTTTGATCAAGCTGGGGGCCGAAGAAGTCCGGGAGGTCATGAATGAGCCGGGGCTTTTCGACGCTTGAGGCCGTCCCCGCCGGAGCGTCCGTCTTTATCGACGCGAATATCTTCATCTATCACTTCCTGGGCATCTCCCGGCAATGTGCGGCTTTTTTGGAAAGATGCTCCTCCGGAGACCTGCGGGCCGTGACGGGGGGCCATGTCGTCGCCGAAGTCCTCCACCGGCTTATGCTCGCGGAAGCGAAGGCCAAGAGGCTGCCGGTGGAGAGAGGACCGGACCGGCGAGATGGGAGCAGGGGAAGAAGGCGGGCAGGCGATGTCGGGGTCAGCGGAACTGGAGCCGGAATCGATTACCTCGAGGCGAACCCCGACTCCGTTCGGCGCCTAATGGATTATAATGCCGCGGGGCCGGCGATCGAACAGATCGTGAAGGCTGTCCTGCCTTTGACCATGGAGGTCATCCGGGCCTCGCAGTGGGCCAGGAGCCGTGACGGGCTTCTGGTCAACGATTCGCTGACCGCGGCCATGATGCGGGCGGAAGGGATGGTCGACCTGGCCAGCAACGACGCCGCTTTTTTACGGGCAGCGGACCTCACCGTCCATAGGCCGACGGATATTTAACGAATCGATTAATAGGGGATTTACCAGAGGGGATCCCTCGCGCTGCTCGGGATGACACGCAAATTGACTTCCGGCCGCCCCTCCCTTATAATCATCATGTCCGACCTCTATGCAGGATATGGGGGCGAACGGATTCGACGGAGATTTTGAGGCGAAGGCTGCATGCCGAGATCCCATCTCTCTCGTAAAACGGTGGAAACAAGTAAGTGCAGAAACACTGCCCTTAGCTGCCTGATAGAAAGGCATGCCGTTTCTCAGGTTCACTCCTGCGGTTCTTGAGAAGCGTCGACAAGCAGGATAGCGGACCGGGTCGGCCACGAGCCCGGCGAGCGAAACAACTTCGGGGCTGGCCTCACGGGCTCCCGTCCTCTTCGGGTTCCGCGGGGCGAGATTAATGAAGAGGATAAGCATGTAGACGCCTTCCGCTGAAGGCCTTCGGACGCGGGTTCGATTCCCGCCGCCTCCATTTTTTTCTTTTTCGACATGAAGAACGCACGACGCCCGCTCCTCGCCCTCGCGGTCCTGGCCGCCCTCGCGGCCGCGACCGCCCCGGCGGCGTTTTCCGCCTCCGCCCCAACCACTACCCCTACCGCCCACCCCGCCTCCCTGCCCGACCAGAAAACCATCGTCATCGACCCCGGCCACGGCGGCCTCGACGTCGGGGCGAAGGGCAAATTCGGCAACGTGGAGAAGACCGTCACCCTGGCCATTAGCCAAAAGCTCAAGGCGCTCATCGAGCAGAACATGGCCTACCGCGTCCTTCTGACGCGTGACAAGGACATCGACATTTCGCTCGAAAACCGATCCGCCTTGGCCAACAACAACGACGCGGTCCTGTTCATCAGCATCCATGCCAACGGCTCGTTTCGGCCCGCGACCGGTGCCGAGACCTTCTACATGAGCTTGACCGACCTCGACGAAGAGACCCGCAAGCTGGCCTATCTCGAGAACAACTCCTCCCAACTCGAGAAGCGGATCGCCGACGAGGCCAAGGACGACGTCAAAATGATCCTCTGGGACATGGCCCAGGCGGCCTATATCAAGCAAAGCGCCCGCCTGGCCGAGACGATCCAGGGCGAGCTCCCCGCCCTTCTGACCATGAAAGGCCGCCCGTCCCGCTCCCTGGCGGTCGAGAACCGGGGCATCAAGCAGGCCCGGTTCAAGGTCCTCACGGGTGTCGCCTGCCCGGCCGTGCTCGTCGAGGTGGCCTTCATATCGAACCCGGAGGAGGAGCAGAAGCTGATCAACGTGGAGTTCCAGACGAACGTCGCCCAGGCCATCTACCGCGGCCTGGTGAGCTATATAAAGAGCATCGGTCCGCCGCCGCCCCCTCCTTCGCCCCATCCCTCTCCATCTCCCGCGCCATGAAATCTCCGAAGACCGCGCTGGTCATAGCCCTGGCCATTCTCCTGGCGGCCCTCGTCTTCATCTTTTTCCGTTCGGGGGCGCGCGAGGTGATCCTGAAATCCGGGGACGCCGCGGCCGCATCCGCCGGCGACAAGACGACACAGCCCGAAGCGAAGCCCACCAAGAAAGTGACGCTCTTCTTCGTCCGTCCCTCCGACGGCCTGCTCGCCCCCGAGGAGCGCGAAATCGCCGCGTCCGACTCCCTGATTCAAGAGACCGAGGAATTCATCGCCGAGATCATCAAGGGGCCGACCGGCGAATTGGGGGCCGCCCTGCCCGCCGAGACGAAACTCGGACGGATCTATATCACCCGGAATGGGACGGCCTACGTCGATTTCTCCCGGGAACTTGCCGACAAGCATCCCTCCGGCACGACGGCCGAATTGTCCACGATCTATGCCGTCGTCGACGGCCTGGCCTATAATTTCAAATCCATCAAGAAAGTCTTCCTCCTCGTCGACGGCGAAGAGCGGGAGACGCTCGCCGGTCACATCGGCCTCGACCGGGCGTTTTTGCCCGATTATTCGCGGATCGCCAAGAATTAAATGTCCCAGGTCGCCATCGTCGGGTATCCGAACGCGGGGAAGTCCACCCTCTTCAACCGGCTCCTGCGCCAGAAGCGGTCGCTCGTCCATTCCCTGCCGGGGATGACCCGGGACCGGGTCGCGGCGCCGTGCGTCCTCCACGGAAAAACGTTCGAGCTCGTGGACACCGGCGGTTTCTTCGATTCCAAGACCGAACCGCTTTCCTCGAAGGTCAAGGACATCGCCTGGGGGGCCGCTAAGTCGGCCGACCTGATCGTCCTCCTCCTCGACGGGAAGAACAACCTCCTCCCCGCCGAGTTGGATCTGTATCGCGCCCTGAAAAAACTCGACAAGCCCCTCCTAGTGGCCGTGAACAAGATCGACAGCGGCGAGGAACGGACGATCGGGCTCGGTGATTTCTACCGGCTGGGGGAGAAGCGGCTGTTTTTCATCTCGGCCGAGCACAAGATCGGGCTGTCCGACCTGGAAGAGGCGATCGCCGATGCGGTCCCCGAGGAAGCCATCGGCGCGCCGGCCCCCGCCCGGCCGCTCAAGATCGCCCTCATCGGCCGGACGAACGTCGGGAAGTCCTCGCTCGCCAACCGGTTGTGCGGCGAGGAGCGCTTCCTGGTCAGCGAGACGCCCGGCACGACCCGCGACAGCGCCGACATCCTGGTCCGGAGGGGGACGCGGTCCTACCTCCTCGTGGACATGGCCGGCATCCGGAAGCTCAACCGCGTGGCGGACGAGCGGGAGAGCGCGGGCGTTATCAAGGCCCGCAAGAACATCCCCCTGGCCGACGTCCTTTGTTTGGTGCTCGATGCGGGCGAATTCCCGGCCCATCAGGACGCGGCCGTGGCTAAGCTGGCCTTCGATTCCGGAAAACCGCTCCTTATCGCCCTGAACAAGTGGGACCTGCTGCTGGAGGATGGGGTCAACATCGCCCGGGCAGCCAAGGTCCTGTTTGCGAGGCTGGAGTTCATCTCCTATGCCCCCCTGGTCACGGTCTCCGCCCTGACCGGCAAGCGGACGAACCAGATCTTCGAAATGGCCGATAAGGTCTTCCGGAACGGGCAGAAGAAGATCCCCACGCCCCGCCTCAACAAGTTCCTGGAAGAGGTCCAGGCAAAGCGCGGCCCGGTCTCTAAGGCCGGCCAGAGGTTCCGGATCAAGTACATGACCCAGCACGGGGTCCTGCCCCCGACGTTCGTCCTGTTCGGGAACGCGAAGAGCGGTTTTGCCCCGGCCTACGAGAAATTCTTCATCCAGAAGTTGCGCGAGGCCTTCGACCTCTGGGGGACGCCGATCAAGTTGGTGCTGAAATGACACGGGGGGCTAAAACGGGGACACAGAACCACGAATTCTTATGGCTGATAGAAAGCTAGCGTTCTGTGTCCCCATTTTTAGCCCCCGTGTCATCCCGAGCCCTTGGCGAGGGATCTCCCTGCGGCAAAGAGGAGATCCCTCGCTTCGCTCGGGATGACATCTTCCCCCCTTTTTCATACGAAAAGTTGACTTTCCAGCCCCAATCGGCTATAAAATTCTTTTACTGCTCATACACCGATACCCATGATCGGATATGAGATCGGAGGAGGTAGAGATGTCTCGTCAACGCACTTCTATCGCGCTCATCGGAATCCTCATGCTCGCTGTCGCATTCGCGTCCGTGGGCTGCGACAAGCTGAACATCAAGAAGCTCCAGGCGAATTACCATTTCAACAAGGCGAACCAGCTCTTCCGGGACGCCAAATACAGCAAGGCGATCGCCGAATACGAAAACGCCCTGTCGAAGAACCCCAACCTGATGGAAGCCTACCGGTTCCTCGGGGAAAGCTACAAGAACCTGTACATCCCGGGCAAGGACAACGACGACAACAAGGGAAAGGCGACGAAGGCCCTGAACGCATTTAAAAAAGCCCTGGAAATGGAACCGAATAACAAGGACATCATTTACTCCATGGGCGATATGTACGATAAGCTGAAGAACTTCGCCGAGGCCGAAAAGATGTACGTCAAGATCGTCGACCTCGAACCCGCCAACATGAACAATTACTATGTCATCGCCGAGTTCTACAAGCGCTACGCGGGCGACAAGACCGAATTGCGCGAAAAAGCCAAGGACATGTACCTGCGCCGGATCGAGACCGACCCCGAGAACGTCCAAGGCTACGCTTATATGGCCGACTATTACGACAAGTTGTCCACGGCCGACGCCAAGACGCTGTCGGGGTATATGGATACCGCATTAGAGTATCACAAACGCCGATTGACCCTCGATCCGACCAGCGCCGAGGTCTATTACACGATCGGCGTCAACCGCTGCGAGAAGGCCCGCCGGCTCCCCGCCTTTCTGAGCCAGGCCGAGAGGGTTGCCGTGGCGGCTGATGCCGAGAAGAACCTCCTGAAGGCCATCGAGCTCGATAAGAACCTGGCCGAGTCCTACGCCTACATGAAGATCCTCTACATCAACGTCTTCGCCAAGCTCTATCCCGAGCAGGAGAACCGCTACATGGAGCTGGCCAACCAGTTCGGGGCCAAGTGGGACGAAGCCCGGAAGCGTCAGGTCGAGAAGTTGAAGCTCGAGAAGGAACTCAAGAAGACTACGGGGTGATGGTAGGGCGTGGGGGCCTCCTGAGCGAAGCAAGGGAGATCCCCCCAGGGAAATAAGGCATTTTCCGGGTGATTGCTTCGCCGTCCTAACTTAGTTAGGGCAACCCGCAATGATAGGGACGGGTGTCATCCCGGGCGTAGCGAGGGATCTCCCCAGGGAAATCGGGCATTTCCAGGGAGATTGCTTCGTCGCCCCGTAAGAGCGGGGCTCCTCGCAATGACAGGATGTTTCGCCTGTTTTTCATGCCTTCTGTTGACTTTACGGGCATAATTTAGTATCTTATTGCATCGTTTAAACTTAAGCTCTTACGCAGACAAAGTTTAAAAATTTTCGATTTCGAGGTAGCCGAGGATGAAGACTTTTGTCCCAAAAAAGGATGACATCGAAAAGAAGTGGTGGGTGATCGACGCTGAGGGCAAAATCCTCGGCCGCCTGGCCACGCAAGTCGCGATCCTGCTCCGCGGGAAAAACAAGCCCATATTCTCCACTTTCCTCGATACGGGCGATTTCGTCATCGTGATCAACGCCGAGAAGATAAGTGTCACGGGGCGGAAATTGGCCAAGAAGGAATACTACTCGCATTCCCAGTATCCGGGCGGGCTTAAGACCGAGATTCTGGAAGGCCTCCTCGCCAGGAAGCCCGAGGAAGCGATCAAACGGGCCGTGTGGGGGATGATCCCCAAGGGCCCGCTCGGCCGCTCGGTCTACAAGAAGCTCAAGGTGTACCGCGGCCCCGCACACCCGCATGAAGCCCAGAGTCCCCAGGAATACAAGTTCTAAGTCAAGGAGGCCCTTTGAGTCTAATCCAATATTACGGCACCGGGAAGCGCAAGTCGTCGATCGCCAGGGTCTTTCTCCGCACCGGCAAAGGCGAGATCACGCTGTTCGTCAATAAACGTGCCCGCAACTTCGAGGCCTACTTCAACCTCGAGTCCTACAAGCTGACCGTCCGGCAGCCCCTGATGCTGACCGAGACCGAGAACAAGTTCGACATCTTCATGAGGATCGAGGGCGGCGGCGTGCGGGCCCAGGCCGACGCCATCCGGCTCGGCATCTCCCGCGCCCTGCTCGAGTTCAACCGCGAGCTCAAGCCCACCCTGAAGGCGGCCGGACTCCTGACCCGGGACTCCCGCATCAAGGAACGCAAGAAATACGGATTGCTCGGCGCCCGCAAAGCCCCGCAGTACCATAAACGCTAACGTGAACGGAGGAGTGCCCGTGGTTTCAGTATCCATGAAAGAGCTTTTGGAAGCCGGCGTCCATTTCGGCCACCAGACCAAGCGGTGGAACCCGAAGATGAAGGAGTTCATCTACGGCCAGCGCAACGGCATCTATATCATCGACCTGCAGAAGACGATCAAGGTCTTCAAGGACGCGCTGCAGTTCGTCAAGACCCTGTCCGAGAACGGCAAGGACGTCCTGTTCGTCGGGACGAAGAAGCAGGCCCAGGACATCATCCGCGAAGCGGCCTCCAAGTCCGAGTCGAGCTACGTCAACCAGCGCTGGCTGGGCGGGCTGCTGACGAACTTCAAGGTCATCCGGGGCAGCATCGACAAGCTCATCGAGCTCGAGGAGATGCGCGAGGACGGCCGGTGGGACCTCATGACCAAGAAGGAACAGTCCAAGCTCGAGAAGGTCTACCGGAAGCTGTCGAAGAACCTCGGCGGGATCAAGCGCATGAACGGCGTGCCCGGGGCGATGTTCGTCATCGACTCCTCGAAGGAGGAGATCGCCATCGCCGAGGGCCGGAAGATGAACCTGCCGATCATCGCCATCGTCGACACGAACGGCGATCCCGAGAACCTCAGCTACCCGATCCCGGGCAACGACGACGCCGTCCGGGCCATCGAGCTGTTCTCCAACAAGGTGGCCGAGGCCATTCTCGAGGGCAAGAAGAGCCGGCTCGAGAAGGGCATGCTCGAGAGCAAGAAGGCCGAGACGGCCGAGGAACCGGCCCCCGATTCCGGCGCGGCGACGGCCTGATCCGTCCCGCCCGCCCCGTCCAAGGAGGACTCTATGGAAGTCACTGCTGATAAAGTCAAAGAACTGCGCGAACGCACCGGCATCGGCATGATGGAGTGCAAGAAGGCGCTCGAAGAGGCCGACTGCGACGCCGAGAAGGCCGTCGAGATCCTCCGCAAGAAGGGCTACGCCCGGGCGAAGGACAAAGCCCACCGGTCCGCGGCCGAAGGAGCGGTCGGCGCCTACATCCACACCAACAGCAAGATCGGCGTCCTCGTCGAGGTGAACTGCGAGTCCGACTTCGTGGCCATCAACAAGGAGTTCAAGGAGCTGGTCAAGAACATCGCCATGCATATCGCCGCCTCCAACCCGACCTACATCGCCCCGGAAGACATCCCGGCCGACGTCCTCGATAAGGAGAAGGACATCATCCGCGAGCAGCTCAAGGACAGTAAGAAGCCGGCCGAGATCATCGAGAAGATCGTGACCGGCAAGCTGGGCAAATTCTACGAGGAGGTCTGCCTCCTCGACCAGCCCTACATCAAGGACGACAAGACCAAGGTCCGGGACCTGATCACGGCCTTCATCGCCAAGTTCAAGGAGAACACCAAGGTCAGCCGGTTCACCCGGTACGAGATCAAGAAGTAGGCGAACGACCATGGCCGCGCCGAAGCCCACTTTTAAAAGGATCCTCCTGAAGCTGTCGGGCGAGTCGCTCCTCGGCAAGCGGCCCTACGGCATCGACATCCCGACCACCCGGGCGATCGCCCAGGAGATTAAGGAAGTCCACGACCTGGGCGCCCAGATCGCCATCATGATCGGCGGGGGCAACATCTTTCGCGGCGTCCGCGGGACGTCCGGCGGCATCGAGCGGGTCGCGGCCGACCAGATGGGGCTCCTAGCCACGGTCATGAACGGGATCGCCCTCCAGGACGCCCTCGAGAAGCAGGGCGTCGTCACGCGGCACCTCTCCGCGGTCGAGATCAAGACCATCGCCGAGCCGTTCATCCGGCTTCGGGCCATCCGGCACCTGGAGAAGGGCCGGATCGTGATCTTCACCGCCGGCCTCGGCAGCCCGTACTTCACGACCGACACGGCGGCCGCCCTCCGCGCCCTGGAGATCAAAGCCCAGGTCATCCTCAAGGCGACGAAGGTGGACGGCGTTTACACGGCCGACCCCATGACGGACGCGGGGGCCCGCAAATTTACCAAGATCCGCTACATGGACGTCCTCAAGAAGGGCCTCAAGGTCATGGACGCCACGGCCATCTCCCTGTGCAAGGACAACGACCTGCCGATCATCGTCTTCAACCTCCGGAAACGGGGCAACATCAAGCGCGCCGTTCTGGGCGAAGGAATCGGGACGAAAGTCTACTGAAAAGTCTGCGGAGAGGTTTCCCATGGTCAAAGACGTCTTGCGGGATCTCGAAAAGAAGATGAAGGCCTCCCTGGAGCACTTCCGCAAGGACCTGAGCAAGCTCCGGACGGGCCGGGCCAACCTCGGCATCTTCGAAGACATCAAGGTCGACTATTACGGCGTCGCGACCCCGGTCAACCAGGTGGCCAAGATCGGCGTGCCCGACCCGAGCCTCATCACGGTCCAGCCCTATGACGTCTCGCTCCTCGAGGCCATCGACAAGGCGGTCAAGGCCGCCGGACTCGGGTTGAACCCGCTCAATGACGGTAAGGTCCTCAAGATCCCGATCCCGCCCCTCGACGAGGACCGGCGGCGGGAGATCGTCAAGGGCGTGAAGAAGATGCTCGAGGACGAGAAGACCACCCTCCGCAACATGCGCCGCGAGGCCAAGGAGTTCATCGAGGAGCTCGAGAAGGAAAAAGAGATCAGCGAGGACGACAAGTTCAAGGGCCTCGAAGAGCTCCAGAAAATCACCGACGACCTCACCAAGAAGACCGAAGAGGTCGCCGCGGCCAAAGAAAAAGAGATCCTGGATAGATAGGGGTCAGGTCTTAACTTTTAATACTTTTGGCGAGACCTGGCACTACGGGGTCAGGCCGAGTCAAATTTGTTAAATGTTGAGACCTGACCCCTATCTGTGATACGGTTTCCTCATCAGGGAGGAAACCGCCATGGTCGAACCCATCCAATTCCGGTTGAACGGCAAACCCGTCCGCCTGGCCGTGGACGGAGACCGCATGCTGCTCTGGGTCCTGCGGACCGAGCTCGGCCTGACGAGCGCGAAATACGGCTGCGGCGAGGGCTTCTGCGGCACGTGCACCGTCCTCGTCGACGGCGAGCCCGTCCGGTCCTGCCAGGCCTCCGTCAAAACGGTGCGGGGCAAGGACGTCCTCACGATCGAAGGTCTGGAGCGGGACGGCAAGCTTCACCCCATCCAGGAGGCCTTCATCAAGCACGAGGCGATGCAGTGCGGCTTCTGCACCTCGGGCATGATCCTCTCCGCCTACGCCCTGCTCGCGAAGAACCCCAAACCAACGGAAAAGGACGTCCGCGACGGGCTCGAGGACAACCTCTGCCGCTGCGGCACGCACACCCGCGTCATCCAGGCTGTGCTGACCGCGGCCGCGGAGATGAAAGGGGCGGTGAAGAGATGAGCCACGAAAAATATCCCGACTGGGACATGGACGAGGTCAACCCCACCGGCACCCTCCGCCGTCGCAATTTTCTGAAGACGCTTGGCGGGGGCCTGATCATCGTCGCGACGTTCCCCTTGGACGGCGAGGAGTTCCTCCAGGAACAGGCGCGCCGCGGCGGACAGGGGGCCCCCGCGGACCTCAACGCCTACCTCCGGGTCGGCGAGGACGGGCGGGTGACCTGCTACACGGGCAAGATCGAACAGGGGCAGGGGGCGATGACCGTCCTGCCGCTGATGCTGGCCGAGGAGCTCGAGGTGGCCCCGGCGAACGTGGACATCGTCCTCGGCGACACCGACCTCTGCCCTTACGACGGCGGGACGGTCGGTTCACAGTGCGTCCGCATTTTCGGGCCGCTCCT
>JADGNV010000065.1 GCA_017883285.1 Candidatus Aminicenantota bacterium | reverse complement strand
TTGCCGACCTCTATGTGTATCGTCCCTTGGCCTTCCTTTTGGTCAAGGGGATCGCCCGGACGGAGATCACGCCCAACCAGCTGACGATGTTCTCCCTGATCGTGGGCGTTCTGGGCGGGGTCAGCTACGGATTGGGCCGCCGCCCGGCCGTGGTCCTAGGCGCCATCCTCTTCGCGCTCTCGATCGTCATCGATTGCGCGGACGGACAGCTCGCCCGCCTCAAGAAAAACGGAACGCCCATCGGCCGCATCCTCGACGGCCTGATCGATTACGTCGTCACGGTCGCGGTCTATATCGGCGTCGCGATCGGCTTCGATCCCGGGCCGGGCCGGCGGACGATCTGGATCCTGCTCCTGGCGGCGGCCGGGCTGAGCAACGTCGTCCATTCGGCCGCGCTCGACTACTATCGCTTCCGCTTCGTGTCTCATGTCGTGGCGGAAAAGCGCGACGAGGATGCCGAATACCGGGAGTTTGAGGCCGAGCTTGCATCTCTCCGGAGCCGTCCGGGGAACACGCTGCGGAAAGCCATCATCCGCATCTATCTGAAATATCTTTCGATCCAGAAGAAGATAACCAGGTCCCGGTCGAAGGCCCGTCCCGGTCCCGAGGGGGACCGGGACGCGTTCTACCGGAAGAACAAGGCCGTCATGCGCGGCTGGACGTTCCTCGGATCGACGACGCTCGGGAGCCTGATGATCGTGGCGACGCTCGCGGGCCGGATCAACATCTTTTTCTGGGGGAGGATCGTCGCGGCCAACCTCCTGGCCGCGGTCCTGTTCTTCGTCCAGCGGCGGATCGACCGCGTCCGCGACGTCTGCGACGACCAGGCCGTCTTTTGACGGCCGAGTCGACCGGGTCGGACGCGAGACGGAATCAGCGTCCTGAGCCCGATCCGCCCGCCAGGGCGGCGAGCTCGTCGGCGACGTTGCGCGAGGCCGGTTCTCGTCCCAGGCTTTCCCGGATTTCCCGGAATTGGGCCCTCTGTTCCGCCCGGGCCGCGTCCAAATCCAGGAGCCGGACGGCCTCGCGGGCCACGGCTTCAGGCGTGAAATCGCCCTGGATCAATTCGGGGACGATCCGGGCCCCGGCCAGGATGTTGACGATGCTGTAGTCTCGGATGCGGACGAAGCGCCGCCCGGCGGCGTAGGTGAGGGGGGAGACGCGATAGAAGGCCACGAGCGGCGTGCCGAGCAGGGCGACTTCGAGGTTGGCGGTGCCGCAGGCGGAGATGGCAAGGTCGGCCGCGGCCATGGCCTCGTAGGCGTCCTCGCGGAGGATCCTCAACCCCGGGGCGCCTTCCGGCAGCGCGGCCTCGAGGAGGCCGGGCTCGATGTCCTGGGCCTGGACAAGGACGAATTGGCAGGCGACGTGATCCCGGATCTGCCCCATCGCGGTGGCGAGGACGGGCATATGGAATCCGATTTCGCTTTTCCGGCTGCCGGGCAGCAGGACGACGAGCTTGCGGGCTGGATCGAGGCCGTATTTCTTGTAGAATTCTTCGCGGCCGAAGGAGGTCCGGACGCGCTCGAGGAGAGGATGTCCGACGAACCGGGCGGGGATGCCGGCCTCCTCATAGATGGCTTCTTCGAAAGGGAAGATCAGGCACATCTTCCGGACGGCGGCCCGGATCGTCTTCAGACGCCCTCTTCGCCAGGCCCATACGGTCGGGCTGATGTAATAGAGAACGGGAACGCCGAGCTTTTTGAGGCGCTTGGCCAGGCGGAGGTTGAAATCGGGGGAATCGATGAGCAGGGCGGCGGCGGGTTTCCGGGCAACGACTTCGGCCCTGATCCCGTTGAAAACCCGGCGGATCCGGGGCAGCTTGGAGATGACCTCGGCGAGCCCCACGACCGCGAGCTCGGACATGGGCCGGACGATGTCCACGCCCGCTCCGGCCATGTTCGTCCCGCCGATTCCGAAGAAACGGGCCTCGGGGTACGTTTCCCGGAACCGGCGGACGACGTCCGCGCCGTAGTTCTCTCCGGATTTTTCGCCCGCGACGATCAGGAAGGGGCCCGTCATTTCTTGTCCCGTCCGTCGAGATAAACGACGTCCGGAGCGGTCTTGGGGTCCTGACCGAAATAGAAGAACCACTGGTCGTACGAGGCTTGGTCGTTGTACACGCGAATGGACGGGCGCGTCGAGGGGCTCACGACGCCGATGATCCGCACGGTGCCGGCCGCGGCCAGGTTCGCCTCGGCGACGACCATGATCTGAGAGGGGCCGGCCGGGGTCCCGCCCGCCTTGCGGGGCGCCTGCCGCTCGGACTGGACGATGATGTCCCAGCGGCCGTTCCGAGTCATTGGGTCGCGATAGAGCCTCCGGAGGAAACGCTTCTTGTAGAGCTCCTCGAGCGACGCGGGGAATTGAGCAGGAAATTTCTTCTGATAGAGCTTGATGGCGTCCACGATCTGGGTCCCGCGGAAGATCAGCTCTTCTTCGGACTCGCGCCGGACCTGGGTTTCCCAGACCGGGACGGCGGCCAGGAGGCCGACGGTGAGGACCGCAACGACGACCAGTACCAATACGATCGTGTAGCCGGACTGCCGGGTCTTCACCATGTGTTGTAGGGGGTCCCGTCGAGGCCGTTGCCTTCGGCCCCGGACTTGACGTCCATCATCCCGAATTCGGCGCCCGGCTGGACGAGCTCGTCGACGGACGGCTGTTCCTTGACCTCGATCCAGGTGTCCGCCTTGCCCGTTACCGGATCGACTATGAGCTTGCGCAGGTAGTTTTCGTCGACCAGCGTCTGGAGCGAGGCCGGATACTTGCCTTTGTCCGTGTGATACTGATCGATGAGCTTGCGCAACTGGAACAAGTCCTCCTTGAGGACGGTCTCGCGGGCCTTCTTCACCGCATTCTTGTAGTTGGGGAGGGCCAGCCCGACGAGGATCCCGATCAGCGTCAGGACGATGATCATCTCGATCAGGGTGAAGCCGCTGCGGTTCTTGGCTTGGCGTGTGCGCATCAGATTCTCACCACTCCCGGACATTGGTCCCGTCGAGGGCCTTAGCCCGGCTCTTGGTATAAATGTCGAAGACGTTCTGCCCCCCCCAGCTCGCCGCGTCGGGAGAGTCCTGGCTCGAGAGCAGGCCCCACTCGCCGGAATTCGTCATGGGGTCGCGGGGAATGCGGCGGAGGAATTTGATGATTTTTTCGGGGCCGCTCTTGGCTTTGGCGTCTCCCTTAAGCTTGGCGCCCTTGACGAGGACGTCGAGCGTCGGGGGATACCCGTCCGTATCGGCCTCGGATTCGATCTTCTTATCGTCCGCCATCTTCTTGTAGGCGTCGATGGACTCGCGGATCAGGCGCAGATCGCGCCGGAGCTCGGTCTCCCGCTCCCGCTGGAGGGCGACCTTGGCCATCGGAAGGACGGCTCCGGCCAGGACGGCGATGATGCCCGCCGTCACCAGGACTTCGACTAACGTGAACCCCGGCCGTTGCCGGAACACCTGGACCTGATCCACTGACCTGACCTCCTTGGGAAGGCCCGGCCGGGAGATGGCGGACAACCGGTCAGGACCGGTTTCTCCGATGATCGCCTCCGCGGCCGCCCCCCGGGGGTCTCGTGTAGCGCGAGTCAGGGTCCCGGTTGGGCCCGCCCTCGGACGAGCGGTCGCCGCCGTCCGGGTTCGGGTTCTCGGTGAGGGCCTTCATACTGAGTTTTATCTTGCCGCCCTCCTCGACGTTAAGGACCTTGACGTTGACCGTCTGGCCGATGCTCAGGACGTCGCGCACGTTCGCGGTGCGCTGATGGGCGATCTCGGAGACGTGCATCAGGCCGACGAGGTTGGGCAGGATCTCGACGAAGGCGCCGTATTCCTCGATGCGGACGATCTTGCCGGTGTAGGTCCGGCCCACCTCGGCCTCGGCCGTGATCTCGCTGATCATCTGCTTGGCCTTTTCCGCGGCCTCCATGTCGGTCGAGGCGATAGTGATCTTGCCGGTCTCGTCAATGTCGATCTTGGCCTTCGTGGCGGCCACGATCCGCTTGATCACCTTGCCGCCGGGTCCGATGACTTCGCCCACTTTTTCGGGGCTGACGAACATGGTGTAAATGTGGGGGGCGTAATGCGAGATTTCGGGACGCGGCGCCGCGATGACTTCTTTCATTTTCTCCAGCACCTGGAGTCGGGCGGTCTTCGCCTTGCCGAGGGCCTCGCGGACGAGGTCCATGGAGATGGCGTGGATCTTGAGGTCCATCTGGATGGCGGTGATGCCGCGCACCGTGCCGGCGACCTTGAAGTCCATGTCGCCGAAGTGGTCTTCCAGGCCGGCGATGTCCGTCAGGACGGCGTGCCGATCGCCTTCTTGGACCAGCCCGATGGCGATCCCCGCGACGATCATGGTCAGGGGGACGCCCGCATCCATGAGCGCCAGGATTCCGCCGCAGACCGAGGCCATGGACGAGGATCCGTTGGACTCCATGATGTCGGAGACGATGCGGACGGTGTAGGGGAACTTCTCCTCGTCAGGCATAGCCTGGACGATGGACTTTTCGGCGAGCGCGCCGTGGCCGATCTCGCGGCGGCCGGGCCCTCGGAGGAACCCGACTTCGCCGACCGAGAAGGACGGGGAGGTGTAATGGAGCATGAACCGCTTGTGGGGCTCTTCACCCAGGCCGTCGATCCGCTGGACGTCTTGGGGCGTCCCGAGCGTGACCGTGGCCAGGCACTGGGTCTCGCCCCGGGTGAACAGGGCCGAGCCGTGAGTGCGGGGGAGGAGTCCGACTTCGGCCGAGATCGGGCGGATCTGGTCGAACGTCCGGCCGTCCACGCGGACGCCCTGCTCGAGGATGAGCTGGCGGGCGAGCTTTTCCTCGATCCGGCCGAAGAGGGCCTTGGCTTCCTCGCGCTCGTCCTTGTTTTCCTCGGGGATAGCCGCGATCAGGTCTTTCTTGACCTGGACGACGGCGTTATCGCTGGCCTTCTTGCCGGGGGTCTGGAAGGCGGCGAGGAGGGCCGGGCCGATCTTGGCCTCGAGTTCGCCGAGCTTGGCCAGGTCGGGAAGCTTGGGCGTGAATTCGCGTTTCTTCTGGCCCATCTCCCGGTAGCGCTCCTTTTGGATCTCGATGATCTGGCGGATGGGCTCGAGGGCCGCGGCGATGGCGCCGAGCATCTTTTCCTCGTCCACTTCCTTGGCCCCGGCCTCGATCATGCAGACGCCTTCCTCGGTTCCGACGACGAGCAGGTTGAGGGGGCTCTGTTCGAGCTCCTTGGCCTTGGGGTTGATGACGTACCGGTCGTTGATCAGGCCGACTTTCACCGCTCCGATGGGCTTGGTGAACGGGATGTCGGAGAAGTAGAGGGCGGCCGAGGCGCCGATGATGCCCAGCGTATCGGGCTCGTTCTCGAGGTCGGCCGAGAGGAGCAGGGCCACGACCTGGGAATCGTTAAAGTAGCCTTCGGGGAAGAGCGGCCGGACGGACCGGTCGATCAGGCGGCTGACCAGGATTTCACGCTCCGAGGGTCGGCCCTCGCGCTTGAAGAACCCGCCCGGGATCTTGCCCGCGGCGTAGGTGTTCTCCCGGTAGTCGACGATCAGGGGCAGGAAGTCCTTGTCCTCTTTGGCTTCTCTCCGCGAGGTCGCGGAGACGAACATGATCGTTTCGCCGTAGCGGACGAGCGCGGAGCCGTCCGCTTGTTTGGCGACCTTGCCGAGTTCGATGGACAGGATTCGACCGTTGATTTCCAAACTGATGGTATGGGACATGGTATCGGGGGGCGTCCGTTACTTGCGGAGCCCGAGCTTCTGGATGAGTTTTTCGTAGCGTCCGAGGTCTTCCCGCTTCAGATAGGCGAGGAGCTTCTTCCTTTGCCCGACGAGCTTCATCATGCCCGTCGGGGCGTGATGGTCGGTCTTGAAGGCGGTCATGTGCTGGGATAGCTGGGTGATTCGTTCACTCAACAGGGCGACCTGGACCTCCGCCGAGCCGGTATCGGTCGGTTGGATTCTGTTCTCGCCGATGATCTTGGTTTTCTTGTCTTTCATCAACACTTTTCTTTATCTCCTTTAAATCGTTGATATCTTAGCAAAAGAACGAGGGGCTGTAAACCGAAGCAGGACCGATGCGGGGTAGCGGGAGGGCTTGGTTCCTTGCATGAACTTACGACGGGCTGTTGTCGTAAAGGTTCCGGGATTCGGGATGGGCGGGGCGGCGCCGGCTCAGGAGCCGAGGGCCTTTTTGCGCTGAATGAGCTGCTTCGCGTAGCGCGATTTCTGGCCGCCTTGGGCGGTCTTGAGCTCATTGAGCTTGGCGTCGATCTCGGCCGGGGTCATCTTGTTGATTTTCTTGTTCCCGGCCTCTTTTTCCGCTGCGGCCCCGGGGGCCGCGGCTTTCGGGTCTGCCATGGTCTTTTGTCCTTTGTCTCTTGTCTTTTTTATATTTTTCCCTCGTATTTTAGCAGAAATCAGCGACTTTGGCAACTAGATTCTTGACGGCCGGCGATCTCGGGGAAATACGGGTTTTTCTTCCCGGCGGTTGACACAGCCGCCTTCCCCATATAGAATTTATTCGTATCGCGCCCAGCGGGCCGCCGGTTTCAGCAAGGGAGAAGGAAAAGCGTGACCCAGAAGCCGGGGGCGGGAGGATCGATCATGAGATTTGCCAGAATCGCGGGGCTTCTTCTTTTGGCCGCCATCGTAATGTCCTGTACGTCATTCAATCTCGGCACCGTCAAGACGAACATCGCCGCGGGCAGTGAAATCGTGTTCACCCCGGAGCTGAAAAAACTGCTTCAGGAGATCCCCAAGCCGAAGATCGTCATCCGGATCCCCAGTCCGCCGTCCAACGTGACTGAAGCGGACAAGTTCAACTCCTACATCAACGAAATCGAGAAAATGTTCGTCCAACAAGGCTTCACTGTCCGGGACCGGGCCCTCCTCGAGAACCTCATGCGGGGGGGGAATATCGATTACAAGAGCATCAAGGACAAGATCGACACAGACCTGATTATCGATGTTCTGTCCCTTTCTTTCGGAGGCTCGATCCCGGTCCATTCGTTCTTCAATAAGACGACGCAGAAGGAAGAGCCTTTCGCCACGACAATGACCTACATCGAATGCGGCGTCGCTTCCCTCGAATGCCGCATAACCATCGTCGACCGGGGCCAACTGGGCGGGCTGTTCACGCTCCGGACTTCCCCGGCGGACAGTCAAGAGCTGGATTTTTACATCGATGGGTTCCGCCAGAACATGGCTTGGGTGGGCCAGGAATCGACGGGGATGTTCCCGGTTCTACGGATTGTTATTGCCGATGAACAAAGATTGGCCTACACCAAGGTCCTGACCCGGCACTTGATCGAGCTCCTGTCCGGCGCAAAAGGGTGAGGGCGAAGCCCTTCGCGGATAAATCCGTCTAGAGACTGATTTTGATCCCCAATCTCAAACCCAGACCGGAGAAGTCGATCTTGGCCTCTCTCACGTTCCTGAACGCAGTCCCGGAGGGCGGGGTTGCCGCCAGCATCGTCGACGGATGCCAATGCCCGCTGGCGGAGTCCAGCCATTCGAAATAGTACAGCGTTCCGGAACCCGAAGACAGGCTCCCGTTGTCGTCCAATTGCCAATCTCCCTTGAATCCTCCGATGTTGGCGTAGCGGCCGAAGATTTCGAAAACGAACGCGAAATTCGGGTTGATCCAGCTTTCACTCCCCCATCCTCCGTAAAAACCGATGCCGCTGGATTTGGACGTCTCCGAATAGTTCGACCAGGACGTCTGATAGGTCCATTTTTCGGCCGCGGCGTACTTGGCTGAGTAAATCCCTATCCCGCAAAATAGATAGGAGCTGCTCTTCCCCGTCGGAACGAAAACGGATTGGAAGGTGTAATATATTCCCAGCTTGATGGGGATGGCGCTGGCCGCCACATCGTTGGAATCGGTTTCTTTCGTGGTTTCGCTGGTGATGATCTGATTGCCCGAGCCGAAGAGGGTCCCGCCCCGGACATATCCGGTTCCCAGACTGACGCCGAATTGAGGGGTTAGATAAAGGACGGCGTCCGCATCGAACTCAAACCCGAAATGCGCCACGAAGGGGATCATTCCCTGTTCGAGCGTATAGCCGCTGGCCGCTATGAAATCATCGGTCCGCGCTTTGACGCCTCTCATGTACGCGTCGGCGTCTCCCAGCGCTTGATAATTGATCCCGCCCGTCAGCTTGAAGCCGAATTTGAGCCCCTGGGCTTGGCCGGCTGAACACACGAAAAAAACGGTAATAACGACCGTCCCGAGAATGCCCCTGGTCCGTTTCAAGCTATTCATTTTTCCTTCCTTTCGAATCTTGGACAAGGATCATTAGCGAATTAGGCGATATTGTCAAGCCCGTTAAGAATTTTTTCATCCATCTCTCAGATCCCTCGATGCGGTGGCGCCCGCGGGCCGGGGTCCGCCCTCAGCGCCGGGGCGACCGTCGGCCTGGGGCTTCCACTCCGAGTTGACCCGTTCTGAGAATATAAAGTATAGTCGATGGGCCGTGTATTTTCTGTATTCCGTCCTGCTCGGGATGGCCCTGGTAGCCGTCGTCCCCCTGTATTTCGTCAGGCTCCGCCTCGGCAAAGGCGAGAGCCTGCACCTTGCCGAGCGGCTGGGATTCCGGCTCCCCGTCCGGAAACGGCAGGGCCCCTTCCTCTGGATCCATGCGGTCTCGGTCGGGGAGGTTCTTTCGCTCCAGAGCCTGGTCCGGGAGCTCAGAGTCCGGCATCCGGATTGGGAGATCGGCTTCTCGAGCCTGACCAACACCGGATTCCGGATGGCGGAGGCCCGGATCAAGGACGCGGACCACCTGTTCTTCGTCCCGTTCGACCTGGGCTGGAGCGTCCGGCGAGCCTTTCGCCGGCTCCGTCCCGATCTCCTCGTCCTGGCCGAATCGGAGTTCTGGCCCCGGTTGCTGAAAGAGGCCGGCCGATGCGGGTGCCCCGTCCTGTCGGTCAACGGGCGGGTGTCGCCGCGGACGTTCCGGAGGTTCCTCCTCTTCCGGCGGGTCGCGCGGCCGCTCCTCGAAAAGGTGGACCGCTTCCTCGTTCAGACCGATACGGACAGGTCCAGGCTCGAGGCTGTCGGCGTGCCGCCCGGCCGAATCCAGGTCTCGGGGAACCTGAAATGCGAAATCCGGCTCCCGGAACTCCCCCCGGAAGAAATCCGGGCTCTCCGCGGCGAGATGGGGGTCCGTCCCGGCCGCCGCGTGCTCGTGGCCGGGAGCATCCACCGGGGCGAAGAGGGGCCGCTCATCGCCGCCTTCGCCGAAGCGCGGAAAGTCCGGGCCGACGTCCTCCTCGTCCTCGCGCCCCGTCATCCGGAGAAATTCGCGGACGTGGAGAAGGAATTCGCGGGCACCCCGTTCGTCGTCCGCCGGAGGACACGGCTCGCCGCCGGAGAGCCATGGGACGTTCTCGTCCTGGACACCATCGGAGAGCTGGCCCGGTTCTACGCCCTTGCGGACGCCGCCTTTATCGGCGGAAGTCTCGTTCCCTGGGGAGGGCAGAACCTGCTCGAACCGGCATTTTACGGAAAGCCCATCTTTTTCGGACCGCACATGGCGAATTTCGCCGACCTGGCTGACCGGTTCATCGCGGGGGGGGCGGCCGTGGTCGTCGAAAAGCCGGAGGATCTTGCGGCCATGTTCCGATTCGAAGACGTGGAGCGTCTTGCCGAGCGAGGGCAGGCAGCCAAAACGATTCTGACTTCGCTCCAGGGTGCCACGGCGAAGACCCTGGCCGCCATCGAATCCGTGATGCCCCATGCGAAGGGATAGAAGAGCCGCCCGGGCGCCGGCCGCAGTCCTGCTCGCGGCTTTTCTCATCTGGACGAGCCGGGCCGCCGCCCAGACGCCGTCCCCGGAATCGACCGTCCCCGCCGCGACGGCCGACCGCTTGGGCGCCGCGTATCTGCGGCAATTCGGCCGGGATTTCGCCACGATCTTCAAATCCCCCTTCCGATGGACGGATGGGGACTGGCGGACTTTCGCCGTTGTGGCCGGGGCCGGGATCGCAGTCCATGCCTTCGACCAATCGATCTTAGATGTGATCCAGAGCGCGAAAACGCGGACGTCGATCGACGCTTCGGTCGTCCTTGGCAAGATCGGGAACGGCGCCTATCTCTCCGCCTTTCTCGCCGGCCTCTATGCCGCGGGGGGAATCTTCGGCGATGCCGGCCTCCGCACAACCGCGCTCCTGGGGGTTGAGAGCTTCCTAACGACGGCGGCCGTCGTTTTCATCCTCAAGACGGTCGCGGGCCGCGCCCGTCCAGATATGAACGAGTCGGCCGGATCGTTCCGTTTCTTCGCCGCGACCGACAGCTACGCTTCGTTCCCGTCGGGCGACGCCGCGGCCGCCTTTGCCGTGGCGTCGGTCATCGCCGGACGCTCGGAGTCCCTGGTTGTCGACATCCTGGCCTACGGACTCGCGGGAATTGCGGCATTCTATCGCCTCCATGAGCGCAAACACTGGCCGTCGGACGTCTTCATCGGTTCGGCGCTCGGGATCGCCATCGGGAGTCAAATCAATTCGCTCCACAGTCCTAAGAAAACGAACGTCCCTCAGCTTTCGTTCGAGCTCGGGCCTCGGCGGCAGTCGGTTACCGTCTGGCTTTCGTTCTAGCGTCCGGGCCGCGCCTGGAACCGCCGGTGTTATCCCCTGGACAAGATCGACTCGTTTCGTCTAAGATGGTGCTGGCCGGAAACGACGCCATGAAGAAGAAAAGGCTCCCCCGGGACGCAAGGCGCATCGCTTTGAAGCGGGCCTTCCTCGTCTCTGGATGGCTGGCGCTGGCCGCATTCTCGGCGATGGGTATGATGCTGAAGAGCGGGACGCGGGCCCTGACGCTCCAGGGCCTCCCCGTGGAATTGATCTTCCGGTCCCTCCAGCCCGGCGAAGCCATCCTCGCCGTCCTTAAAGACAACCCCCCGGTCCGCCAGGTCATCCTCAAGGTCCGGGACCACAAATACGTCCTCGGGGGAGCGGGCAAGGGCGCCCCGCCGTTCGCCCTGATCGGGATCGACGTCGCGGCCAAGTCCGAGCCGCTCAGTCTAGGGGTGGTCGAGGAGAAGACCGACGGCACGATCACCGGCGCCGAAGAGGAATTGCCGGTCGAGCCCAAGGAGTTCCCCCGGCGCCGCTTCGTCGTCGATGAGGCGATGCTGAACCCTCCGCCCCAGGAGCAGGTGCGCGTCGCCCGGGAGGGTGACCTGATCCAGTCCGTGTTCGATATCTTCACGCCGGAGTGGCTGGGTACGGGCAACTTCATCTCCCCGCTCCCGGGCAGGGAGCCCTTTCCCAACTTCGGCCAGATCCGGATCTACAACAAAACGCGCCAGTCCGTCCACGCGGGCGTCGACATCGCCGCGCCGTGGGGCGCGCCGACCCTGGCCTCGAACGCCGGACGGGTGGTGTTGGCGAGCCACCTCTACCTGAGCGGGAAGACCGTGATCATCGACCACGGCCGGGGCGTTTTCACCTTCTATTGCCATTTCTCCAAGCTGCTGGTCAAACGCGGCGATTGGGTCAAGAAGGGCCAGGCGATCGCCAAGGTGGGAAACACCGGCCGGTCCACCGGGCCTCACCTCCACTGGGCCGTTCGCATCCTCGACGTTCGGGTCGATCCCTTCTCGCTCGTCTGCCTGCCCTTGGAATAGGCCTTAGTCGAGGCCTCCCCGGTCCTTGAGGATTTCGGCAAATTGATATAAATTAAAGCCTGATCTGGAAGAAACATGCCGAAATCCGATGATCACCAAAAAAAGAAGCGGACCAAGAGCGTCTTCCGCGAATACTTCGAGCTCATCGCCGAGACGGCCGTCTTCGTCTTCTTCGTCATGACGTTCGTCGTCCAGGCATTCCAGATCCCCACCGGCTCGATGGAGCCCACGCTCCTTGTCGGCGATTTCCTTCTCGTCAACAAGCTGATCTATGCTTCCACGCTCTCGCCCCTCGAGGAGAAAATCCTCCCCCGGCGGAGCATCCGGCGGGGCGACATCATCGTGTTCAAGTATCCGAATGAGCTCTCGAAGGATTACGTGAAGCGGGCGATCGGGTTCGCGGGGGAAAAGGTGCAGATCTGGGACAAGAAGGTCTACATCAACGATGCCCCCCTCGACGAGAAATACAAGGTCCATTCCGACGGCCAGATCCTGCTCTCGACGGCCGACGTCCGGGATAATTACGGTCCGGTCATCGTCCCGGAGGGGGCGATCTTCGCCATGGGCGATAACCGCGACAACAGCCAGGACAGCCGCTACTGGGGCTTCCTGCCGATGTCCTATATCAAGGGGCGGCCGTGGGTGATCTATTTCTCCTACCGGGCGGAGCCAGACGCTTACCAGAAGATGGGCATCGGCGACAAGCTGAAAAAGCTGGTGAACTTCCTGCCCAAGGCCCGCTGGAACCGGATGCTCAAAGTCGTCCGCTGAGCGCCGGCGACCGGATCCCTGTTCTTACTTCTTCAGATAGCTCCCCAGCCAGTCGAGCACGGTTTTCCACCACAGCTCCGCGTTCTGCGGCTTCGAGACGAAGTGGTCCTCGTCGGGGAAATAGAGGAGTTTCGAGGGGACGTTCATCCGCTGGAGCGAGCTGAAGAGCTGCAGCCCCTGCTCGAGCGGCACGCGATAGTCGTTCTGGCTGTGGACCACGAGCATCGGCGTCTTGAAGTTCTTGACGAAATAGCTCGGCGACCACTTGGTGTACTGCTCGGGGTTCGTCCAGGGCGTGCCGAGCTGCTCCCACTCGGGGAACCAGAGCTCTTCCGTCG
>JADGNV010000064.1 GCA_017883285.1 Candidatus Aminicenantota bacterium | reverse complement strand
TCGTTGACCATGTTGGCCAGATCGGCCCCGGAGAAGCCCGGGGTGGAGCGGGCCAGGACGGTGAGGTCGACGTCCTTGTCGAGCGGGATCTTGCGAATGTGGACCTTGAGAATTTCCTCGCGGCCCTTGACGTCGGGCATGTTGACCACGACCCGCCGGTCGAACCGGACGGGTCGGAGGAGGGCGCTGTCGAGGATGTCGGGCCGGTTCGTGGCGGCGATGAGGATGATGCCCTCGTTCGAGTCGAAGCCGTCCATTTCGACCAGGAGCTGGTTGAGCGTCTGCTCGCGCTCATCGTGGCCGCCGCCCAGGCCGGCGCCGCGCTGGCGGCCCACGGCGTCGATTTCGTCGATGAAGATCAGGCAGGGAGCGTGCTTCTTGCCGTTTTCGAACAGATCGCGGACGCGCGACGCGCCGACGCCGACGAACATCTCGACGAAGTCCGAGCCGCTGATCGAGAAGAAGGGCACGTTGGCCTCGCCGGCGACCGCCCGGGCGAGGAGGGTCTTGCCCGTGCCCGGCGCGCCGACCAGGATGACGCCCTTGGGGATGCGGCCGCCCAGGCGCTGGAATTTCTGGGGCTCCTTCAGGAAGCCGACGATTTCCTGCAGCTCGTCCTTCGCCTCCTGGACGCCGGCCACGTCCTTGAAGGTCACCTTCTTCTGCTGGGGGGAGAAGAGCTTGGCCCGGCTCTTGCCGAACGACATGGCCTTGTTCCCGCCCGACTGCATCTGGCGCATGAAGAAGACCCAGAAGAGGATCAGGAGGATGATGGGGAACCAGGAGAAGAGGACCGAGAACCAGGGCGACTTGTTGGCGTCCTTGACGTCGATGTCCACCTTGTTGTCACGGAGGATCTTGACCAGATCGTTGTATTGCTGGGGCAGGTTCGTCTTGAAGGACGACTGGTCGGACTTGTAGGTTCCCTTGATCTGGGTGCCGTTGATGCTCACTTCCGCGACTTTGCCGTCCTCCACGTCCTTGAGGAACTGGCTGAACTTGATCTCGGAGTTGACCACAGCCGGCGCCTGGAGCAGGCTCCAGAGGAAGATGATGACGGCCCCCGCGGCCATCCAGAACATGATATTTTTAACGGGTTTAGCTTTCTTTGGTATCATGGAACAATCCTTTTCCCGATCATTTTAACATTTTTGGCCGGGGATGTTAAGAAAAAACATCGAAAAAACTAATTTATTTGGCCATTTTTCAGGTTTTTACCCCGATTTGCACGGCTAAAAGCTGACGAGCGGCGCAATGCCCCGGGTCTTTCTAACGCCCGTCGGACGCCGCGCTAATCCGGCACCGGATTTGGCGCGGGGCCGAGTTGACTTTCCGCTGCGACTTAAGTTAAACGTAGTTCAGGAAAAAACGTTGCAAAACAGGGGTCGAACATGAGTCTCCACTGGGTCGACCTGGTCATTATCGTCGTCTATCTCGTCACCGTGGCCATGATCGGATTCATCGTTAAGAAGAAGGCCACGAAAAAGCTAGATTCCTATTACCTGGCCGACCGCAATATCCCCTGGTGGATGCTCGGCCTCTCGGGGTGTTCAAGTTATATCGATATCGGCGGGACGATGTCGATGATCGGAGTCATCTTCTACCTGGGCCTCAAGTCGCTCTGGGCGACCCACATCTTCTGGGGCTGGTTTATGATCTGTTTCTACATGGCCTTCCAGGCCAAGTGGATCCGGCGGTCGGGGGTCATGACCTTCGCCGAATGGAACGAGACTCGCTTCGGGGCGACAAAGGACGCCGAGGCCGCCCGCCTGGCGGCGGCCATCTTTCTCCTCGTCCTGATGGTCTGCAACCTGATGTTCATCTCGGTCGGAACGGGGAAATTCGCCGAGGAGTTCCTGCCGTTCCCGCGCTGGGCGGCGACGCTCATCGTCCTGGCCGTCGTCGGCGTCTATGTGACCCTCGGCGGGTTCTTCGGCGTCATCCTGACCGACGTCTTCCAGACGATTCTGATCGCGGTTGGGGCGGTCATCATGGCCTTCATGGTCTTCGGGAAGGCGCCCGCCGCGAGCTTCATCGCCAAGGACCCCGGCTGGTTTTCGCTCGCGCCGACGTGGAAGCTCTGGCCGGATTACATGGCCACGACTCCGCCGGCTTACCAGCATTTTGGTCTCTTCGGGCCGATTCTGCTGGCCGGGTTCGGCTGGATGGTGTTCCGCCTCCTGGCCGGGCCGAACGTCTGGGACTTCCAGTTTTTCCTGACGACCCGCTCCCCGCGCGATGCCCAGCTCGCGGCCGGCCTCTGGACGGTCGGCTACACGCTCCGCTGGGTCCTGGCCTGCGCCTTCATGGTCCTCGGGATCCTGTACCTGGGCTCGTCGGCCGGATTCGACGCGGAGAAGATCATGCCCCTCGTCCTGCAGAAGTTCCCGGTCGGGCTGCGGGGCTTTTTCCTGGCCGTGCTCCTTGCGGCGCTCATGTCCACGATCAGCGCCATGATCAACGTCACGAGCTCGATCGTCATCAACGACTTCATCAAGCGCTATTTCGCCAAGTCGATGCCCCAGAAGACGCTCGTCCGGTGGGGGCAGATCGTCTCGGTCGCGGCCGTCCTCGTCGGGTTCGTGCTCAGCCTCTCGTTTTCGAGCATCATCACCGCCTGGGAAACGATGGTCTTCGTCGTGGTCACCGTGATTCTGGTTCCCGCGACGCTCCGCTGGCACTATTGGCGATTCGGCGCGCGGGCCTTCGTCTGGAGCATGGCCGTCTCGGCCGTGCTGGTCACGCTGCGGCTCTTGCTGGTCAAAGGCCTCCACGCGGCGGCCTCGCTTGGGCTGGACATGGGACTGTGCCTCGCCACGACGATCGTGCTCAGCTTCTTCACCAAGCCGGCGGACATGGAGGTTCTGGTGAAGTTCTACTCCCGCATCCGGCCATTTGGCGTATGGGGGCCGGTCCGGCGGGAGGCCGTCCGGCGGGGGCTCGTTCCCGCCCGGGACAAGATGCCGACCATCGACGCTCTGAACGGGCTGATCACGGCCGTCTTCCAATTCTCCCTGGCCCTGCTCCCATTCTATGCCTTCCTCCGGAATTGGCGGCAGTTCGGTATCTGGGCGAGCGTGGCGGCGGGCGTTTCGGTCGTTCTGTATTTCACGTGGTACAAAAACCTGCCGGCCAAGGACGAAATGTGAAGCCCGCACTGCATCTCATCTGCAACGCCCACCTCGACCCGGTCTGGCAGTGGCGCTGGGAAGAGGGCGCAGCGGAGGCCTTGTCCACGTTCCGGGCGGCGGCCGCGATTCTGGGGGAGCGCCCGGATCTCGTCTTCAACCACAACGAGGCCGTGCTCTACCGCTGGGTCGAACGGCTCGATCCTGCCTTGTTCCACGAAATCCGGAGGCTCGTCCGGGAGGGTCGATGGGCGGTGAGCGGCGGCTGGCACCTCCAGCCCGACGTCAACCTGCCCGGGTTGGAGTCGCTCGTGCGCCAGATCGCGGAAGGGCGCCGGTATTTCAGCGAGAAATTCGGCGTGGCGCCGCGCGTCGCCACCAATTTCGATTCCTTCGGCCACGGGGCGGGTTTGCCGCAGGTCCTGGCGAAGGCCGGCTACAGGATGTACGTCCATATGCGGCCGCAGGCGTCCGAGCTCGAACTGCCCGCCGATCTCTACCGGTGGCGCGGCGCGGACGGCAGCGAGATCCTGGCGTATCGGATCGAGGTCGGGCTCTATCATACCGAGCGGGACAACATCGAGCGGCGGCTCGAGGAAGGGACGGCGCTCGCCCTGGCTCGCGGCCGCGACGTCGCGGTCTTCTGGGGGATCGGCGACCACGGCGGCGGGGCGACGCGCGAGGACCTCGCCCGGATCGACGCGTTCCGCCGGAGGGAAAAGCGGGTCCGCATCGTCCACGGCACGCTCGACGGATTTTACGAGGCGATCAAGCGGCAGGCGAAGACGGCGCCCGTGTTCGAAGGCGACCTGCAGCGCGTTTCCACGGGCTGCTATACCTCCCTTTCGCGCTTGAAGCGAAAGGAGCGGGAAAGCCTGGGACTTCTCACGCAGGCCGAGGCGCTGCGGGCCGCGTCCTGGTGGGCGAAGGGACAGGCGTATCCCGACGAGGCGCTGGGCGAGACCTGGCGGGGGCACCTCTTCAACGATTTCCACGACATCCTGACCGGGAGCTGCGTCGAGCCCGCGGAGCGGGACGCGCTGGCCCTCTACGGCAAGGTCGAGGAGGAGGCCCGGCGGCTGCGGCTGGACGCGGCCGCGGGCTTGAACCGGGGAAAGGCGCGGTCCCTTTACATTCCCGTCACCGTCCTGAACGCGAATCCGTCCTGCCCCGGCGGCCCGGTCGAGGTCGAGTGCATGTCCGGCCTCCGGCCGTTATGGACGGGCCAATGGCGCCTGCGCCTGTTCCGCCTGGACGGGGCCGAAGTGGAATGCCAGGAGGAGCAACCCGAAGCGCTTCTGCCGTTCCACGACTGGCGCCGGAGATTGTGTTTCATCGATGAGCTTCCCGGCGTCGGTGCCGCGCGCTACGAGGTCCGGGCGGAAAAAATAGAACCGTCCCCTTTTTCGTCCTCGCGGCCCACGGCGGTTGTCGACTCGAATTCCTTTAAGCCGGCTATTGATCGGAAAACCGGTCTGGCCGCGTCCCTCCGCGCCGGGGAGCGGGAATTCCTGGCCGGCCCGGCGCCGCGCCCGCTCGTCATCGAGGACGACGGCGACTCCTGGGGGACGGACCGGTGGAGCTACCGGACCATCGCCGGCGAATTCCGATTGAAGGGCGCTCCGAAGGTCGTCCAGAACGGGCCCGTCCGGACGATCACCGAATCGATCTTCGAATACAGGCGCAGCCGAATCGTCATGCAGGCGATCGTCTATCCCGCATGGCCGGTCCTCGAGTGGCGGTTGCGCATCCAATGGAACGAAGAACGGAGGCGGTTGAAGCTCTCTTTTCCCATGGCGATCGATTCGCCTTCGCTCCTGGCCGAGGTCCCCGGAGGGGCCGTTGCCCGGCCCGCGGACGGCGAGGAGCACGTCCACGGCCGGTGGCTCTGCCTCGAAGGCCGGATCGGCGGCCGGCCGGCCGCACTCGGCCTCGTGAATTCGGGACAGCCCGGCTTCGATTTCCGCGGGGGCGAAATCCGCCTCTCCGTTCTCCGCAGCGCGGCCTATTGCCATGAGCAAGGCTTTGAGTTGGGGACGTCGCCGGCCCGGAAATTCGCGGACATCGGCGTGCACGAAGTCCGATTTTTCTTGATTGCGGGCGATCCGGACGACGTGCGGCGGAGACTGCCGGGCCTGGCCGACCGGATGAGCGCCCCGCCGTTCGCCCTGGCCCATCTGCCCATCGGAGCGGGCGCGGGCGATCGCGACGAGATGCTCTCGCTCGAGCCGGAAAATATCCGCCTGAGCGCGTTGAAGCGCTCCTGGGATCACCGGGCCCTCATCGTTCGGCTGCACGAGGGGGCGGGGCTGGCCACGAACGGCCGGCTACGCATGGCTACGGCCCGCCCGATGGCCCTGAAATTCAAGCCCTATGAAATCAAGACGATCCGGATCGAGAAAAGCGGGGAAGGGCGCGAAGTCGCTCTCATCGAGGAAGAATAGGATAAAATAGGCGCATGACCAGACGTGAACGGGTCCTCCGGACCATCAGCCATCGCGAGCCGGACCGCGTCCCCGTCGATCTCGGGGCGATGCGCTCCACGGGCATCACGGCCGTCGCCTATCGCCGGCTGAAGGAACATCTCGGGATCACCGACGGCAACACATACGTCTACGACGTCGTCCAGCAGCTTGCCCTACCCGAAGACTGGATTTTGGATTACGTGGAATCGGACGTCGTGGACCTGGGGCGCGCTTTCCTGTGCGACGCGAGCGATTGGAAGCCCTTCATTCTGCCGGACGGCGCGGCCGCGAAAATACCGGCCTACATCAATTTCGTCCCGCACGACGGGGGATGGCTCGCTCTTAATGAGAAGGGCGAGTCGATCGGGGCGATGCCCCGGGGCGCTTACTTTCTGAGCCAAACGCGATTTCCCTTGAAGGACTGGGACGGCGGCGATTTGTCCGTCCTCGACCGACTGCCCGAGCTCATGGGCGACGTCACCTGGTCCGCGCTTCCGTGCGCGCCCTATCACAAGCCGCTCACTTCCGAACACCTGGCCGAAATCCGCCGCCGGGCGAAGCATCTCTACGAAATGACGGATTATGCGGTCATGGTCGCCTTCGGGGCGAACCTTCTCGAATGGGGCCAGTACCTCTGCCGCATGGACCAGTTCCTCATCGACCTCGTCGAAAACCGCCGGAAGGCCGAAGCCCTGCTCGACAAGCTCGTCGAGATGCACCTCGCCAACCTCTCCAAGGTTCTGGACGCGGTCGAGGGCTACGTCCAGATCATCCAGATGGGCGACGATTTCGGGACGCAGCAGGCCCTCGAAATCTCGCCGCGCCTGTATCGGGAGGTGTTCAAGCCGCGCCAGCGCCTGATTTTCGAGACGGTGAGGAAGCGGTCGGGTCTTCACCTCTTCCTCCATTCCTGCGGGGCGATCGCCGACATCCTGCCCGACCTCATCGAGGTCGGGGTCGAGATCATCAACCCCGTCCAGACGAGCGCCCGGGGGATGGACCCGGCCCGGCTCAAGAAGGAATTCGGAAAGGACCTCACCTTCTGGGGCGGCGGCTGCGACACGCAGCGCGTCCTGCCCCTTAGCACCCCGGAGGAGATCGAAGCCCACGTGCGGGAGCGGATCGCGACGTTCGCCCCGGGCGGCGGGTTCGTCTTCACTCCGATCCACAACATCATGCCCCACGTCCCGCCGCGGAACGTCACGGCGATGTACGACGCGGTAAAGAAATACCGGTGACCCCCACGAGCCGTTCCCTGATTCGGGACATCATCGCCCTCCGCCCCGTACCGCGGCGGGGGTTCTGGCTCGGCAACCCGCACTCCGATACCTGGCCGCTCTATCATCGCTACTTCGGCACTCGGACCGAGGAGGAATTGCGCCTCAAATTGGGCGACGATTTCCGCTGGCTGACGCCCCAATACATGGAGACAACCTACCGGCATCCCGCCGGGAAGAAGCTCTTCGACGCTCGCCAATACAAGGTCTTCCATGGACAGCCCGGACCGCTCGCCGGCGCGGAGACGGAGGCGGATGTGGAGGCCTTCGATTGGCCGGATCCGGATTATCTCGATTTCGGGGAAGGCCTCGCCGCTCTGCGCGGCGCCGGACCGTTCTACCGGGCCAGCGGCTTCTGGGCTCCCTTCTTCCACGATGTGATGGACCTCTTCGGAATGGAGGAATATTTCGTCAAGATGCACACCAACCCGGCGGTCGTCCACGCCGTCACCAGTCGGGTCTGCGGATTCTATCTCGAGGCCAACCGCCGCTTTTTCGCCGCGGCCGGCGACCTGGCCGACGGGTATTTCTTCGGCAACGACTTCGGCACCCAGTGCGATCTCCTCATCAGCCCCCGCCACTTCGAGGAATTCATCCTCCCCTGGTTCCGGAAATTCACGGACCAGGCGCGGGCCCACGGCTGGCAGGTCATCCTCCATTCCTGCGGGTCGATCGGCCGGGTGATTCCCCATCTCATCGCGGCCGGCGTGAACTGCCTCCATCCGCTCCAAGCGCGGGCAGCGGGCATGGAGGCGGAGCGGCTGGCCCGGGACTTTCAGGGGAAGGTCGCGTTTTTAGGCGGGATCGACACCCAGCAGCTTCTCGTGCAGGGATCCCCGGCCGAAGTGAGGGCCGAGGTCCGGCGGCTGAAGGATGTGTTCGGACCGTGGTGGATCGTGAGCCCCAGCCACGAGGCGCTGCTGCCGAACGTCCCGCCCGAGAACGTGGCGGCCATGGCCGAGGCCGCGCACGCGGATTAATCGATCGTCGGGATTCTCTTGATGCGCGGGTTCCGCCAGACGTCCGTTTCGTCGAGGTTCTTCGACGAGAACTCGCTCAGCACCGCCCCTTCGTCGCCGGCCTGGAACCAGTGCAACCGTCCGGGCGGCAGCGTGTATTGATCGCCGGGGCGGAGGACGATTTCGTGCCGGGCGGTGAAGAGCGCCTCGTCGCCGGCGGGGATTTTAGCTTTGGGATGGGGCGTCGGCTCGCCCTCGATATTCAGATAGACGAGGCCCCAGCGGCAGCGGAACGTCTCTTGTTTGCCGACGTTGTGGGCGTCGATCGGCGGGTGATGGTGCTCGGGGCAGATCTGGCGGGGGAAGAGGACGAGCTCCTTGGCGCAGTAGCGGTCGTTCGATTCGTAGGCCAGCACTTCGAGGCCGTAGTGCTCGAGGTCGTTCAGGCCGAAGTCGGCGATCTCCAGGGTTTCTTTTTCGCGGAAGGCGACGGCGATCCCGGCTTTCGCCAGGATTTGCGCGGCGCGCTCGCGGGCTTTTCGGACGTCGTCGCGTTTCATAGGCCTCCCATTTTAATCGAGATCTCCCGTGAAATCAAAAAGATGCGGGGAACTCCTTGACGGGAAGCCCCTTTTTTTGTAGGATATCATCCCCAGTGGGGCTGTAGCTCAGTTCGGGAGAGCGCTTGACTGGCAGTCAAGAGGTCGCCAGTTCGATCCTGGTCAGCTCCACCATTAATTTCTTTATCCTCCATTGTTTTTTTCACGTCGTGATTTAAGTCGCTTTATGCCGTAGGCAGCTCTTTTACGCGCAAAATGTCAAATGCGCGTCAAATATTTGTGGTTGAAGTCTAGGCAAATTCTGACCCTTTCATAAACATATCCGATCTCTAAATCGCGGATAAGGAAATCGAGAAAATGCTATCCAGGGCCGGTTTGTGTTGTTCTGTATGTTGTTAAAAGGTGGGTTCAGATCGGGAATATTTCGTAGTTGATAAAAGGACTTAGGTTCCCTAGGTTCGAGCATCTATCGGCCGCGGCGTTACAGAAGAGTTCTTTACCGAACGTAGATGATGCGATTGAGATAGGACGGGCGGAACGCCAAGCGCTAAGGCAATCTCGATTTAGGCGTTGATTTTTTTTCCTTGCCCTAGCGCACGTCATAGCGCCGGAAGGAGAAATATGCTCCTGCGAATAAAACGATAATCAATACGATCATCAGTACGAAATCAGGAATTGTCCTAATTATCGATTCGCCAAACTGTTCGGGCTCCATCCGGTGCTTGGGCATATCTTTAAGGCTACTATCAATTGCTCCGCCCGGATTTGCGTTTAA
This sequence comes from Candidatus Aminicenantota bacterium, assembly GCA_017883285.1. Lineage (GTDB taxonomy): Bacteria > Acidobacteriota > Aminicenantia > Aminicenantales > UBA4085 > FEN-413. Next base: position 36,513 of record JADGNV010000064.1, on the reverse strand, counting down.
TGATTGGCTAGTTTTAGAAATAAGCCAATTCATATAAACTCGTTTGTATGCTCGCACAGATATTAAGAACCGATCGTACTCTTCGACTCCAGTTCGGGCTAAGGACATTGTGCCAAAGCTAAGCGCTGAGGCAGGAGAGATTCTTGATAGGTTTTCAGCGAGGGACTGCTGGGATTTCCTCTCCATATTATATTTAAGATCAATGGCGGCGTTGGTGGAGTCCACTTTCAATTGGAAATCTCGAGTAACTTCTGCGAAATATTTCATGAATTTCTCTTGATATACTTTAGGGTCTTTATCATATTCTGAAGCATGTTCTTGACCCCATTTTCTGTTCGAATTCTGTAATTCCGATTCTGCCTGCAAGAGGAACGCTGTCTTTTGGGAGGTAATCTCGTGGATTGAGGAGATGGGCTCGATTTGAGCCGCCGCAATAAACGCAATTTTAGGAATGACCATAACGAATATCACCCATATAAAAAGTAGAATGAGAAAACTCGTTGAAGATCGACTCGTCCTGGCCGATACAAAAAGCCCCAAACTGAAAAAAACAGAAAGATAGAGCAAAAACATAATAAATATCATGAGAAGTCGAAGCCAGTCATCGCTAGTAAAAGCCACATTTGGCACAATCATCATGGCGACGATACCCAGGATCATCGGGATGAGAAGTGGGATTAGAAGACAGATATAGCCGCCAATGGCTTTGCCAAGAATAAATTGGTCGCGGGGGACGCTGTTTGCTAAAGCGAGCTTCAATGTCCCTCTTTCTTTCTCGCCAACTATTACATCATATGTGAAGAGAAAAGCGAAGAGACTTAGAACTATTTTGACTATGAACATGAGATCCAAGGTGCCAAATACTGCAAAAACCGGATTACTATCATACTTTGAATCAATAAGGCTCGGGTCTGTTGTGCGACTTATCGGCGCTACCCGGCCGACGGACTCCTCGATACCGTTGACAATCGTCCCAAGGACTGATGGCGGCTTGCTAATCCTAATAGTATGACCAGATAGAGCCTGGATATTCGGCAAGGTCGAAATGTCCTTCTCTGCTAACGCAAGAGAGGTCGTATATTCCTTTAGTTCCGCGCGATAATTTATGACCCCGGTATAAACCGAAAGGAGAATCAGGATAGCGCAGAGGATAAATGTGAATACAAATTTCGGGCTCGTTATTATTTCCAGGATTTCTTTCTTTATGATATATCGAAGCATCATTTCCCTATTTTATCCCACCATTATCTTTTTAAGATGGCCTAATTGTTCGCCGAAATGGGAGAGCCTGTCAAGATGATCTCCCCCGTCAAATCCGAGTCTGAGGAAGTTTCTATTATCCCCCCCATCTCATTTGGTTCTATCAAGTTAGCGGGGTTCAAAAAAAAGTGTCTGTTCGACTGGCAGTCAAGAGGTCGCCAGTTCGATCCTGGTCAGCTCCACCATATTCACCCCATATAATCCTTATAAATCAATCTCTTATGGCCGCAGCGGCTGTTCTGTGCTATTCCCCACAATTTCCCATTAAACCCCACAAAACCCTAAAAAAGCGGCCAGGGGCCAGGATTCAGCCCTTCAGCCGCTCCATGATGGCGGCGGTTTCTTCTGTCCCCAGCGTCGAAAGATCCAGCTCGGATCCCGGCCCACCCATATACGTAAACTTCACACGTGGTACACTAAGGGGGAACGGGTCAAAGCGTATTTTCCTTGAGAGGCGAAACGCAGCGGAGAGGAGTGCCACGTGCCGGCCAATACTAAACTTCCCAAAGACGAGATCTCGGAGTTCATCTCCCAGGGCCTGGAGCGGACGATCGATCCCGTCAAGCTCTACCTGCGCGAGATGGGTAGCATTTCCCTCCTCACCCGGGAGGGCGAGATCTCCATCGCCCGCGAAATCGAGCGCGGCGAAAAAGCCATCGTCAAGGCGCTCAGCAAAACCCGTCTGGTCCTCAACGAAGTCCTGTCCCTGGAAGAACGCATTGAAGCCAACCCGATGATCATCCAGGAGATGTTCAACGTTTCCGAAGACGACATCGCCGAGGGCAAACTCGAGGAAAAGAAAAACCAGATCCTGGCCAAGGTCCGAAAGATCCACAACCTGAGCCGGAAGTTGGACAAGATCCCCAACAACCGGAAGAAGGCTCTCTCCCGAGGCCGGGTCATCGTCGAGATGTCGAGATCCATCGGGGATCTCAACATCCGCACGAGCCAGAAGGAAAGGATCATCGAAACCCTCATCCGCCAGCTCCACGCCGTAAACCAGCTGGAGGAGAAAAAAGAGGAAATCGAGCTTCTCCTGGCCAAGACCCGGAAAAAGAAGGATGGTGAAGACCTGGCCGAAAAGTTCCGGGAACTGCAGAAGCAAATCCGGACCGTTCAGAAGGACGTCGGGCTGGATTCGCCCAACCTGCGCAAGATCGTCCGCTCCATCGCCACCGGGAAGAAGATCAGCAACCAGGCCAAAAAAGAACTCGTCGCCGCCAATCTCCGGCTGGTCGTCTCCATCGCCAAGAAATATTTCTACCGTGGCCTGCAGTTTCTGGACCTCATTCAGGAGGGCAACATCGGCCTCATGAAGGCCGTCGACAAGTTCGAATACCGCCGTGGATTTAAGTTTGGGACTTACGCCACATGGTGGATCCGCCAGGCCATCACCCGGGCCATCGCCGATCAGGCCCGCACGATCCGCATCCCCGTCCATATGATCGAGAACATCAACAAGTTCAGCCGGGTCAGGCGGAGTCTCGTCCAGGAGATCGGCCGCGAGCCGACCAGCGAGGAAATCGCCAAGAAAATGGACATGCCGGTGAGCAAGGTCCGCAAAATCATCAAGATCGCTCAGCAGCCTATCTCCCTCGAAACGCCCATCGGCGAGGAGGGGGATAGCCACCTCGGCGACTTCATCGAAGACAAGGTCATGCCCTCCCCTCCCGACGCCGTCATCCATATCAATCTGCGCGAAAAGATCGAGGAGGCCCTTAAAAGCCTGACCGAGCGCGAAGCGAAGATCCTCACGATGCGCTTCGGTCTGGGCGATGGGAACGAGCACACCCTGGAGGAAGTCGGCCAGCAGTTCAAGGTCACCCGCGAGCGCATCCGTCAGATCGAGGCCAAGGCTCTGCGCAAGCTCAAGCACCCCAGCCGGTCGAAGAAGCTCAAAAGCTTCACCAACGGATTGTGAGGGGACCCCAAAAAATGGACGGGGCAATAAGGTCAATGGGACGAAAAGCACGAGTGCGCTCAGCCTTCCCTTGTCCCGGCCTTTTTGAGATAATCGAAGGCGACCATCCCTAAAGGAGCGAACCATGGACTTCTATCATGTTTTAGAAACCCGCCGGAGCATCCGGAAATACAAATCGACCCCCGTGGAGCCGGACAAGCTCGAACGGATCCTGGAGGCCGTGAGGATCGCGCCCTCGGCGGCCAACCGCCAGCCCTGTCATTTCATCGTCGTCACCGACGAGGCGGTCCGCCGGAGCCTGACCAGGGCTTATTCCCGGGACTGGTTCGCCGCCGCCCCGGTCGTCATCTGCGCCTGCGCCGAGCCGGACGAAGCCTGGGTCCGCATGGACAAGAAAAATTACGCGGACGTCGACGTCACCATCGCCTTCGAACACCTCGTCCTGGCCGCCGCGGCCGAGGGGCTGGCGACGTGCTGGATCGCGGCCTTCGATCCCGCGGAGCTCCGGAAGGCCCTAGGCCTGCCCGACGGCATCGAGCCGCTGGCGATGACACCGGTCGGCTACCCCGACGAAGCGCCGCGGGCCTTCGTCCGCAAGCCCCTGGCCGAAATCGTGCATCGGGAGCGCTGGTGAAGGGGCGCCGGGCGTGAGGACGAAAACGCTCCGCCTCCTGGCTTCCGTCCTCGGGGCGGCCTTGTTCCTCGGGGCTTCGGCCGGTCCTTCGGCCGGCGGCCAGGTCGTTGAAGCCAAAAAGCTCGCTCCCAAGACCTATGAAGCCATCTCCCTGATGGGAGAGAAGCTTGTCTCTCCGGCCTCCGACAAGGCGAGCCTCGATCGTTACGCCGAAGCCCGCCAGAAGCTTGCCAAGGACCCCAGCGAAGAAAATTTCATCTGGCTGGGCCGGCGCGCCGCATACGCCGGCCGTTACCGGGAGGCCATCAAGGCGTTCAGCGATGGACTGGCGAAATTTCCCCAGTCCTACCGCCTCCTCCGCCACCGGGGCCACCGGTATCTCACCATCCGCCAGTTCGTCCGAGCCGTCGACGACCTAGAGAAAGCGGCCGAGCTGGCGAAAGGGAAGCCGCTCGAGGTTGAACCGGACGCCGTCCCGAGCAAGTCGGGCCAACCGCTCTCCAACACCCACTACAACATCTATTACCACCTCGGACTGGCTTATTTTCTGGCCGGCGAATATCCGTTCGCCGAAAAGGCGTTTCGCGACTGTTTGACGTGGGCGAAGAACGACGATTCCGTGATCGCCGCGACGGACTGGCTGTACCTGACCCTGCGCCGGATGAAACTCGACAAGGAGGCCCGCGACGCCCTGGCCGCGGTCCGGCCGCGGGCGAATGTCGTCGAGAACACGGGCTACTACCAGCGCATCCTCATGTACCGGGGCGCGATCGCTCCGGAGCTGATGCTGTCTCCCTGGGAGGAAGACTCCGCGGACGAAAAGAAGCCGAACGCCCTCATCCGGGCCTACGGTCTCGGCAACTGGGACCTCTGGGGAGGGGACGTCTTCATGGCCCTCGGCGTCTTCGAGGCGATCCTGAAGGAGAAGACCTGGACCTACTTCGCCTCCATCGCGGCCGAAGCCGACGTGGCCAATCTCACCCTGACCAATCCCGCCCACCGGACCGTCGAGGACACGCTCACGACCTGGACGGTCATGGGGAACATGTCCGATCTCACGCTCCTCTACAGCCTCTTCTCGGTCAATCCCGCCCCGTCCTATTTTTCCTCCGAAAAGAAGGGCCTGATCCGCGGGCTCGAGCCGCTCGTCGAGCACCACAAGGGGTTTGGGTTCACGGCCGGAGGCAAGGCCCAGGACAGCCGACTCTGGCTCGAGGAGATCCGCGTCCAACCGCTCGGGACGGCCGCGTTCGTCACCGCCCGCTGGCTCTTCGACAAGAACGTCGGGGAGGAGGGGCCGGTCCAGCAGGGGCCGGTGACGTTCGTCCTGGTCCAGGCGCCGGACGGCTACCGCATCCTCCACGCTCACTTCGCCAACGACTGACGGGCGCCGTCAAGAGGCGATCAGGTTCAGCCCGCCCGGCATCACCCCGATCGTGATTTTGGGGAACGCGGACCGGCCGTCCGACGTCCGGAGGATCTCGCCGTCGACCTGCACCGCGAACGGCGTGCCGGCCGAAATTTCGAAGGTAGCCTCGCGTCGGAATTCGACGTCCCGGATGGACCCGTGGCGGCCCGTGCCGGCCAGGGCGGCAATGCGCGCGAGCCGCGTGAGGCGGCAGTCGCCGATGAGGCAGCAATCGAGCAGTCCATCGTCCGGCCGGGCGCCGGGGTTGATGATCCTGCCCGTGGCCCAGTAGCGGATGTTGCTGAAAATTGCCGCGACGAAATCGCCTTCGCGCCGTCCGGCGTTCGAATCCATGGTGAACGACAGGGGAATCGCCCTCGACTTGTAGGCCTTCCTGACCCCCAGGATCCCCGCCCACAGCTGACGCCGGGCCAGCCGGGGCTTGCGGCCGGCCAGGTCGGCCACGAACCGGTTGACGTAGGCCCCCAGTCCGATGTTGGCCTGCCCCAGGAAACAGCTCAGGCGGGTCCCACCCTCGCTCACCGTTCCGAGGTCGATCCTCCGCGTCCTCCCGTTCTTCAAGGCTCGGCACGCTTCGACGAGCGACGCGATGCCGAATTCCCGGGGGATGTCGTTCGACGAGCCGACGCCGAGCATTCCGAAGCTCGCCTCGGCGCCCGCCGCGACGAGCTCGTTGATCATGATGTGGAACGTCGAATCGCCGCCCGCACCGACCACGGCCGGATAGGTCTTCGCGTGCTCCCGGGTCAGCTCTCGGAGGTGCTCTTCGTTCCGGGTCATCACCAGGTCGTAGCGGATGTCGAAATGGCGGAGAAGGCGCTCGAGCTTGATTTTGCGGTCGAGGGCCCGGCCCATCCTGGCCGACGGATTGTAGAGGATGGACAGGCGGTCATGCGGCATGGCTGGGCAGGCTCCTTTTCATGTCCGAGGCGCGGGAGGCGAGGATGGCGTGGGCCCGGTCGAGGTCGGACCGGACATGGGCCAGGACCGGCAGCCAGAAGAGGATGTTGACCGCCCAGAAGACGAGGACACTCGCCATGGCCGCCCTCAGCCCCCAGGACGAGGCGATATAGGATCCGAGGAGCGGTCCCACGGCGCTCCCCATCATGTCCATCACCGAGGCGAGCGATATCATCGTCGCCCGGTGTTCCGGAAGGTTGATGTCGGTCAACGTGCCGTACCAGTTGGGGTTCACCCCCTGATTGATGAACATGGCCGCGGCGATCGTCAGGACGAGGGGCAGCAGGCCGGGGACGGCCAGCGCCGTCCCGAGCGTCGCATCCGGGGGGACGCGGACTTTGGAAAGGAGGAAGACGATCATGAAGACGATCGGGAGGGCGTTGCAGATGAGCGCGGTCAGGACCTTGGCCCGCCGGTCCTTCCGGAACCAGAGGTCGCCGACCCGGCCGAACACGATCGCCCCGGCCGCCCCGGACAGGGCTACGACGACAATTGTGAAGTTCATGGCCGGCGCTTCCAGGTTGTGGACGTCTTTCATGTATTTGAAGATGAGGAAGAGGACGATCGAACCCGGGAAGACGTCGATGAAATTCAGGACCAGCCAGAAATTGCTCCGCGTCGCCCGGATCAGGCCGATGTCCTTCCACGAAATGCGGAACCGGTATTCGGCCCCCGCGAGGAGCGCCTCCCGGAGCTCGTCCTCGCGGCCGCCCCGGCGGGGTTCGCGGATGGCGAGCAGGGAGGCGGCCAGGAGGACGTTGACCAGGCCGACCAAGAGGTAGGCGTGCCGCCAATCGCCGGCGAACGCCCCGGCGACGGCGAAGCCCCCGAACCGCCCGGCGAGCATGGCCACGGACATGAACCCGAAGGCTGTCGCCCGGCGGGTGGGCGCCGCGAGGTCCCCGACGAGCGAGAAGACGGCCGGCACGACGAGGCCCATGCCCAGGCCGACGAGGGCGCGGGATACGAAAAAGAAGGCATAGCCCGCCTGGCCGTGGGGCGCCAGCACGGTCAGGGCGGAGAACGTCCCGTAGACGAGCCCTCCGGCGATGCAGAGCCGGACCCGCGACCGGCGGTCGGCCAAGATCCCTGCGGCGACCGTGGACGCGGCCGAGAGCAGGGTGAAGACGAAGGCGATCCAGCCGAGCGGGACGACGTTTGCCGTCGTCCCGAAGAAATCCTGGAGGAGGGGATTGACGAAGGGGCTCAACAGTCCCTGGTCGGCGTAATCGAAGACGAGGACCAGGCAGAAAAAGACGAATGCGGCCCCGCCCGCGGTGCGGGACAGGGAGGGCGCTGGGTTCGGCATGATCGGCAGTCGCTTATTGTACCCCATTTCGGCGGTCCGAGCACTTTTTTCCGGGCCGGTCCCGTCCGTGGCCCCGCGGGTCGTCCGAAATTTGAATTGACAGGGGGGAGATTTGAAGACTATGATTAATTCAAATGGACCTCGCCAAGAGAATCGACGCCATTCCGATGTCGAAGTTTATCATCTTCATCATTTTTTGGGCCCTGACGGCCTGGCTCCTCCTGCCGCTGGTCACCCTCGACAAGGTCGAACTCCGGAACTCGATGGAGTATTTCTACCGGGCGGCGGGCGGCGTCGTCCTCATGATCATCCTCTTCGGGAAGACCGTGACCGACCTCCTATTCTCCCAGGACCTCTCGCGCCGGAAATCCGCGCTGTACATCTCGTTCCTAACCGTGTATTCCCTCGCCCTGGCCGGCGGCATCATCTTCATGGCCATCCGGATTCTGCTCCTCTATCTGAACGCCAACAGCTCGTCGTTCACCGGATCCACCGATTCCGGCATCCAGTACTGATCACGCGGGCCAGGCCGGCCCTCCTCGAAATTCATTTTATCGCATGGCCAGGATGTTGTAGAATATCGGCGGAATCCGGGAAGAAGAACGCATGACGATCAAGGACGCCGTCGTTTCGTTGCGGCCCGCGCAGTGGACCAAGAACCTCTTCGTCGCCGCGGCCTTGATCTTCGCCAAAAAGGTGTTCGACGTCCCGCTCCTCCTCCGGACCCTGGCCGCGTTCGCCGTGTTCTGCCTCCTGTCGGGGGCGATCTACATCGTCAACGACGTCCTCGACGCCGCCGAAGACCGGCTCCACCCCCGGAAGTCGCGGCGGCCCATCGCCGCCGGCCGGATCGGCCGGTCGGAGGCGGTCGTCCTCGCGGCCGGGTTCGCCGCGCTCAGCCTCGTCGCCGCCGACCTCCTCGACCCCGCCTTTTTCGCGGCCGCCGCGGCTTACGTGCTCCTCCAGCTGGCCTATTCCGTCCGGCTCAAAGACGTGGTCATCCTCGACATCTTCGTCGTGGCCCTGGGATTCGTTCTCCGGGTCGTCGCCGGCGGCCTGGTCATCGCCGTCCCGATCTCGCCCTGGCTGCTCCTCTGCACGATGCTCCTCGCCCTGTTCCTGGCCATGAGCAAGCGGCGCCACGAGCTCCTGCTCCTCGAGGGCGACGCCGCCCGCCACCGGCGGAGCCTCGGGGAGTACAGCTTCCGTCTGCTCGACCAAATGATCTCGGTGGTGACCGCCTCCACGGTCATTGCCTACTGCCTCTACACCGTCTCGGAGGAAACCGTCCGGAAATTCGGGACGGACCGCCTCATCTATACGACCCCCTTCGTGCTCTACGGCATCTTCCGCTATTTGTACCTGATCCACCAGAAGGACCAGGGCGGGAGCCCCGAGGAATTGATCCTCAAGGACAAGCCGCTCCTGATGGCGATCGTCCTGTGGATCGCCTCGATCGTGACGATCATCTATTATTTCTAAGGACCCTCGGCAATCCCGAGTTCAAGCTTCCTCCCGACAGGCGTATATTTGGCCTAGGGGTCGGCCCTGAGGCCCGCATAGCGGAGGGGGGGTGCCGTTCTATGCCCAGCGGGCATAGAACGGTAGCGGAACCGACGGGACTGGTTCCCGAGCGGACCGGGGGCCGATCCCTGGGCCGGACAATTCACAATCAGTCCCGGATGTAGCGCAGGCTCTTCGGCTCGCGTTCCAGGTGGTAGACGATCATCGCCTGGAGGCTCTTCTGGACCGCCTTGAGCTCTCCGGGCGTGAAGGGGATCTCGTCGGTCGTGGGCGGCGGATTCTTGCGGGCCCATTGCACGAACCGGGAGAGCTCCCGGCGGACCTCGTCGCGCCGCGCGGGCGCGCAGGCGTCGCAGAAAATGCCGTCCTTATTCGGCGAGAGCCAGGCCGCCTCCTCGCCCTCGAGCGCCTTCCGGCATTGGCGGCAGCGGTGGACGTCGGGCAGGAACCCGTTGGCCTGGAGGAACCAGACCTCGAAATAGCGGGTCAGCAGACCGAGCTCCCCTTTCATCCGGAGGGCCCGCAGCACGGACAGGAGGAGGCGGAAGAGGACATCCTCCCGCGCCCGGACGGGCACGACCTCCTCGATGAGCTCGGCGAAATACGACAGGGTGAGGGAGGTCCGGAGGTCGCTCTGGACCTCGAAGAAGGATTCGACGAGGTCGCAACCGGTGATCGTGATCAGGTCCCGGCGCTCTTTCTCGTGGTAGAACATCGTCACGTAGGTCATGGGCTCGAGGGAGCTCCCGAACCGGTTCCCGAACTTCCGCGCGCCCTTGGCCACGCCCCGGATCAGGCCCTTGTCGCGGGTGAGGACGACGGCGAGCTTGTCCTGCTCGCCGAGAGGGGAGGTCCGAAGGACGATCGCTTCGGCTTGATCGAGGGGCATGGCGGCCGCCGCTAGTCGATGAAGGCGATCTGGTGGGCCTTGATCTTCTCCCGGAGGATTTCGGGCCGGAGGTCGAGTTCGGCCGCGGCCTTGTCCGTGTCCCAGCCGTTCTTGACCAGCGCCCGGTGGATATAATTCCGCTCGAAGGCCAGCGCGGCCTGGGGCAGGGTCGGGAACGGATGGAGCCCGTGGATCTGCTCCTGCTCGCGCGTTTCGACGAGCAGGTTGAGGTGGGCGACGCCGATCTCCTCCTCCTCGACCAGGATGACGAACCGCTCGATGACGTTCATGAGCTCGCTGACGTTGCCCGGCCAGTGGTAGTTCAGGAAGGCCCTCAGCGCCTCGCCCGAGATCGATTTCGGCTTCTTGCCGTATTCGAGCGAATAATAGCGGAGATAGTAGTTGATGAGGAGGGAAATGTCCTCGGGCCGTTCGCGCAGGGGCGGGATGGCCATGGGAATGACGTTCAGCCGGAAGAAGATATCCTCCCGGAACCGGCCCTTGGAGATCAGGTCCTTGAGGCTCCGGCTGGTGGCGGCGATGATCCGGGTGTCGAAGCCGACCGTTTCGCTCGAGCCGCCCGGCTCGTATTTCTGCTCGACCATGGCCTTGACGAGCTTGGCCTGGGTCTTGAGGCTCATGTCGCCGATCTCGTCGAGGAAGAGCGTCCCGCCGTCGGCCAGCAGGAGCTTGCCCTTCTTGTCCTTGACCGCGTGGGGCGTGTCGTCCTTGAGGTAGCCGAACAGCTCGCTCTCGATGAGCTCGTCGGGGATGGCCGCGCAGTTGATCTCCACGAACCGCTTGTCCGCCCGCCGGCTCTGCTGGTGGATCAGGCGGGCGATCAGCTTCTTGCCTGTCCCGCTCTCGCCGGTGATAAGAATCCGGCCGTTGGTCGGCGCGGCCTTCTTGATCTCGCTCCGCAGCTTCTGGATCGCGGCGCTCTTGCCGACCAGGTGAAAGCGGGACTTGATCCGCTCCCGGAGCTGGACGTTCTCCTCCTCGAGCTTCTGCTGGCGGAGGGCGTTCTTGACGGTCAGGACGACCTTCTCCAGGGAGAGCGGCTTTTCGAGGAAATCGAACGCCCCGAGCTTCGTGGCCGTCACGGCGGTCTCGACCGTCCCGTGGCCGGAGATGACCACGATCTGCGGGCGCTCGTCCATCGCCCGGATCCGCTTCAGGACCTCGAGGCCGTTCATCTCGGGGAGCCAGATGTCGAGCAGGACGAGGCCGAAGTTCTGGGTCTTGAGGAGGGCGAGGCCCGCCTCGCCCGTCTCGGCGGTCCGGATGACGAAGCCCTCGTCCTCGAGAATGCCCTGGAGCGAGGACCGGATGCTCGATTCGTCGTCGATGACCAGGATGCGCTCTTGGGTCATGGCTTCACGCCGGCAGCCGGAGGATGAACCGGGCGCCGTTCGGGCGGCCGTTCATGACCTGGACCGTGCCGTTGTGCTCCTTGACGATCTGGTCGACGATGGCCAGCCCCAGGCCCGTGCCCTTCTTCTTCGTCGAGAAATGGGGCAGGAAGAGCTTGTCCTTGTCCTCGGGCGGGATCCCGGGGCCGCTGTCCGTGACTTCGATGTTCACCTGGTTGGCCTCTCTGTCGAAGGTTGCGCGAATGACGATTTTACCTTTTTTGTTCATGGCGTCAATGGCGTTGTCGATGAGGTTGATGAAGACGCGCTTTATCTGCTCGGGGTCGAGGGCGAGGATCGGCGGCACGGCGGGCCCGATGTCGACCTCGATCGCCACTTCGGCGAAGATGCCGCGGAACAGGGCCACGACCTGGGCGATGATGTCCCGGAGGCCGGCCGGCTGGAGGTTGATCTTGGGCAGGCGGGCGAAATCCGAGAACTCGTCGACGAGGGCCTTGATCGTCTGGGCCTCCTGGATGATGACCTTCGCCCCCTGCTCCACGACCTCGCTGCCGCCCGGGTCGGTCTTCTTGAGGTTCTTCAGGATCCGCTCGGCGTTGAGCTGGATGGGGGTCAACGGGTTCTTGATCTCGTGGGCGACGCGCTGGGCGACCTCCTTCCAGGCGGCGATCTTTTGGGCCTTGATAAGCTGGGTGAGGTCGTCGAGGACGACGATCATCCCCGAGAAGTCCTGGTCGGGCTGCCGGAACGGGGTCAGGGTCAGGGCGATGGTCGTCTGCTGGCCGTCGAGCTGGAGCTGGATCTCCTTGTCGGTGATGCGATGCCGGGCCTTGGCCGCGGCGTCGAAGGCCTTCACGAGCTCGCGGTAGCGCTCGGGCGCGAGGACGTCCTTGTAGGGGCGGCCGGCCACGCCCTCGGCCGGGAGGGCGAGCATGTCCCGGGCCGAAGGGTTGATCGTAGCGATCGACCCCTCGGCGGTGATGGTCAGGACGCCGGTATTGATCGTGTTGAGGATGGTCTCGATGTATTGCTTCCGGGCCTCGAGCTCGGCCGTCTTCTGGTCCATCGTCCGGCGGCCGTCCTGGACGTCGGAAATCATTTGGTTGAAGGCGTCGATGAGGAGGCCGATCTCGTCCGAGGCCGGGTCCTCGACCTTGACCGCGAGGTTGCCCTGCGAGACGTCCTGGGCCGCCTGGGCGAGCTTCTCGATGGGGACGGTGATGCTCTTGGCGATGTGGAAGCCGATCCAGGCCGCGGCGAAGACGATGAGCATGGTCACGAAGATCAGGAGCAGGAGGAACACCGTCTTGGCCAGGTCCTGGGGCTTCCTCGTCCGGAAGCGCTCGATGAACGACGACAGGGCGGTGGTCTTCTGGGCGTAGTTCTTGGGCAGAAACTTGCCGGTGACGATCAGGGCGTTGCCGACCTGGGGGATGGGCGTCGAGACGCCGCTCCGGACGAACTCGCCCGCGCCCATGCTCCGCTTTTCCTTGATCGGCTCGCCGAGGTGGGCCCGCTGGACGGAGTTGGCCTGCAGCTCCTGGTAGTCCTGAAAGGGCAGGCTCGGGTTGTAATAGGAGAACAGCTCCTCTTTCTCGACGAAGATCCCGACTTCGTCGAGCCGGTACTCGGTCAGCTTGGCCCGGAGGAAGTCCTCGAGCCGGCCCCGGTTCTCCGGGGCGAGCAGGTTCTGGCGGCGGACCTCCTTGCCGAGCTGGGTGGCGTAGTGTTCGGTCATCTCGGAGGTCGCGGCGTAGAACCCGTCGGCCACGTCCTTGGTGTCGTTCAGGATCCGGGTGAGGTCCGGCTTGAACCACTGTTCGATGTTGCGGTTGATCAGGTTGCTCGTGAAGAGGAAAAGGAGCAGGGTGGGGATGAAGGACAGGGCCATGAAGAAGCTGACGAGCTTGATCTTGAAGTGCGATCCCACGACCTTCCGCTTGCGCTCGAGATAGAGCTTGGTCAGGTTGCGGCCGAGGACGAACAGGAGGATCAGGGCCATGAGAAGGACGATGATCTGGAGCGCATAGAGCAGGATGTTGGTGACGTTGGCCGGCGAGAACTCGGTCGACCGGCGGAGGAAGAAATCGATCACCAGGAACAGGACGATGAGAAGGATGATGAGCCCCCCCACGATGCGGGAGCCCCGTTCTTTCCGGTTCTCCATGGGCGGCGGCCTCAGCGTCCGGCCTTCCCCGCCGGCGGCTTGTCCGAAGCGGCCTCCAAGCCGCTCAGGGTGTCGCGGTCGATCCGGACGTCGGTCAGGACCGCCCCCGACGCGCCGAGGGTTTTCAAGGCTCGGCCGTTGAGGGAGAGGGCGAAGCCACCCGCGTTGCCTATCTGGAGGAGGAATTCTTTTTTCGCCGTGCACGTCGCCCGCTCGCCGGCTTTCCAGATGCCGTTCAGTTGGACGGCGCCGTCCGCCGCGACGTGGATCCAAGTTTCGGCGGTGAACGTCAACTCGAGCTTGAGGTCCGCGCCTTCCGACTTCGCGACGGACTCCACGACCGGCGGGACTTCGGGGTCGGCGAGGGGCCGCAAGGCCGGCGCCGCCGCGTATGGAGCGGGGATGATGGGTGCGGGGTCCCGCTGCGGTTTCAGGATGTAAATATAGACGGCGGCCGCGGCGCCGAGGAGGATCAGGCCGGCCAGCCCGAGCGCAAGGGCGGCGCGCCGCCGGCGCGGTTTCGCCCGGCGCTTCCCGGCCGGGGGCCTCGGGGCCGGCTTCTCCGGCGTCGCCTCCGTCCCGGTCTCCGGACGCGTTTCCTGCATGTAGAGCGCGTAGAAGTGGTCTTCGGCGAGCCCGAACTCCTTGGCGTAAGCGCGGAGGATGCCCTTGATGAAGAACGGCCCCGGCAAGGCCTCGTAGTCACCCTTTTCCAGGGCTTCCAGATGCCGCCGGATGATCTTCGTCCGGTCGGAGATGTCCTTGAGGGAGACGGCGCGCTTCTCGCGCTCGCGCCGGAGTTCCTGGCCGAGGGTGGACATGGCTTAATAATGTTAGGCCCATCAAGGACTTGTGTCAAATCTTTAAAAACCGGGCGATAGAGCTCAGGCTGCCGAGGAAGCCCACGAGCCCTCCGCCGCCGAGGAGGCCGAGGACCTCGGTCCAGCGGAGGTAGCGGAAACTGACGAGCTCCTGGAGCGCACCAAGCGAGCTGCCCAGGTAGAGGGGGAAGGACTTGACGAGGAACAGGACGATCAGAAGCGACAGGGCGCTGCCCGCCACGCCCATCATCACTCCTTCGATGAGGAACGGGACCCGGATGAAGGTGTTGGTCGCCCCGACGAGGCGGAGGATCTCGATTTCGGAGCGCCGGGCCAGGACGTTGAGCTTGATGACGTTCGAAATGATGAAAAGCGAGGCCAGGATCAAAATCCCGCCCAGGAAGAAGCCCGCCGCCTCCACCAGCCGGCCGAGGGCGCGGACCTTGTCTGCCCAATCGCGGCTGAACTGGACGTCCTCGACGCCGGGGCTTTTCCGGACCTCGGCGATGAAGGCCAGGATCTCCTCCGCGGCGAAGCCGCCCTCCTTGAGCGAGGCCTCGACCGAGGCGGGGAAGGGATTGGTTCCGAGGTTCTGGAGGATGTCCCGGAGGTCGGGGAAGTTCGTCCGGAAGCGGTCCAGGGCCTGCTCCGGGCCGACGGACTTGACGGCCCCGATCAGGGGCGAGCGGCGGACCCGGGCCTCGACGGCCTCGCGCTCGGCGTCCGCGACGTCCTTGCGGAGGTAAAACACCACGGTCAGGTTCTTCGACAGCTCCTTCGCCCGGACGCGGAAGTTGCCCGAGAGCGACAGGACGACGCCCACGGTGACGAATGACAGGCAGATGATGGTCAGGGAGAAGAGGTGCCGCGTTTTGAACTGCCAGAGGTTGTGCAGGGCCTCGCGCAGGAAGTAGCGGATCTTGGGCAGGGTCATCCGACATCCTTTCCGTGGAGCTTGCCCTCGTGCAGGGAGAGCAAGCGGCCGCCGAAGCGCCGAATGAGCTCCCGGTCGTGGGTGCAGATGACGACGGTCGTCCCCTGGGCGTTGATCTCCTTGAACAGGGTGAAGATCTCGTGGGCCAGGGCGGGATCGAGGTTCCCGGTGGGCTCGTCGGCGAGGAGGATCCGCGGATTGTTGACCACGGCCCGGGCGATCGCCACCCGCTGCTGTTCGCCGTAGGAGAGCTCGGAGGGGAACTCCCAGATCTTGGAATGGAGGTCGACCATGCGCAGGGCGATGAACACCTTCCGCTTCAGGTCCTTGGGCGAGGCGCCGAGCACGCGGAGGGCGATGGCCACGTTCTCGAACACGCGCTTGTGGTACATCAGCCGGAAGTCCTGGAAGACGATGCCCATGTGGCGGCGGATCGCGTGGATCCGGTGGTCGGGGATGAGGAGGATGTTCCGGCCGCCGATGATCACCTGGCCCTCGGTCGGGACGATCTCCCGGTAGAGGGTCTTCAGGAGCGTGGACTTCCCCGAGCCGCTCGGACCGGTGATGAAGCAGAACTCGCCTTTCGGGATCGTGAGCGTCACGTCCGAGAGGGCCCATGAGGATTTCTGGTACTGCTTCCAGACGTGGTGGAGCTCGATCATCGGGAAAATTATAGCAGAAACGAAAGTGCGGGCCTACCGGTTTTCCGGACGGGGGAGGATAAACCTAGAGTGTGAAGAGATACATCAACCAGCCGAAGAGGATCGCCCCTCCGACCATGATGAGGAAGAGGAACAGGGCGTACCGGATCCGGGCCCGCTTCTCGCCGCGCCGCAGGAGGGCCAGGACGACCGCCACGAAGAAGGCGTAGACGATCATCGAGACGAGATGGCTCTTGAAGATCATGATTTCTTCCCCGCGGCGATGTCGAGGGCGTCGAGGGCGATGAGGAAGTTCAGGAGCCCCGCTCCGGCGATGTAGGCCGTCCCGAATTCAAAGGTCACGAGCTTCAGGTCGCCGAGGCCGATCGGCAAGAGGCGCGACAGGAGATACACGGTCCCGTTGCCGATGTCGGCGAAGAAGGCGAGGATGGTCAACGGGTTCTCGGTCTGGAAGGGGTAGATTTTGCCCCCCATGGCGAGGCCCAGGCCGGTCATGGCCAGGATCGAGACGAAGAAGACGAGCCCGCGCGCGTATTTCTTCTGAACGATGTGCCCCAGCCCCGGGACGAGCCACCCGAGGACCATCGAGAGAAGGCCTTTGATGTTCATGGTCAGGGCAGAGTTTAAATGAAAGAGAGTTTGAAATCAAGCAAGACGGAATAGCCGAGGGGTCAAGGGGCGGCCCACGGCTCCCTGGGGAACCAGTCCCGTCGGTTCCCCCCCCCCATCGAAAGCGATGGGGGCCCCCCCTCCGCTATGGGATCCTTAGGGCCGCCCCTTGATCCCTCGGTCGGCATACGTATGGGGGGCGCGGGGCTTTCATGCGCCTAGCTCGGGCACTGCATAAAGCCATTGGGATAAGAAAACGCTTCATTTATATATAATAGACCGATGCCTGAGCTTCCCGAAGTCGAAACCATCGCCGCGAGCCTGCGTCCGAAGATCGTCGGGCTGACGATCGCCGATGTCCGGCTCTTGCTGCCGAAGCTCGTCCGCGGCGACGCGGCGGACCTTCTGAAGCTCCGCGGCAAGAGAATCGAAAGCGTCCGCCGCCGCGGGAAA
The DNA here is from genome assembly GCA_017883285.1 of Candidatus Aminicenantota bacterium. Classification (GTDB taxonomy): domain Bacteria; phylum Acidobacteriota; class Aminicenantia; order Aminicenantales; family UBA4085; genus FEN-413. The sequence continues at coordinate 19,568 of JADGNV010000064.1, read as the reverse complement.
ATGCTCCTCGTGAGCTGCGAAGGCGGCGTCCACCTCCTCTTCCACCTGAAGATGACCGGCCAGTTCCACTGGACGCCGCGCCGCGCTCCGGTCGACACGCATACGCGCCTTTGCATCGCGTTCCGGGGGCATGGCCGCGAGCTCCGTTTCCGCGACGTCCGGAAGTTTGCCGTGCTGCGGGTCCTGGTCACGGACCGGCCCCTCGAATCCGAGGCGCTCTGTGGGCTGGGGCCGGAGCCGCTCGAGACGGGCCCCGCGGAGTTCAGCCGGCTCCTTCGGCGGCGGAAGGGCCGGCTGAAGAGCCTCCTCCTCAACCAGGCTTTCCTGGCCGGGATCGGAAACATCTACGCGGACGAGATCCTGTTCGACGCGGGCCTCCATCCGCTGCGGCCGGCCGGGTCGCTGACCGCCCCGGAAATCCGGAGGCTGGGGGCGTCCGTCCGGAAGATTCTGGAGGGGGCGGTGGCCGCGGGCGGATCCTCCATCCGCGATTACAGGGACGCCGACGGCATGGACGGGCGATTCCAGAATGCCCACCGGGTTTACGGCCGGAAAGGCGAGCCGTGCGTCCGCTGCGGCGAGCCGGTCCTCCGCCGGGTCATCGGCGGCCGGAGCAGCTTCCACTGCCCCCGATGCCAGAAGGACCGCGCCTGAGGGCAGACTCTCCAAATTGACAATTCCGCCTGTTTGGCTATAATGAAAATTCAGACATCCGATGATTCGCGGGGCCGCGAACATCTCCCCCCCGCTCGGACCGACGAGGGGCGTTTCGCGGCCGCCGCCGGGAGCAACCGATGACCTTCGCCTCAACCGCCGAGATATTCCGCTTCGCCATCGAACGCGAGGAAGAGGCCGCCTTGTCGTACGGCGACCTGGCCCGGGATGCCGCCGATCCGCTCGTCCAGGCGCTTCTCCTCGAGCTCCAAACCGAGGAGAAGAACCACAAGCGGCTGCTCGAGAACATCGCCGATGGGAAGGCCGTCGCCTTCACGGACCGCGAGATTCCGGATCTCAAGATCAGCGACGACCTCATCGAGGAGCCGCTCGGGTCTGACAGCGGGTTCCAGGATCTCCTCATCTTCGCCGCCCGGAAGGAAGAGAAGGCGATCGAACTCTATACCGGGCTTCGGGACGCGGCCGCTGATCCGGAGTTCCGACGCCTTCTCGCCTTCCTCATCCAACAGGAGAAAGGCCACAAGCTCCGCTTGGAGCAGGAATACGAGAAGCAGATCCTCCAGGAGGACTGATTTAGTCCTCCTGGAGGGCTGAGGCCGGAGGGGCCGCCGAATTCACGAAAGGAGCACGGTCATGGCAAAATGGGAATGCACGGCTTGCGGATACGTTTATGACCCCGCGGCGGGAGATCCGGAGAACGGCGTTGCCCCCGGCACGGCGTTCGAGGCCCTTCCCGAGGACTGGGTCTGTCCACAGTGCGGCGTAGGGAAAGAGTTCTTCCAGAAAGTCAACGACTGATCCCCCCGGACAGCGAGGGGACGGGCGGGAAACGGATGCAGGTCATCATCGTCGGCAACGGGATCGCGGGCACGCTTGCGGCCAAGACGCTCCGTGAGACGGACCCGGAGGTCGGAATCGAGATCTTCGCCGCGGAGCCGCACCTCTATTATCCTCGGCCGAACCTGATCGAATTCATCGCCGGCAGACTTCCCTTCGACCGTCTGTTCGCCTTTCCCGAAAAGTGGTATGCCCAGCACCGCCTCGAGGTCCATACCGGGACGCCGGTCGAGAAGCTCGTCCCCGACGAGCATCACGTTCTCGCGGCCGGCGGCCGCCGGATTCCTTATGACGTCCTCCTGCTCGCCAATGGGGCCTCGGCTGCGCCGCCGCCCATTCCCGGAGCGGAGAAGCGAGGTGTCTTCACCCTCCGGACGCTCGGCGACGCGCTGGCCCTTCTCGATTACTTGAAGGAGCATCCCCGGGCCGCGGTACTCGGCGGCGGGCTCTTGGGGCTCGAGATCGCCCGGGCGCTGAGGAGCCGGGGGGCTGAAGTCGAGGTCGTGGAGTTCTTCGATTATCTCCTGCCGCGCCAGCTCGACCCGGCGGGCGGGGCGTTGCTCCGGCGCGAAATCGAAAAGACCGGCATCCGCGTCCGGCTCGGCACGGCCACGGACGAGATCCTGGGCGGGACCGACGTGCGCGGCCTGCGGTTCAAGAACGGCCTCACGGTCGAGGCGGACACGGTCATCCTGGCCACGGGGGTCCGGCCGAACCTGGGCCTGGCCCGCGACGCCGGCCTGCAGACCGACCGCGGGGTGCTGGTCGACGAATTCCTGCAGACCAGCCGTCCCCGCATCTTCGCCGCCGGCGACGGGATCCAGCGCGGCGACGCCGTCTACGGGATCATCCCCGCGTCCTTCGACCAGGCGCGCCTCGTGGCCGCGAACATCCTCGGCCAGAGAAAGGTCTACGAAGGGACCGTCCCGTCCAACACACTCAAGGTGGCCGGCGTCCATCTCACGTCGGTCGGCACCGTCAATCCTCAGGGGCCGGGATTCGAGGAGATCCGGCTCGAGAAGCCCGAAGAGGGAATTTACAAGAAAATCGTCCTCCGCAACGACGCCCTCGTCGGGGCGATCTGGATGGGGACGAAGACCGGCCTCAGCGCCATCACCCGGGGCGTGAGCCGGAAGATTCCCGTCGACAAGTGGAAACGGGACCTGCTCGAAGAGACCTTCGATTTCGGCCTTCTATGAAGACGCGCCTGATCGCCGCTCTCCTGATCGCCGCCGCCGCGGCCGCTCCCGCTCCGGCCCAAGTCCGCCTGGGCGGATATTTCTCCCTCGATTTCCTCAAAGGGAGCGCGCCGGATCCCTATGCGGGCGGCAGCATCCAGAACCTCACGGCCGGGCTGTTCGTTTCGGGGGAATTCTCCCCCGCTTTTGCGTACGCTCTGGAGATCCTGGCCCGGTCCGCCACCCGGTTCGAAATCCAACAGGCCTGGGTCGCGTTCCGGGCTTCCGACTCCTTGCAGGCCCGCGCCGGCCTGTTCCTCGTCCCCTTCGGCAAGTACAATGAATCGTCCCGGGCCTTCCAGACGCGGCTCGTCGAGCCGCCGGTCACCCTCGGCTGGCTCGCGCCCGCGAACTGGCGCGACCTCGGGGTCCTCATCGACGGCCGGATCGGTCCCGTGGTCTATGCCTCGTATCTCGGCAACGGGCTCGCCGAGGCGGACCGCCTCGGCGCGGGCCAGCAGTTCGCCGACAACAATGGCGACAAGGGCCGGGGCGGCCGGATCGGGATCCTCTGGGGCCAAAACCTCGAAGTCGGAGCGTCTTATTACGCCGGCCGGATGGACGTGGAGGGGACGCGGAACCTGACGCTCAAAGGCCTCGATGCGACTTGGACCACGGAAAATATCCGCTTGGCGGGCGAATACGCTAAGGCCGACATCGCCAATCCCGCGCCCTTCGCCGCCGGGACGGCCGAGGGCTGGTTCGTCGAGCTGGCCTTGAAATTCGGCGGCTGGAGCCCGATCGTCGCCTACCAGAAAGGGCGGTACGACGATCCCTTCCACGGGCCCGGCTTCGCGCCGCCCGATGTGCCGGGCGCGGGCCTCTCGGACCGGCGCAGCCTCTGGTCGGTCGGGCTCGTCTACGCGCTCCAGCCGAACGTCCTTTTGAAGGGCGAATACGATTTCGACGTCCGGGACGCATCGACCCGCCGGAACCCGGTGTTACGGCTCCAGGCCGCCGTCCATTTCTAGATCCGAGAGGAGTCGCATGGCCAACATCGTCGTTCTCGGCACGCAGTGGGGTGATGAGGGGAAGGGCAAGATCGTCGATCTCCTGACCCCCTCGTTCGACGTCGTCGCCCGCTACCAGGGCGGCCACAACGCCGGCCACACGGTCTATGTCCGCGGGACGAAGATCATCCTCCACCTGATTCCGTCCGGCATCCTCCATCCCGATACGCTCTGCCTCATCGGCAACGGCGTCGTCCTGGACCCCCGGGCGTTCCTGGACGAGCTCGCCGCGCTGAAGAAGGTGGCCGACGTCCGCGAGGAGAACATCGCCGTCAGCCGGGCCGCGCACCTGATCCTGCCCTACCATGCCCTCGAGGAGAAATACCGGGAGGCGGCGTTGGGGGAGAAGAAGATCGGGACCACCTGCCGCGGCATCGGCCCGGCCTACGAAGACAAGGTCGCGCGCCGCGGGATCCGGGCGGGCGATCTCCTCGACCTCGGCGTGCTGCGGGAGAAGATCCGAGACAACGCCGCCGAGAAGAACGCGTTCTTCCGGGCCCACGGGCTCCCCGAAATTGATGCGGAAGCCCTCTGCGAGGACTTTGCCCGCTACGCCGCGGCAATCGGGCCGTTCGTCCAGGACGTCGGCCTGCTGCTGGCCCACAAGATCAAGGGCGGGAGCTCCTGCCTCTTTGAGGGCGCCCAGGGCGCGCTCCTCGACGTCGACCATGGGACCTATCCCTTCGTGACATCCTCGAACTCCACGGCCGGCGGGGCCTGCACCGGCCTCGGCATCGGACCCGCCCGGATCGACGCGGTCCTCGGGGTCACCAAGGCCTACACGACGCGCGTGGGCTCGGGCGCCTTTCCGACCGAGCTCTTCGACGCGCCCGGGCCGCTCATCGCCAAGCGGGGCGACGAGTTCGGGGCGACGACCGGCCGGCCCCGGCGCTGCGGCTGGTTCGACGCCGTGGCCGTCGCCTACGCCTGCCGGATCAACGGCATCGAGCGGCTGGCCTTCACCAAGCCCGACGTCCTCGACGGGCTGGACGAGATCCGGATCTGCACCGGCTACAAGTATCGCGGGAGCCTTCTCGCCGGCTTCCCCACCGAGCCCTGGATCCTCGACAAGGTCGTGCCCGAATACAAGCGCGTTCCCGGCTGGAAGGAACCCCTCCGGGGCGCAAGGGACGATCGCGCCCTTCCCCAAGCCTTCAAGGACTATCTCCGGACCATCGAAGACCTGGTCGAGGCCCAGGCGGCCATCGTGTCCACGGGCGTCGAGCGCCACGAAACGGTGTTCTTGGAGGATCGGGCGCGAGGCCTTTTCGACCTGGCGGCCGTCCGGAAGGGCGCCGCGCCAGGCGCATGAAGCCGGCCCATCGGGCAGAGTCTTGCAATTTGATGGGAATAGTGGCATATAATAAGGAATTCGAAATGCCGACTATGGAAGGGAGAAGGGACACATGAAAAAAATCGCGATCGCGGTGCTTATTCTCGCGGTGATATCCCTGGCGGGTTACGCCGGACAGAACGCCACTGTCCTGAAGGTCAAGGTCCAGACGGCGAATATCCGGGCCGAGGCCGATACGGCCGGAGCGGTGATCAAGCAGGTCAGTCTGGGCACGCTGCTCGAATCCCGGGCGAAAGTCGGCGACTGGTACGAAGTTACGATCACGACCGACGCCGGCGGCCAGGTCGTCGGCTTCATCAGCGCCACGGTCGTCGACGTCGTCAGCGGAGGACAAATCCAGGCGCCCGTCCGGGAGGAGGCGCCGGTCCGTCAGCCGGCGAGGAACGTTCCCCGGGAGGAGGCCCCTGTGGCGGAATCAGGGCCCGCGCCTTCGACCGGCGGATTCAAGGTGATGGGGGCCTTCGGCTCGGCTTCGATGTCCTATGATACCAGTAAAGATACCAGCGGGCAGAACATCAACCAGTACAAGAAAGGCCGGATGGGCTTCGGCGGCGGGATCGGCTTCGAAATGGGCTCCACGATAGGCTTCGAAATCGATTTCCTCTACCTCCAGAAAGGCGTCCGCTTCGCCGGCAGCATCCAGGGTGATACGTTCGACGCCACCATGAAGCTCGACGAAGTGAGCGTACCCGTGCTTCTGAAATTCCACCTTCTCAACAAGGCGGGCTTACCGGACGTCTATCTCCTCGGGGGCGGCGAGATCGCCTACCTGATGTCCGCGAAGCTTGATCTTACGGCCTCCGGACCGGACATTCTGGCCTTTTACGGGACCAATAGCATAGAAATTAAGGATCAGGACAACAAGGACAGCTTCAATAAAATGGACTACGGTGCGATCTTCGGCGCCGGGGCGTCCCTCTCCCTTGGCGTCATGAAGGTTTTCGTCGAAGCCCGATATCATCTCGGCCTCGCCGACCTGGAAAAGGTCGCTGCGGGCGCGACCTCGAGCGGCGCCAAACCCATGACGAATCTGTTCGCAATCGTGGGCGGCTTCAAGTTCTGAGGAGCCCCGGCCCGGCTGTTCCGCCATGCGCCTTGAACCGAGCGGCAGGCTTGACGACCTGCTGAAGGCGTATCCGTTTCTCCTCGAATTCCTGGCCGGCCTGTCCCCGAAGTTCGCCAAGCTCAGGAACCCGGTTCTGCGGAAGACCGTCGGACGCCTGGCGACGCTCCAGCAGGTCGCCGGCCTCGGCGACATGGAGATCGACAAACTCCTCGCGGCGATCGGCGCCGAGATCCGGCGGGTGACGGGCGAGGAGCTCCGGCCGGAAGCGGCGGCCGGCGCCGCGCCCGCGCCGTTCCGGGACCGGGAGGCGCGCCTCGAAGTCCTCAAGGACATCATCCGCGACCTGCACGCCGGCGAAGACATCGACGTTCTCCGCAGGCGGTTCGCCGAACTCGTGAAGGACCTGGGGCCGACCGAGATCCCCGAGATGGAGCAGCGGCTGATCGAGGAGGGCATGCCCGAATCCGAGATCAAGCGGCTCTGCGACGTCCACGTCCAGGTCTTCCAGGCTTCCCTCGACACGCAGCCTCCGCCCCAGACCTTGCCCGGCCATCCGCTCCACACCCTGATGGCCGAGAACCGCGCCCTCGAAGAGCGCCTGCTCGATTTTGAGAGCCACCTCTCCGCGCTGAAAGCCGCACCGCCGATGGACTTCCCGCGGGACCTGCGCGAAGGACTGCTCGCCCGATGGGAGGCTCTCGGCGAGATCGAAAAACATTATCTCAAAAAGGAAAACCAGCTCTTTCCGCTCCTTGAGGATCGGAACGTGAGCGGGCCGAGCAAAGTGATGTGGGCCATCCATGACGACGTCCGGGCCCATTGGAAGGAGCTCGGCGAATATCTCCGCAAAGGAAAGCGCGACGAGGCTCTGGCCATGGCCCGCCAGGTCATGACCGAAATCCGGGACATGATCTCCAAGGAGGAAAAGATCCTCTTCCCGATGACCCTCGAGGTCCTGACCGAGGCGGACTGGGCCCGGGTCAAGAACGGCGAGGAGGTCGTCGGATATGCCTGGATCACGCCCGGCGCGGAATGGAAGCCCGCGGCGGCGCCCTCCGCTCCGCCGACCGCCGGCGGAGGCTATGCCCGGCCGGCGGCCGCGATCGCCCTCGATACCGGAGCGTTGACCCCCGAGATGGTCAACCTCGTCCTGAAGCACCTGCCGCTCGACGTCAGCTTCGTCGACGAGGACGACACGGTGCGCTATTATTCCGATTCGGCCGAGCGGATCTTCTCCCGGAGCCCGGCGATCATCGGCCGCAAGGTGCAGAACTGCCATCCGCCGGCGAGCGTCCACGTCGTCGAGAAAATTCTGCGATCGTTCAAGGACGGGACGCGCGACACGGCCGAATTTTGGATCACGTTGCGGGGGAAATTCGTCCACATCCGCTATATCGCCGTCCGCGGCCCGGATCGCGCGTATCGCGGGTGTCTGGAAGTCAGCCAGGACGTCACGGCCATCCGGTCGCTCGGAGGCCAGAAGAGACTCCTGGATGGGGAGTGACATCGAAGGAGGAGCCCATGCCCGCCAAAGCCAAGCCAAGGCTAAGGCCGCGGCGAGCCGATGAAAAGGGACTGAGGCCCGTCCCGCGCCCGGGAATTTCTCTTTTCAAATTTTGCGTTTTCGGATATCATACTATTACGATATAGTCGCTCTATTAAGCAGGGAAAGGACGAACCATGACGGAGAGCCAGGGATTTTCCCCGAACGCGCTGCGGATCCTCAAAGCCCGGTATTTCATGAAGAACGCCAAGGGCGAATTCCTCGACAAGTCCCCCGCCGACCTGTTCGACCGGGTGGCGAAATACGTGGCCACGGCCGAGCGCACGCCGCGCGAGCGGCAGGCCTGGGCCAAGACGTTCTTCGCCGCGATGATCGCCCGCGATTTCCTGCCGAACAGCCCGACGCTCACCGGCGCCGGCCGGGACATGTGCCTGAGCGCCTGCTTCGTCCTGCCCATCGAGGACTCGATGGAGTCCATCTTCAGCACGGTGAAGAACGCGGCCCTCGTCCACAAGGAGGGCGGCGGGACGGGCTTCGATTTCAGCCGTCTGCGGCCGAAGGGCAGCTTCGTCCAGAAAACCCAGGGCGTCGCCTCCGGCCCGGTCTCGTTCCTCAAGGTCATCGACGCCGCGACCGAGGCCGTCAAGCAGGGCGGGACGCGCCGCGGGGCGAACATGGGCCTCCTCCGGGCCGACCATCCCGACATCGCGGAATTCATCCTGATGAAGAAGGACGGGAAGAGCGTCGGCAACTTCAACATCTCCGTCGCGGCGACCGACGCCTTTATGGAGGCGGTCAAGAAGGGGACGTCGTACGAGATCGTCGATCCCTTCCTGAAGAAAGTGGTGGACCGCAAGGACGCCCGCAAGGTCTTCCGGATGATCGTCGAATCCGCCTGGGCGATCGGCGATCCGGGGCTGATCTTCATCGACCGGATCAACAAGGGCAACCCGACCCGCGGTCTGGGACCGATCGAGGCCACCAATCCCTGCGGCGAGCAGCCGCTCCATCCCTACGAGTCCTGCAACCTGGGGTCGATCAACGTCGCCGGGTTCTACGCTCCGCAAGCCCGCGACCAGTTCGATTGGAACCGGTTCGCCCAGGTCATCGCCGTAGCCGTCCGCTTTCTCGACGACGTCATCGACGTCAACCGGTATCCGCTGCCGGAGATCGAGGCGATGTCGAAAGGCAACCGCCGGATCGGCCTGGGGGTCATGGGCTGGGCCGACCTGCTCATTCTCCGGGGCCTCAAGTACGACTCGGCGCCGGCCCTGGCCTTCGCCGAGAAACTGGCCGGGTTCCTCCGGGCGGAAGCCGAGGCCGCGTCCCGGGCGCTCGCCAAGGAGCGGGGGAACTTCCCCAACATCAGACGCTCGGTCTTCAAGGGCCGCAAGATGCGGAACGCCACGGTCTTCACCATCGCCCCGACCGGGACGATCTCCCGGATCGCGGGCTGCTCCTCGAGCATCGAGCCCGTCTTCGCCTTCGAATTCACCTCGCATATCATCGATTCCGAGATCAAGGACCTGCACCCGATCTACGAGGCCTGGAAGGAGAAGAACCCGGGGAAGAAGCACCCCGAGTACTTCGTCACGGCCCACGACATCGCCCCGGAGGGACACCTCCGGATGCAGGCCGCCTTCCAGAAGCACGTCGACAACTCGGTCTCGAAGACGATCAACCTGCCTCACACCGCCACCCTCAAGGACGTGGAGAAGGCCTACCTCCAGGCCTACGACTTGGGGACGAAGGGCATTACGATCTACCGGGACGGCTGCCGGGAGGACCAGGTCCTAACCAAGGGTCCGGGCTCCGAGAAGCGGCTGCCCCAGGAGCGGCCCGACACGCTGACCTCGGTCACGGACAAGATCAAGACCGGGTTCGGCAACCTCTACGTCACGATCTCGTTCTTCAACCAGAAGCCGTTCGAGGTCTTCACCAGCATCGGCAAGAGCGGCTACACGACCATGGCCGACGCCGAGGCGATCGGCCGGCTCGTGTCGCTCGCCCTCCGGAGCGGCGTGGAGCCGAAGGAGGTCGTGAACCAGCTCAAGGGGATCGGCGGGTCGGAGCCCATCTTCACCGACGGCGGGCTCGTCCACTCCATCCCGGACGCGATCGCCAAGGTCCTCGAGCGCCATTTCGGGGCGGTCCCGAACGGCTCGCGCGACCTGTTCCAGCTCCTCTGCAAGCAGTGCGGGGCGACGCTGCCGGACGAGAAGTGCCCGACCTGCCCGAACTGCGGCTTCAACAAGTGCTCCTGAGCCGGGTAATCTACGATGACCCGATAGGAAATGCGTAAACAATTCTGGAAATGGGGCGGGCTTTCGGCTATAATAGAAGTTCGACAGGATATCCGAAGGAGTCACCGATGAAAGAGAAAGTCGAAGCGGCTTTGAATAAGGTCCGCCCGTCGCTCATGGCCGACGGCGGCAACGTCGAGCTCGTGGACGTGGGCGCCGACGGCGTGGTCAAGGTCAAGCTGACCGGCGCCTGCGGCGGCTGCCCAATGTCCCAGCTCACCCTCAAGATGGGGATCGAGCGGATCCTGAAGAAGGAAGTCCCCGAGGTCAAGGAAGTCATCGCCCTGTAAGCGAGGCGCCGGGCCTCACCCGAGCTTATAGGACGAAGGCGAACCGGAGGCGGACATGAAACGCGTCTATCTCGACCGCATCGCCGCCACGCCGCTCCACCCCGAAGCCCTGGCGGCCATGCTCCCGTTCCTGAAGGAGTCCTTCGGGAACCCGCAGAGCCTCCACCGGGACGGCCAGGCCGTTCTCGAAGCGACGGAGGAGGCCCGGGAGCGGGTGGCGGCCCTGATCGGCGCCTCGGCGCCGGAGATCGTCTTCACCGCGAGCGGCTCCGAGGCGAACAACCTGGCCCTCAAGGGCCTGGCCCTGGCCTCGCGGGCCAAGGGGACGCATCTCGTCGTCTCGGCCGTCGAGCATCTCTCCGTCCTGAACGCGGTCAAAGGGCTGGAAAAGTTCGGCTTCTCGGCGACCGTCGTTCCCGTCGACGGGGAGGGCCTTGTCGATCCGGCCGCCGTCGAGAAGGTTCTGACCCCCAGGACGACGGTCGTCTCGGTCATGCTGGCCAACTCCGAAGTCGGGACGATCGAGCCCGTGGCCGAGATCGCCGCCCTCTGTAAGGGCCGGAACGTCCTCGTCCACACCGACGCCGTGGCCGCGGCCGGGAGCCTTCCCGTCGACGTCCGGGCGCTCGGCGTGGACGCCCTGAGCCTGGCCGGCGACCAGTTCTACGGTCCGAAAGGCGCCGCCGCCCTCTTCCTCAGGAAGGGGACGCGGGTCCTGCCCCTCATCGACGGCGGCGTCCAGGAAGGCGGCCGGCGCGGAGGCACCGAGAACGTGGCCGGCATCGTCGGCTTCGGCCGGGCGGCCGAGATCGCCCGGGCCGAGCTGGCCGGCCGCGCCGCCCGGGCGGCCGCCCTGCGGGACCGCCTGATCGACGGTGTCCTCGGGACCTACGGCCATGTGATCCTCACCGGTCCGCGCGCCCGGCGTCTGCCCCACCACGCCAGCTTCTGCATCCGGTTCGTCGAGGGCGAAGCCCTGCTCCTCAGCCTGGACATGAAGGGGATCTCGGTCTCGAGCGGCTCGGCCTGTTCGTCGAAATCGCTCAAGGCCTCGCACGTCCTCCTGGCCATGGGGCTCGACCACGAGCTGGCCCAGGGGTCGCTCGTCTTCAGCCTCCTGGCCGACACCACGGCCGAGGACATCGACTACGTGATCGCCTCGCTCGGGCCGATCATCGACCGCCTGCGGGCGATGTCCCCGACTTACACCACGTTTCTCAAGGAGAGCCTCCCATGATCTACTCCGACAAAGTCATGGATCACTTCGCCAATCCGCGCAACGTCGGCACCCTCCCGGACGCCGACGGCATCGGCCAGGTCGGCAACCCCGTCTGCGGAGACATGATGTCGTTCTATATTAAAGTGAAGGACGACAAACTGGCCGACATCAAGTTCCAGACGTTCGGCTGCGGGGCGGCGATCGCCGTCTCGAGCATGGTTTCGGAGATGGCCATGGGCAAGACCCTGGCCGAGGCGATGGCCATCACCAACGAAAAGGTGGCCGAGGAGCTGGGCGGCCTTCCCAAGAACAAGATGCACTGCTCCAACCTGGGTGCGGACGCCCTCCACAAGGCCATCGAGGATTACGAGCGGAAATCGGCGTCCGGCGCCGCGGCCGGGACGGCGGCCCCTGCGGCGTCCGAACATGACGACCATGATGAGGAATGCAGCTGCCCCTACTGCGACGGCCCGGTCGAGGGCCTCGAAGACGTCTGCGCCTGCAACCACTGCGAGATCGAGCTCGTGGAATGCCCGTCCTGCGGCAACTACACCAACAAGGCGGGCGAAACCTGCGTGAGCTGCGGGGCGAAGACTTCGGCCTGACCGGCGGCCTCAGATCATGATCGACCACCTCGACAAGGCCGAGCTCTCCCTCCGGGTCCGGGAGCTGGCCCAGGCGCGGAACGCGATCGTCCTGGCCCACAACTATCAAATCGGGGAAGTCCAGGACGTCGCCGACTTCGTCGGCGATTCGCTCGAGCTCAGCCGGAAGGCCGCGGCCGTCAGCCAGGACGTCATCGTCTTTTGCGGCGTCCATTTCATGGCCGAGACGGCGAGCATCCTCGCCCCCGGCAAGATCGTCCTGCTGCCCGACGAGCACGCCGGCTGCCCGATGGCCGACATGATCACCGCCCCGGATCTCGAGGCCTGGAAGGCGCGGTATCCCGGCCGGCCCGTGGTCTGCTACGTCAACACCTCAGCTGCGGTCAAGGCCGGCTGCGACGTCTGCTGCACGTCCTCGAACGCCGTCCGGGTTGTGGAATCGCTCCCGGACCGGGAGGTCCTCTTCGCCCCGGACCGGAACCTGGCGGATTTCGTCGCCCGGCGCACGACGAAGACGATCATCCCCTGGGACGGCCACTGCTACGTCCACAACAACATCCACGTCCGGGACGTGCGCGAGAAGAAGGCGCTCCATCCGGAGGCCGAGGTCTGGGCCCATCCCGAGTGCCGGCCCGAAGTCGCCGACCTCGCCGACAAGGTCCTGTCCACCGGACAGATGGTCCAGGAGGCCCCCCGGACCGCGGCCCGCGAGATCATCCTCGTCACCGAGCCGGGGATCATCCACCGGCTGAAAAAGGACAATCCCGGGAAAGAGTTCTATCCCGCCCACGACGGGATCTACTGCGTCAACATGAAGAAGATCACCCTGAGGAAAGTCTATCACGCGCTGGACCAGATGGCCCCGCGCGTCGAGGTCCCTCCCGACATCGCCGAGCGGGCGCGGGGGACGATCGAAAAAATGGTCAAACTCTAAATATCAACCCAGGAGGATATCGATGAAAGCCCCCGAAATCCTGGCCATGGCCGTCCGGGCGGAGATGGACGCGGCCGACATCTACAACCACCTCCGCGGCCGGGTGAAGAACGAGGTCCTCATCCAGAAGCTCCAGTTCCTGGCAAACGAGGAGGTCCGCCACAAGGCCATCCTCGAGCGGCTGTTCCGTGACAAGTTCCCGGGGCAGACCCTGGCCGTCCCGACGAAACCGGTCCGGCCGGCGAAGGGCGTGTCCCTCGACGACGCGACCCCGGTCGCCGACCTGTTCAAGCTGGCGATGGGGAAGGAGAAGGAGGCCGAGGAGTTCTATAAGGGTGCCAAGGCGGTCGTGGAGGACCCGGTGGGCCGAAAGATCCTGGATTACCTGAGCCGGGTCGAGCGGAGCCATTATTATATATTGAAGTCCGAGATCGACCTCCTCGATCGGTTCCCGGAATATTTCGACGCCGACGAATTCCACGTCGGCCAGGACCTGTTTCACATCGGGGCCTAGGGCGGGGAGCAAGCGCTACCCGAGAGATGACCATGGACAGCGTAAAAGACCGCGTCGTCAAGATCGTCCGGATTCTCGAGAAGGAGTACCCGGGGGCCCATACCCTCCTCGCCTTCGAAACGCCGCTCCAGATCCTGGTCGCAACCATCCTCAGCGCCCAGTGCACGGACGCGCGGGTCAACAAGCTGACGCCCGCGCTGTTCCGCAAATACCCGTCGGTCCGGGCCTTCGCCCAGGCCGACCGGGCCGAGCTCGAGCTCGACGTCCGGCCGACGGGCTTCTTCCGGAACAAGACCAAGAGCATCATCGGCGCGGCCCGGAAGATCGAAGCCGACTTCGGGGGCCGGGTCCCCGCGACCATGGCCGAGCTCCTCACCCTGCCCGGGGTCGCCCGCAAGACGGCGAACATCGTCCTGTCCTCGGCCTTCGGAAGAGCGGAGGGGATCGCGGTCGACGTCCACGTCAAGCGTCTGTCGGGCCGGCTCGGGCTGAGCGGCCGGACCGACCCGGAGAAGATCGAGCGCGATCTGCTCGAGATCGTTCCCCGAAAATATTGGCTGGATTTTAACTTCCTGTTCGTGAACCACGGCCGGGCGGTCTGTCCGGCCCGCAAGCCGAAGTGCCCTGTCTGCAAGCTCAACGCGCTCTGCCCGTCGGCGGTCCTATGATCCGGGAGGCGATGCTCGCCGGTGCCGGCGACGGCGGGCGGGTCGTCTGCCGCCTGTGCGCCCACCGGTGCATCGTCGCCCCCGGGAAGTTCGGGACGTGCGGCGTGCGCGAGAACCGCGGCGGCACGCTGGTAACGCACGCCTACGGCGCGATCATCGCCGCCCACGTCGATCCCATCGAGAAGAAGCCCCTGTATCATTTCCTCCCCGGCACGACCTCGTTCTCGATCGCGGCCGCCGGCTGCAACTTCCGGTGCGGATTCTGCCAGAACTGGGAGATCAGCCAGGCGCCCCGGGAAGGCCGTCCGTCCGGGCGCGGGCGGGACATGGTCCCGGAGGAGGTGGTCCGCGCGGCGCTCGATCAAGGCTGTCGGAGTATTTCCTATACGTACACCGAGCCCACGATTTTTTTCGAATACGCCCTCGAAACCGCCCAGGCGGCCCGGGCGGCCGGGCTGGCCAACGTCTTCGTGACGAACGGCTACATGACCGCGGAAGCGCTCGACGTGTTCCATCCCCGTCTCGACGCGGCGAACGTCGACCTCAAGGCCTTCCGGGACGAGACCTACAAGAAGGTCTGCGGGGCGCGCCTCGAGCCCGTGCTGGACTCCATCCGGCACATGAGGACGCTCGGCATCTGGGTCGAAGTCACAACGCTCGTCGTCCCGGGGATGAACGACGGCGACGACGAGCTCCGGGCGATCGCCCGTTTCCTGGCCGGCGTCGATCCCGCGATCCCCTGGCACATCAGCCGATTCCATCCGGACTACGAGTATGCCGGGGCACAGCCGACGCCCGTCGCGACGCTGCGGCGGGCCCTGGCCATCGGCCGGGAGGAAGGGCTCGCCTACGTCTACGTCGGCAACGCGGCGGGCGAAGGCGAAGACACGCTCTGCCCCGGCTGCGGCCGGACGCTCATCCGGCGGCGCGGCTTCGGCATCGAGTCCGATGAGCTCGTTGCGGGGAAATGTCCGTTCTGCGGGACCGCTATCGCGGGAAAATTCTGAGGGCGGAGGCGGCATGGAGAAATATCGGATCCTCCCCCACACCGCCGACGGTAAATTCCGGGCCTTCGGCGCGACGCTTGAGGAGGCTTTCGCCCATGCCGCCCTGGCCCTGGCCTCGCTCATGTGGGATTGGAGCAAGGTCGAGCCCGCGATGTCTTTGGAGGTCGAAGTTCGGGGCCGGGACCGGGAGCAGCTCCTTTATAAATTCCTCGAGGAGATCATCGTCGCTTTCGAGACCCGGCGCTTCCTCCTGGGGTCTGTCGAAGACCTGACGATCGGGGAAGAAGCCGGCGCCTTCCGCCTCCGGGCCGTCTTCCGGGGCGGCGAGCTCCGTCCGGACACCGAGCTCCTCGGCGGCGTCAAAGCGGTCACATACCATGAAATGAAGATCGAGGAGGACGGCTGCGGCTGGACGGTCCAGGCCGTCGTCGATATGTGAGAGGCGGAAAAGCGGGGATGCCGATGGAGCTTAAGCGGATCGACGAGACCACCTGGGAGATTCCCCGGGATGGGGCCATGCGGGTCCCGGCCCGGATCTATGCCTCCCACAAGCTCCTGAAATCCATTCGGGCCGATCAGACCTTCGTCCAGGCCCGCAACGTAGCCTGCCTGCCCGGCATCCAGCGCATGTCGTACGTCATGCCCGACGCCCACCAGGGATACGGCTTTCCGATCGGCGGCGTGGCCGCCTTCGACCCGGACGAGGGCATCATCTCGCCGGGCGGCGTGGGCTACGACATCAACTGCGGGGTCCGGCTGCTCCGCACGGACTACGCGGCCGAAGACGTCGCGGGCCGGAGCAAAGAACTTCTGGCCGGGATCTTCAACGAGGTCCCGGCGGGCGTGGGCAAGAGCGGCGTCACCAAGCTCAGCCCGGGCGTCCTCCGGGAGATCCTCGTCAAGGGCGCGGAGTGGGCGGTCGAGAACGGGTACGGGACGGCCGAGGACCTCCGGATGACCGAGGAGCAGGGCCGGATGCGCGAAGCCGAGGCCGCCGGCGTCTCGGCGCGGGCCCTGGAGCGCGGCCTCCCCCAGCTCGGCACGCTCGGCTCGGGCAACCACTTCCTCGAGATCCAGAAAGTCGACCGGATCCTCGACCCCGCGGCCGCGAAAACATTCGGCCTTGCCGCCGAAGGCCAGGTGCTGGTCATGATCCACTGCGGCAGCCGGGGCCTGGGGCATCAGGTGGCCTCGGACTACATCCAGGCGATGGAGAACGCGTTCGGCGTCGAAGGTCTTCCGGATCGGGAGCTCATCCACGCCCCGTTCCGGTCGCCGCTCGGGCAGTCCTATTACCGGGCGATGTGCGCCGCGGTGAACTACGCTTTCGCCAATCGGCAGATGATCGCCCATAGGGTCCGGGGCGTGTTCGAAAAGGTCCTCGGCAGCGCGGCGGGCATGCGCCAAATCTACGACGTCTGCCACAACGTGGCCAAGCTCGAAAATCACGTCGTCGATGGCAGGGAGAAAAGCCTCTGCGTCCACCGCAAGGGCGCGACCCGGAGCTTCGGCCCGGGCCGTCGGGAGGTCCCGGAGGCCTATCGAGCCGTCGGCCAGCCGGTGATCATCCCGGGGAGCATGGGCACCGCGTCCTATCTCCTGGTCGGCACGCCCGAGGCCGAAGCCCTGAGCTTCGGGTCCACCGCCCACGGCGCCGGCCGGGTCATGTCCCGCCACGAAGCCCTCCGCCGGTTCCGCGGCGAGCGTATCCGCGAGGAGCTGGCCGGCCGGGGAATCGAGCTCAAGGCGACAAGCTGGAAAGGCGTGGCCGAAGAGGCGTCCGAGGCCTACAAGGACGTGGACGAAGTCGTCCGCGTTTCACAGGCGGCCGGTCTCGGCCGCATCGTCGCCCGGGTCGTGCCGATCGGCGTGATGAAGGGATGAAAGGAGCGCGGCCGTGAAGTACAAAATTCTGGCCCGCCTAGGGCTGGCCGTTCTCGTCCTGGGCGGTGGAGCGCCGCGCCCGGCGGCGGCGGCGGAAAAAGCCGACATCGTCGTGCTCGTTTCAGCCAATGCGGAGTGGAACCCCGTGCGCGAACGTCTGGCCTCGCACCCGGCCGCGCCGACGCCTTACGGCGAGTTCATCGCCGGCGAAATCCGGGCGGATGGGCGCGTCTATTCGGCGGTCTATTTCCACGGCGGCTGGGGAAAGATCAGCGCCGCCGCGTCCGCGCAATATGCGATCGGCCGCTGGTCGCCCCGTCTCCTCGTCAATCTGGGCACGTGCGGAGGGTTCGAGGGCGTGGTGAAAGTCGGAGACGTGCTTCTCGTTACGAGGACTGTCGTTTACGATATCGTGGAAATGATGGGCGACGCCGACGCCGCGATCGCCGACTATTCCACGACCCTCGACCTGGCCTGGCTCCGCAAGCCATATCCGACTCCCGTCGCGGAGGCGCTCCTCGTCTCGGCCGACCAGGACCTCCAACCGGCCGACATCCCGCGGCTGCGGGCCAAATACGGGGCCGCGGCCGGAGATTGGGAAACCGGGGCCATCGCCTGGACGGCCGCCCGGACCAAGACGCCGTGCCTGATCCTCCGGGCCGTCAGCGACATCGTTTCGACCCGGGGGGGCGAAGCCTACGGCAATCTCGCCCTGTTCGAGGAGCGGACCCGGACGATCATGGGCCGCCTGCTCGACCTGCTGCCGGCCTGGGTCCGGGCGGCCGGGCCGCTCTTCGGCGGGACCTCATGAAGGTCCTCCTCGCCGTCCACGCCGCCCTGAAGAAACGGATCAGCGCCCGCCGCCGACCAATACCCGATTCGACCGCTGTCCTCCGGCCTTTGCTAGGCCGTCCGGATTTGTTTCGGGGGAAGCTCTGTGCTATAAAAAGGAAGCCATGAATCAGGCAGACTCAATTCCGGACGAAGCGGGAGTGCCACAGCCGTGAGCGGCGATATTTACGACGAACTGAAAGAGCGCGGATTTATCGCCCAGGTCTCCCACGAGGTCGTCGTGCGGGAGATGCTCGGCCGGCCGCCGGCCACGTTCTACATCGGCTACGACGGGACGGCCGCGAGCCTCCATGCCGGGAGCCTCGTCCCAATCATGGCCATGGTCCATCTCCGGCGGGCGGGCCACCGCGCCCTGGCCGTCGTCGGCAACGGGACGACGATGGTCGGCGACCCGAGCGGGAAGACCGAGCTGCGCCGGATGCTCGACGCGGAGACGATCCGGTCCTACGGCCGGACCGTCCGCGCCCAGCTCGACCGCTATCTCCGGTTCGACGGGACCGGGGCGATCGCGGTCGACAACGCCGACTGGCTCCTCCCCCTGAACTACATCGAATTCCTGCGGGACATCGGCCGGCATTTCAGCGTCAACCGGATGCTGGCCGCCGAGGCCTACAAGCTCCGTCTGGAGAAAGGCCTGTCGTTCATCGAGTTCAACTACCAGCTCCTCCAGGCCTACGACTACCTCCATCTCTACCGCACGTTCGGCTGCACGCTCCAGATGGGCGGGGACGACCAATGGGGGAACATCCTGGCCGGCGTCGATCTCATCCGCCGCGTCGAAGGCGCGGAGGTCCAGGCCATGACCTTTCCCCTCCTGACCACGAGTTCCGGGGCCAAGATGGGGAAGACCGCCCAAGGGGCGGTCTGGCTCGATCCGGCCCTCTGCAGCCCCTACGCCTTCTACCAGTATTGGATCAACACCGACGACCGCGATGTGGGCCGGTTCCTCCGCATCTACACGCTCCTGCCCCTCGACGAAATCCGGCGTCTGGAGGTTCTCCGGGACAGCGAGCGGAACGAGGCGAAGCGGATCCTGGCCACCGAGGCGACGAAGCTGACCCACGGCGAGGACGCGGCCCGCGAGGCGCGGGCGGCGTCGGCCGCGGCCTTCGGCGGCGAGGGGGCGAAGGACGTCGCCTCGCTTCCCACGACGAAGATCCCCCGGGCCCGGCTCGAAGCGGGCCTCAGCCCGGCCGAGCTCTTCACCGATGTCGGCCTGACGCCCTCGCGGGGCGAAGCCAAGCGGCTCATCAAGCAGGGCGGGCTCTACGTGAACGACGAGCGCCTCGATGGCCTCGAGCGGATGTTGACTCCCGCCGACGTCGGCCCCGACGGGCTGCTCCTCAAGGCGGGAAAGAAAAAGATCCACCGGATCGTTCTCGAAGAAGGGGATTGACGCGCGTTGGATATCATCTCCCCCCGAAAGGCTCCCATGAAAAAGAAAATCGTCGCCCTCTTCTTGGCCGTTCTTCTCTTTACCATGTTCGCCCATGCCTCGGTCGTCGTCGAGAAAGGCGTCTTTTTCGGGCTGGGTCTGAGCCGCTTCTCGGGGGAGGGCACCTCGGTATGGAACGATAAAACGGGCATGCTGGGCGGATTTTCCCTGTC
>JADGNV010000001.1 GCA_017883285.1 Candidatus Aminicenantota bacterium | reverse complement strand
CGTCTCGAGCCGGGAGCGGGCCTCGGCGTCCCCGAGCCCCTGCGCGGTCGCCCCGAGATCGCCCAACAGCTGCTCGGCCGGACGACTCCAATAGTCGGCCCCGCGAGGAAGCGGAACGGTCATCGGTTCGGCGCCGCCCTCCTGCGCCGAGGATAGCCCCGGCCGGAGAGGGTGTCAAGAACTCGAAATCCGGGCGGCTGCAGGCCGGGCGTCCGGCCGGCCCAAGTCGACCGGCTCGAGCCGCGGCGCGAGCGCCTGGACGATCACAAAGGCCAGGAGATAGACCGAACCCGAAACAAGGAAAGGGATAAGATAGTTGTTGTGCGTCCGCTCGAGGACAAAACCGATGAAGGGGGAGAACAGGAGCCCGCCCGCCGCGCCGGCCATGCCGCCGAGGCCGACGATCGAACCCACGGCCCGTTTGGGGAACATATCCGAAGCCGTGGTGAAGATGTTGGCCGACCAGCCTTGATGCGCGGCGGCGGCCAGGCCGATGAGCGGGACCGCGGCCCAGAGGTCCCCGGTCCGGGATACGGTGACGATGGGCGCGACGCACACGGCGCAGAGGAGCATGACCGTCTTCCGCGCCCGGTTGATCGTCCAGCCCCGTTTGATCAGCCGCGAGGAAAGCCAGCCGCCGCCGATGCTGCCCACGCTGGCCATGGTGTAGATGACGATCAGCGGAAGGCCCAAGGAGGTGATCGTCAGCCCGTGTTTCGAGTTGAGGAACTTGGGCAGCCAGTAGAGATAGAACCACCAGATCGGGTCGGTCAGGAACTTGCCCAGGATGAACGCCCAAGTCTGGCGGTGACGGAGGAGGCTCCGCCACGGGACCTTCGTGGTCTCGGTCTCCGGCGGGTCGCTCAGGATGTGGGCCAGCTCCGCGGAGCCGAGCCCCTTCTTCCGCTCCGGACGTTCATAGAGGGCCAGCCAGAAGACGAGCCAGATGAATCCGAGCGCGCCGGTGGCCACGAAGGCCGCCGGCCAGCCGAACGTCACGGTCAGCCAGGGCACGACCGCGGGAGCGATGACGGCGCCGAAGTTCGACCCCGAGTTGAACAGTCCCGTGGCCAGGGCCCGCTCCTTTTTCGGGAACCATTCGGCCACGGCCTTGATCGCGGCAGGAAAATTCCCGGCTTCGGCGGCGCCGAGGGCGGCCCGCGCCGCCCCGAACCCGAACGCCGTGCACACCAGGGCGTGGCCGGCCGCGGCCAGGCTCCAGACGACGATCGATGCCGAATAGCCGCGCCGAGTCCCGAACTTGTCGACAGCCCGGCCGAAAAAGATGAGCCCCAGGGCGTAGGCCGCCTGGAAGGCCGTCACGATGTAGCTGTACTGGAGCTCGCTCCAGCCGATGTCCTTCTGCAGGAGCGGCGCGAGCAAGCCGAGGATCTGGCGGTCGACGTAATTGATGGTCGTCGCGAAGAAGAGCAGGGCGCAGATCGTCCAACGGACATGCCCGAGGGGGGACGCCGGAGCGGCCGGGACCCGGAGCGGATCCCCGCTCGCTTCGTTTTCACGACGTCCCATCATCTTCGTTCAGACCCCGAATCGTCGAGGAACAGCGGCACGATGTGCCGGTCGAAGAGGTTCTCTGTGACATGGGTTTCGATCGGCTCCCGATAGGTCTCGAGGAGGTCGGTAAAGCGCTCTCCCATCTCGGCGGCGATCCTGAAGGCGATGTGAACGAGCTGCCGGAAATGGGGATTGAACCACGGACAGATCGGGTCGTGCTGGAGCGCGCCGACGAACGCCCTCGGGTCCCATGCGGCCACTTCCCCGGCCGAGGGGAGCGCTGAGGGGTCGATGGAGATCACGGCGAGATACGGTCGCGCCAGCTCGTCGAACCGGGCCAGCGCCTGCGCATAGATGTCCTGGGCCAGCCGGAGGCCTTCACCCCCGGCCGAGGCCAGGCCGATGACCTCTTCGAGCCAGGTCGTGCCCGCCGTTTTGAGGTGCAGGCCGGCGTCCCGGCGCAGGATGGCCCGTCGCATGACGGGGTAGAGCGAGAACTTGTCGCTGCCCGAGTGGACGCTGAGCTTCAGGTCGCCGGGCAAGCCGAACCTCTGTTTCGCGGCCTCGAGGACGGCCAGGTCGGCGTCGAATTCACGGGCGAACTTCTCGACATCGCCGACGTAGTCGATACCCTTGAGGAAGGCGCCGGAGAATTTGGGGGCGATCGTCCGGACGGGAATGCCCTGCCGGGCGATGGCGGCGAGGATGAAGAACAACTCGTCCGGCGTCTGGGCCGCCCCGGCTTCGTCGAGCGAGATTTCGGTAAGCGATCCCCCAGTCCCCTTCTTCTCGGCGATGCGGGCCTGGACGCGTCCCGCCTCCGCGACCGCGCTCAAGTACTTCGCGGCGACGCCGGCCAGGAGGGAATCCGTCACTTCGATCGGCGTCTCCAGGCCGGGGAGGCGGAGCGTTCCTTTGAGCCCGGACATGGCCCGGAGAAATGCGGACTCCTCGCCGGCCGGCGGTGGTTGGCCGATCAGGTCGGCGATGTCGATCGTAAAAAAGTCGCAGGACCCGATGAATTTGTCGACCGTGGCCGGACCGATGTGATCGGCATCGACATAATAGGCGTCCGTCCAGCCGCAGGCCCGGACCGCCTGATCCGCCGAGCGGCGCGTGTCTTCGGGCGAGGTCCCGATGATCGTGTGTTCACGGTTGGACTTGTTCCAGACCGGTGTGATGCGGACGCCCTGGCGTCGCGCGGCCTCCAGAGCCCGGAGCTGGGCCCGGCCCTCGCGCCCGAACCGGTCCCCGATCCCTAAGGAGTATTTTTCGAGTGGCATCGGCGGTCCGGCTCCGAAAAGCGGAAGTAGCGTTCGGCGTTGCAATAGCAGATGTCGCG
>JADGNV010000063.1 GCA_017883285.1 Candidatus Aminicenantota bacterium | reverse complement strand
GGGGAGATCCTCGATAAGATCAAGGAACTGCTCCACGAGGGGAATATCCGGCGCATCATCCTCAAGGACGAGAAGGGGAAGACGTTCCTCGAGATCCCGCTGACCGCGGGGATCGTCGTCGCCGCCTTCGCCCCGATCGTCGCGGCGGTCGGCGCGATCGCCGCCCTCGTCACGAAGATGACGATCGTCGTCGAAAAAGTCCAGTAGACGTTTTGATTTGGCGGGAGATTCCCGCTAGAATGGGCGTGGCCATTCAAGCCCTGGATTCCTGTTCGAGAGGATAGAGCCCATGCCCAGCCATCTCCGTTTTTCGCCTTTCCGCATCGCCGCCGTCGCGGCCCTTTGTGCCGCGGCCGCGCTCTCCGTTTCGGCGGCCCCTTCCTCGCCGACCTTGAACCTGATGCCCGTTCCCGCCAAGGTGAGCCTCATTGAGGGGAAATACCGGATCACGGCGGCCGCCGCGATCGGCGCGGTGGGGGAAGCGGGTCCGCGCTCGCGCAAAGCCGCCGCCCGCTTCATGGAGCGGCTCGCGGGACGGACGGGCCTTTTCTTCGAGCAGGACTTCCTGGCCGGGCTGGCCAAGCCGAACGAGGTCGGGTTCCTGTTCAAGTATGACTCCGTCGGCCCCCTGGACGGGACGGCCGACGAATCCTACGCCTTGACGGTCAGCCCGGACCGGGTCTTCCTCGTCGCCCCAACCGACCTGGGCATCCTGCGCGGTCTCGAGACCGTCCTCCAGCTCGTCGACGCCGATGAGCGGGGCTATTTCGTCCCCTGCGTCCAGATCGAAGACCAGCCGAGGTTCCGATGGCGCGGCCTGCTCATCGACACCGGTCGGCACTTCATGCCCGTGGACGTGATCAAGCGCAATCTCGACGGCATGGCCGCAGTCAAGATGAACACCCTCCATTGGCACCTCACGGAGGACCAGGGCTTCCGCCTGGAGTCCCTGGCCTTCCCGCGCCTTCATACGAAGGGATCGGACGGCTTCTACTATACCCGGGACCAGGTTCGTGACGTCATCGTCTACGCCGCCGACCGCGGCATCCGGGTCATGCCCGAATTCGACATCCCCGGCCATTCGACGAGCTGGCTCACAGCCTATCCCGACCTGGCGGCCGCGCCCGGACCGTTCCGCATCGAACGGCATTGGGGCGTCTTCGACCCGGTCTTCAACGCGGCCGACGAGAACGTCTACAAGTTCTTCGACCGGTTCTTCCAGGAAATGGCCGCCCTCTTTCCGGACCCCTATGTCCATATCGGCGGCGACGAGAACAATGGAAGACAATGGGACGCGAATCCGGCGGTCGCCCGGTTCAAGCAAAAGCAGGGGCTGGCCGACAACCACGCCCTCCAGGCTTATTTCAACGGCCGGATCCTGAAAATCCTGGCGAAGTACGGCAAGAAGATGGTCGGTTGGGACGAAATCTTCCAGCCGGGCCTGCCCCGGGACATCGTCATCCAATCCTGGCGGGGACGGGACTCCCTCTTCGAATCGGCCCGGCGCGGCTACGCGGGACTCCTGTCGAACGGCTACTACATCGATCTCTGCCAGCCCGCCGAAAAACACTATCTCAACGACCCGCTCCCGGCGGACGTCACCCTCGCCGACAACGAGCGGGCGCTCATCCTCGGCGGCGAAGCGACGATGTGGAGCGAGCTCGTCTCGCCCGAAACGGTGGACTCGCGCATCTGGCCGCGGACCGCCGCGATTGCAGAGCGGCTCTGGTCGCCGGCCGACGTCCGCGACGTCGAGGACATGTACCGGCGCCTGGACACGGTCTCGGTCCGGCTGGAGGAGCTCGGCCTCCTTCATCTCAAGAACCAGGATATGATCCTCCGGCGGCTGGCCGGCCGGGCCGACATCGGCCCGTTGAAGACTCTGGTCGAAGTCGTCGAACCGCTCAAGGGCTATAGCCGGCAGAACCAGAGCCTCCGCTACACTCAGCTTTCGCCGCTCACCCGGTTCGTGGATGCCGCTTTCCCGGAGTCCCGCCCCGCCCGGACGTTCCGTCAGACGGCGGACAGATTTGGGGAGACGCGTGACCGCACTCTGGGCGAGACGCTCCGCGGGCAGCTCCAGCGCTGGCGGGCCAACGGGGACCTGCTGCGGCCGCTGATCCAGGCCTCTCCGGCCCTCGCCGAAATCGAGCCTCTGTCCCGGGATCTGGGAACGGCCGCCGAGATCGGCATCCAGGCCCTCGATGCGATTCTGGCCGGGACGGCGGCCGACGCGGCCTGGGCCCAGGACAGCTTGAAGGCCCTGGAACAGGCTAAGAAACCGAAGGCCCATGCGGAATTGGCGATCGTCTCCGGCGTGGAAAAGCTCGTCCGGACGACGCTCGGGAAATGAGATCTGAAGGGGGTCCTGCTGCCAAGATTCGTAAGGAAAAGTCGTCTAATATAGAGAGAGATTAGTGGATCGGTGTTTTTTGGCGGCTTTTCAGGAGGAGACGGATGTCCCTTTTGGGGGACACAAGAATGCCGTCCAAAGGAATTTATAAGGGAACGGAATTGGCACGTTTTTTGTATTATGATAAGCCAAAGGTAATTTATAGATGGATGGAAACTTGACAAAATCGATAGGAAAACCTAAATATATAGTTGAAGATTCGGATGTTGCGCGCGGCGCGGACCGATCCGAGGAGGTTTGAACATGCGTTGGAAGCCGTTCAGCTTCGACCCCGGCAGAATCGTGGTCCCGGTCGTTCTCACCGGGCTCCTTTTAGGCTTGTTCCTCGCGCCGGCCTACGGACAGTATTTCGGCCGGAACAAGGTCCAATACGAGAAGTTCGACTACCAGGTCCTCAAAACCGAGCATTTCGATATCTATTTCTATCCCGAGGAGGCCGCGGCCGTCCGGGTGGCGGCCCAGATGGCGGAACGCTGGTATAAACGCTATTCCCGCCTCCTCAACCACGAGCTCCGCGGGCGGCAGGCGCTCATCATGTACGCCAGCCATCCCCAGTTCGAGCAAACGACCGTCCTGCCCGACATCCTGAGCGAGGGGACGGGCGGCGTCACGGAATCGGCCAAACGGCGGATCATCCTGCCCTTCGGCGGGACCCTGGCCGACACGGATCACGTCATCGGTCACGAGCTCGTCCATGCGTTCCAATACGATATGGCTTCCGCGGCCGGGCCGCGCTACGGCAACGCCCAGAACGGCGGGGGGGGGATCGAACGAGCGCCCCTGTGGTTTATCGAGGGGCTGGCCGAGTATTTCTCCATCGGCCCCGTCGATTCCCTGACGGCGATGTGGATGCGGGACATGATCCGCAAGAAGAAGCTGCCCACGATCAAGGACCTCCGTGATCCCTACAAATACTTCCCTTACCGCTATGGCCAGGCCCTCTGGGCCTACATCGGCGGCCGCTACGGCGACCTCACTGTCGCCAAACTGATGCGCGACGTCTGCCGTGGCATCGACTACGAGGTCGCCCTGGAGAAGACCCTTAACATCAAGCTCGACCAGCTCTCCAAGGACTGGCAGGAGGCCCTGAAGAAGGACTACACCCCCATCCTCCAGGCCACCCAGACCCCGGCCAACCTCGGCCGGCTCGTGGAGCGCGGCACCGAGACCGATCCCTATAACGTCGGCCCGGTCGTCAGCCCCGACGGCAAGAAGTTCATCTTCATCTCCTCGCGCGACCTGTTCGCCATCGAGATGTTCCTGGGCGACACCCGGACGGGAAAGATCACGAAGAAAATCACGAAGACGGCCGTCGATTCCCATTTCCAGAGTATCCAGTTCATCAACTCAGCCGGCTCCTGGGACGCCGACGGCAACCGGTTCGTCTTCGGCGCGGTGTCGGAGGGCAAGCCCGTTCTGGCCTTCCTGGACGCCGAAGGCCGCAAAGTCGTGGACGAGATCAAGTTCCCCGCCTTGGGCGAGATCCTGAGCCCGACCTGGTCCCCCGACGGGAAGCGGATCGCCTTTTCGGGCCTGACGGGCGGCTATACCGACCTCTATATCTACAACCTCGAAACCAAGGACCTTCAAAACCTGACCAACGACCCCTTCGGCGACATCCATCCGGCCTGGTCGCCGGACGGTCGCTGGATCGCGTTCGTCACCGAGCGGTTTTCGAGCCAGCTCGCCACTAACGGGATGATGATCGGGACCTACGACCTGGCCCTCGCCGACCCGAATACGGGCGACATCAAGAAACTGGACATCCTCCCCGGCGCCCGGAAAATCAACCCCCAGTGGGCTTCGGATTCGAAGTCCGTGTATTTCGTCTCCGACCGCACAGGGATCTCCAATATCTATCGGGCGAACGTCGCGACCGGTGCGGCCAGCCAGGTCACGAACCTCTACACGGGCATCAGTGGGATCTCGAACCTCAGCCCTGCCTTGTCGGTCGCCTCCAAATCCAACGACATCTTCTATTCCGCCTATGACAACGGAAGCTACAGCATCTACGCGCTCGAACCCAAGGAGCTCTATTTCGGAACGCCCGTGCCGGACGCGCCGGAAAGCGGCCTGGCCGCGATCCTCCCGCCCCGGGAGCGCCAGGGTTCGGAGATCCTGGGGCTCATCAAGAACGCCGGTTACGGTCTGCCCGATTCCTCGAAGTTCTCCGTCGCCCCCTATAAGCCCAAACTGAGCCTCGACTACGTCATGCCGCCGACGATCGGCGTGGGCTACGACCCTTACTACGGGGCCTCCGGCGGGGGGGGCGTCGCCGCCTTCTGGAGCGACATGCTCGGCTGGCACAACCTCATGACCATGGCCAACG
The DNA here is from genome assembly GCA_017883285.1 of Candidatus Aminicenantota bacterium. Taxonomy (GTDB): domain Bacteria; phylum Acidobacteriota; class Aminicenantia; order Aminicenantales; family UBA4085; genus FEN-413. Next base: position 481 of record JADGNV010000063.1, on the reverse strand, counting down.
TCAGCAGCCGGCTCATGGATTCCCAGGCCATGGTGGCCTACCAGAATTCGAAGAACCGCCTCAATTGGGGCGCCGTCATCCAGCGGATGCCGCTCGTCTACGGCAACTACGCGGTCTCGAGCGACGGTTCCAACTACATAGAGCAGGAGATCCTCTACCGCCAGATCTACTATCAGATCGGGGCATTCGCCAACTATCCGTTCAGCCCCTTTTCCCGCTTCGAGCTTTCGGCGGGCTATACCTACATCCAGTTCAACAACGTGATTTACACGAGCGTCTACGACTATTATAGCGGCCAGCCGCTCGTCGTCGACCAGAGGACCGACCTGCCGTCCCCTCCGGGGATCCACATGGGCAACGTCGGGGCGGCCGTCGTCTACGACAGCGCCCTGTTCGGGGCTACGGCGCCCATCATCGGCCAGAGCTATCGGGTCGAAGTTTCGCCGTCGTTCGGAACCCTCAACTACTACAATTTCACGGC
>JADGNV010000062.1 GCA_017883285.1 Candidatus Aminicenantota bacterium | reverse complement strand
CCGGATCCGGTCGATTAGCATCGGCAGGGGATTCTCAAAATCGACGTAGACGACGGGCCGCTTCATCGTCGGGATCGAAAAGAAATCGCTCCCCGTTGAAACAGCCTTTCCGCAAGGGAGCGCGACATAGGTCTTCCCCACCCCGCCGCCAGCATGAAGAACGGTGATCGCCTGGGCCGGAATCAGGCCGGGCGCGAGGTACTCGGTTTTCAGGTCGAGGGCTTGGAGTTCCCGGCCAGGCTTCAAGTACTGATTTGTATCGGCTTCGGTCCTGGGTTGCGCGAGCTCTGCCAGCGCTTCGAAATCCGATCGCAGCGGGGCCACGTCGAGCGTCCCCGTTTTTTTCTCGATCTCCAATTCCTTTTGAAGCTTCGACGCGAGCCGGCGGTTGATGTTCTGGCGCCTTAGCGATCGGACGAGGGCTTGAAACGTCGCGGCCGTTGGCTTTGGTATTCCGTCGACAAGCCGCCCGACGTATTCGCCGGCGCCATTCCCGCCGAGCAGCGTTTTTAAAGTTTCGAGTAGGATTGCGTCCGGGCGATCGACTTCCCATTGTCTGCTGATAATCTCGAACACCTGACGCTCCCGGGTGCCAGAAAATTCCCCGGCACATATATCGGAGCCTTCGAGCAGCCGCGGCTTTATAATCAGCGAGCCGAGGAGGTTGTGTTCGAGATCGAGTGGGGAGTTCATTTCATACCACGCCCCTCCCCTCTCTTTTTCCTGTTCTCTGCTCCGGCTGCCGACGCCCCAGCTCGAGCCGTTCCTCAACGGCCTTGAGATCGATCCGCGTGGATCTCGGCCCCAGCGCCCGACTGAACGGAAGCTGACGCCTTTCGAGCCGGCGGCGGACGGCCTTCTCCGTCATTCCCGTTATCTTGGCGAATTCGTCGACGGTGACCCAGCGGCTACGTTCAAACGGCATGACATTCCTCCCGCGGCTTCTCAAGATCCGGGAACAGCCAGGTCTGGCTGACGCCGAGGTGTTGGGCCAGGAGCGGCGCTTGTTCCGGCGTCGGTTCAATCCATCCGCACTCGATCCGGGAAAGGATCGAAGGATGAATTCCCGTTTCGACCGCGAGCTGAATCTGCCTGATCCCGCGATGGGTTCGGGTTTCTTTGAGCCGATTTGTGTCTCTCATGCTTACGATCCTACTCCGACTTAAATCCGCAGTCAATGATTAACTCGTTTATTATCAATGATATAGAACACATTAAGAGACAGACTTAATGTGTTCGAAATTGAGAGAAGGGGGGATTAGAGGATCGTCGCGCGGCCTATGATTTTGGACATTCCCTTGATAGATTCGGTGACGGCGCTTTTCGAGTACTTACCTTTGCCGCCCCATTTTTTCCAATCTCGGGCGATCTTGGCATGAGAGATTTTTCCATACTTCTCTTTGCCGTGCACCAGGTCGTACCAACAGAGATGCATAAAAAATTTCGGCTTGGCCCTTTCGAGATCGAATCCGTACACGGCCTTTTGTTGGTGCTGAATTTCCAGCCAATAAAATTGAATCTCTTGCAGCGTCGTCCAGGGATCAATCCGAATATAAACGAAAGCATCCTCACGCTGAACGATCTCCGCCCAATCATCTCCACGTTGATCGGCGCCCCCCCAATCGCCCTTCATTCTCGGATAAATGCTCCATTGCCGAAGCTTCGGGCCCTCGCTTTTCCAGGCAGGCTTCATTTGAGCGCTTGATCGGCGGCACATGATTTCAAGTGGGACGATTTTTTTTTCGAGGTCGACAAGATCACCATTCCAATTTGGGCTTATTCTCCACCTCGCACAAAAATCTTGCCATTCGTCGTCATGGTGAAATGGGAACAAGCCTTCCGCGGATAGCTCTTTAAGGAATTTTCCGCTACGCTTGAGGATCTCCGTGCGAGCTGCTACGGGATCGAAGTCTCGGCTGCTTTCGAGTACCAGCTCCCGGATGAGATCATAGGGCGTTTTTGTAGATATCGCTTTTGGGGTCATCTCTGCCTCCCGCTCGCAGATCCCCACGTAGAAGGGACCGGGCCAGGCGGACGGGGAAGTTCCGCTTTTCGGTAGCTACCCTATGCCCGGGTTGATTGCTCATGCTCATTTCAAGCCTATCGTCTATGAAAATATGCGTCAAGTCGAAAATCTCAATGGCCGCTTTATGTCCGCCTTTTGGGGCTTTGCGGGGTTTTACGGGGAATTGTGGGGAACAGCACAAAACGGGCGCCGCTGCCTTAACCGCTTGAATTATCAGATTCTTATGGGGGGAATTAGGAGCGCGCGAGGCAGGACTCGAACCTGCGACCTTCTGATTCGTAGTCAGGCGCTCTATCCAACTGAGCTACTCGCGCGCAAGGCCCGGGTATTATGCCAGAATTCGAGGAAATTATTAAGGGGGTCCCTAAAAATAGGAGCGGTCAACGTCTCGCGGGCGCTCCGGATTGCATCATCTCAGGCACTTCCCGCAATATCCGAACACTTGGATCGAGAATTTATCGAGCTTGAAGGCATGATCTTTTCCGATCCGGCCGATCAGCCGGTGGATCTGCGTGTCGGAAAACTCCGTGACCGCTCCGCACGAGAGGCAGATCAAATGGCCGTGGCCGGCCTTCGCCCCCTCGGGTTCGTAGTGGCTGTGGTCCTCCCCGAGGTCGACCTGGCTGACGAGGCCGCTTTTGACGAGAAGCGCCAGTGTCCGGTAGACCGAAGCCAGCGAAACCTTCTCTCCCTTCCGCGTCAGGCGCTCATGGATCTCGGAGGCATTGGGATGTCCGTCCGAGGACGTGATGATCTCCTGAAAGATCAGGCGGCGCGTCCGGGTCGCCTTGAGCTTGCGGGCGTGGAGGTATTCGCGGAGGTCCTCGAGCTCGGTCATCATCCGCCCCGCCCCTTCCCGCCCGCGCTCTTCGCCATCTTCCCGGCGAGGCGGGCGATCCGGTGGGCGAAATCCTCCCGGAGCTTCGATCCGGCGTCGATCGACAGGACAAGCCCTTCCTCGGCGATCCGCTTGGCCTGAACGAGGTCCTTGGCCTTGTGCTCGAAGTAGATGGCCATGTCCCGGTAATAGGCCAGCTCCCCCTGCGAGGACAGGTCCCGCCAGAGATGGAGGGCCTTGTCCCAATCCGCGTTCTTCTTGAAATGGGTGGACAGCTTGTGCTTGACGAGGACCGCCACCTCCGCCGGAAGGTCGCCGGCCAGAGCGCGCTCGTAGAGGGCGGCGGACTTCTCCATGTCGCCGTGGCTCTCGTAGACCTTGCCGACGCCGAACATGTCCAGGGCGTCGATCTCCACCTCGCCGAAGAGCCCGGCCGCTGAGATCACGAGCCCGAGCAGGGAGAGGATGTCCTCCTGGTTGTGGTAGAGGATGGGCTCGATCAGCGAAAAATCGCCGCTATCGAGATAATTGAAATAGAGGCTCGGGATCTGGGACGACGGGATGTCTTCGTCGCGGTCGGCCTCGACGATCTGCTGGGAGAGATGGAAAAGGCGGCAATTCTCGGTCTTATGTTTCCACAATCGCCGGGCGGAATAGAGCAAGTCGAGGTGCGGTAAGGAGGACAACCCGAGCAGCTCGCGGGAGAGGATGAACCGCGTCTGGAGCAGGGGCATGTCGAAGGCCTTGCCGTTGTAGGTCACGACCGACTTGAAATCCATGTCCCGGAAGAAGCGGCCGAGGTCCCGGACCATCCGCTCCTCCTCGCCGAGCTCGCCGAGAAAGAACTGGCCGACGTTGAAGTGGCCGTCGCGAAAATAGCCCATCCCGACGAGGAACGGGATCGTTCCGGTGCCGCCGGCCAGACCCGTGGTCTCGAGGTCGAGGAACAGAGCGGAGGACAAGTCGAGGTCCTCGAATTCGATGTCGTGGCTTAGGCGATAGAGCACATCGCCCTTAATGGCAAGGGCGTCTTCCAACAAATGCTTCCCGTAACGCGCGTTGAGCGGATAGGGGTGCTCCAGGACGAGCAGCGGCTCGCGCCGGGCCGGCTCGGCCTCGACGTCTGCGACGTCTGCGACGTCTGCGACGACCGAGTCGTCCGGCCGGGTCGGCTTCACCGTCTTCCGGGCCCCGGTGAGGTTGATGAGCTTTTCGAGTTTCTCCTTAACCGAGAGGTCCTCGTCGCCCTGGATCCGGGTCCAGGTCTGCTCGATGGACACCGACCGAGCGCGCAGGCGGGCGCCCTTGCCCTTCCTAAGAAAATCGAGCTCGTCCTTTAGTGCCATGAATTTCTGCCGTCTGACTCCATGATACACAAAGCCGGGGCGCGCCTCAACTCCGGGAAAATTCGCTCTTGCCAAATCCGGGCAAAACGAATACAAAGAAAGGGATGAGCGGCCGCACCTACCTGGCGTTCGATCTCGGGGCGGAGAGCGGACGGGCGATCCTGGGAACGCTCGCGGAGGGGCGCTGCTTCCTCCGGGAGATCCACCGCTTTCCGAACGGCATGATCTCCCTCTTCGGCCGCCTGCACTGGAACGTCTACGCCCTCTACGAAGAGATCGTCAAGGGCCTGAAGCTCGCCGCGGCCGCCTGCCCGAACGGCATCGAGAGCGTGGCCGTGGACGCCTGGGGCGTGGACTTCGGCCTGCTCGCGCCGGACGGGTCGGTCCTCGGCCTCCCATTCGCCTACCGCGACCTCCGCAACCTCAAGGCCATGGACGACTTCCTGGCGAAGTGTCCTAGAGAGCGGGTCTACGAGATCACCGGGATCCAATTTCTGCCGTTCAATTCCCTCTTCCAGCTCCACGCCCTGGCCCTCGAAAATCCCGGCCTCCTGGCCGGGGCGGCCGACTTGTTGTTCATGCCGGACCTCATCTCCTATTTCCTCACGGGGCGGAAGACGACCGAAGCGACCATCGCCTCGACGTCCCAGCTCATCGATCCCCGGACGCGGACGTGGAGCCCGGAGCTCCTCGCCGCCCTGGGCGTCAATCCCGGCCTCTTCCATGATCCCGTTCCCCCGGGCACGGTCATCGGGAGCCTTCTGCCCGCCCTGGCCAAGGAGACGGGCCTGCCGGAAATCCCCGTGGTCGCCGCGGCCAGCCACGATACGGCCTCGGCCGTGGCCGCCGTCCCCGCGCGGGGCGACGATTGGGCCTACATCAGTTCAGGCACGTGGTCCCTGATGGGCCTCGAAATCCCCGCCCCGCTGATCACGCCCCGGACCTTCCGGCGGAACTTCACCAACGAGGGCGGGATGGGGGGCCGGATCCGGTTCCTCAAGAACGTGACTGGCCTCTGGCTCATCCAGCAGTGCCGGAAGGCCTGGAGCGCCGAAAGACCGCTGAGCTACGACGAGCTGCGGGACATGGCCGCGGCGGCCCCGCCGTTCCGGGCGTTCATCGATCCCGAAGCCGTCGACTTTCTCAATCCGCCGGACATGCCCGCGGCCATCCGGGACTTCTGCCGGCGGACAGGCCAGGCCGTCCCCGAAACGCCGGCCGAAATCGTCCGCTGCGCCCTGGAGAGCCTGGCCCTGAAATACCGCGCCGTCTTGGAAGATTTACAGAGCGTTTCCTCCCGGCCTATCTCCAGAATCCACGTCATCGGCGGGGGGAGCCGTCATCCCACCCTTTGCCGTTTTACGGCCGGCGCGACCGGTCTTCCGGTGGTTGCGGGCCCCGTCGAAGCCACGGCCTTCGGCAATATTTTGGGTCAAGCCCTGGCGCTCGGCCAGATCCGGTCGCTCGACGAAATCCGGGATGTTGTCGCCGCGTCCACCGACCTCGCTTTCCATGAACCCGACGAAGTATCTCAGTGGGAGCTGGCCTACTCCCGATTCCGGGAGATTGCGCCGGCCTGAACCGAAGTCCCAATCATGACCGCGCTCCCCCAAAACCCCACTCCGAAAAAAAGGGCCCGCGCCCGGGAGAAAACGATGACCGACGCGAACAGGAAAAACCTCTACGAACCGGCCCGCGAGATCTACGCCGAGTACGGCGTCGATACGGATGCCGCCCTTCGCGCTCTGAAGCCCCTGTCCCTTTCGCTCCACTGTTGGCAGGGCGACGACGTCGGCGGGTTCGAACGCCCCGACGCGGCCCTCTCGGGCGGGGGCCTCCAGGTCACGGGCCGCCATCCGGGCAAAGCCCGCACTGTCGACGAGCTCCGCGCCGATCTCACGAAGGCGTTTTCGCTCATCCCGGGCTCGCACCGGGTGAACCTCCACGCCATGTACGGCGAATTCGGGGGCAAGCCCGTCGACCGGGATAAAATCGGCCCCGAGCATTTCCGTGGCTGGGTCGAATGGGCCCGGGAGTCGGGGCTCAAGCTGGACTTCAACGCCACCTGCTTCTCCCATCCCCTGGCCGATTCGGGCTTCACCCTGAGCCATCCCGACCGGACCGTCCGCAAGTTCTGGATCGACCACGTCAAAGGCTGCCGCAGGATCAGCGCCGGATTGGGCCGGGAGCTCAAGAGCCCCTGCCTCCACAACCTCTGGATCCCCGACGGCAGCAAGGAGGTGCCGGTGGACCGCGGCGCGGCGCGGTTGCTCCTCAAGGAATCGCTCGACGAGATCTTCGCCGTCGAATACAGCCCGGTCCAGATGCGCGACTCGCTCGAGAGCAAGCTCTTCGGCATCGGCTCCGAGTCGTTCGTGGTCGGCTCCCACGAATTCTATCTCGGCTACGCGCTCTCCCGGGGCAAGCTCCTCTGCCTCGACCTCGGCCATTTCCATCCGACCGAATCCCTGGCCGACAAGATCTCGGCGATCCTGCTCTTCGCCCCGGGCCTGGTGTTCCATCTCAGCCGCGGCGTCCGCTGGGACAGCGACCACGTGGTGGTCCTGAACGACGAGGTCCAGGCCGTCACGGAAGAAATCGTCCGGGCCAAGGCCCTCGATCGGGTGCAGCTCGCCCTCGATTATTTCGACGCTTCGATCAACCGCGTCGGGGCCTGGGTCATCGGAGCCCGGGCCGCGCTTCAAGGGGTCCTCTACGCCCTCCTCCTCCCCGAAACCAAACTCCGCGAAGCCGAAGCGGCGGGCGACGGCTTCCGCCGTCTCGCCCTTCGCGAAGAGGCCCGGCTGCTGCCCTTCGGCGCGGTCTGGGACCGCTTCTGCCTCGAAGCGGACGTCCCGACGGGCGGACGATGGCTCGATGAGATCGCCCGCTACGAGCGGGCGGTCCTCGCGGCCCGCGGCCCGGCGATATCCTGACGGGGGAAAAACGGGTTGCTTTTCGGGGCGACCGATCAGAAAAGGTATTTCTTGAAGAGTTGCGCCGCGGCGGCGTAGGCCTCGACGGTCCGGTCGAGATGGGAGGGGCCGTGGGCCAGGGAGATAGCCCCCCCGCCGTGGACGACGTTCACGTCCTCGGCGAGCAGGGCGATTTTCAGGACCTCTTCTTTGAGCCGGACGTCGCAGCGAGCGGGGTCCCAGACATCTTCCGCGGACGTGAAGGCCTTGTCCGTCCGGGGGAAATTCACCATGAACAGCGAGCTCCCCGGCACCGCCTCGTTGCCCCAGCCCGTGCACCGCGCCTCGATCCCCTCGGCCCGGAAGACGGCCTCGACGCGCGTCCGGAGCACGTCGCCGGCCGCGGCCAGCGCGCCATAGATCGGGCCGGCGTGGTCCACGAGGTGCTTGAGCATGACGTAGCCCGCCCGCATGTATTGGGGATGGGACGAGAAGGTTCCGCCCTCGAACTTGGCTTTTACTTTGCCTTTGGCGTTCCGGCCTTCGAGGATCCGGGCCTTCCCTTCAACCGCGGACACGGCGTGGCCGCCGCCGATCAGCTTGCCGAAGGTCGTGATATCGGGCTCGATGCCGTAGAGCGTCTGGAGGCCGCTCGGACAAAACCGGAAGCCGGTGATGATCTCGTCGAAGATCAGGAGGGCGCCGTATCGCGCGGTCAATCGTCGGGCGGCCCGCAGATAATCCCGCGACGCAGGGATGAAGCCGCCGACGCCGAGGAAGGGCTCCACGATGAAGGCCGCGATCCGGCCCCCCTGCTTCTTGAAAATCCGTTCGAGGCGGTCGATATCGTTGTAGCGGGTGATCAGCGTGTTGCGGAGCATCGCCTTCGGGATCCCGGCCGATTCCGCCCGGCCGAAACCGTCCTCGCCGTGGAAGTTGACGCCCTTCAGGAGGTACGGCGTGGCGCCGTGCCAGCCGCCGCCGATCTTCAGGATCTTTTCGCGCCCGGTGTAGGCCTGGGCCAGCATGACGGCCGACATGGTCGCCAGGGCGCCCGAGGTCGTGAACCGGATTTTGTGGTCTTTATAGCCGAGCCGGGACATGATGAGCTCGGCCAGCCGGACCTGGCTTTCGCCCTCGAACCCGGTATGGAGCGAGCCGCGCTCCGGATCGAACCGCCGGAATTCCGCCCTCAGGACGTCCGGGTTGTGCCCGAGGACGTTGGCGTAATGGCCCTGCCAGTAATCGATGAAAGCGTTCCCGTCGAGGTCATGGACGCAGGGGCCGCCCGCCGAAGCCATGAAAAAAGGGTAGGGCGCGAACAGGCGGATGGAATGGCTGCCGCCCCGGACCAATACCTTTTGGGCCTCTTGGTAGAGGCGCAGGCTCTTTCGGGTTTTCTTCCGGTATCGGGATTCCAGCAGCGAAATAAGCTTCTCGGTCTTGTCCATCGTCCTCGGGTTCACAACGGGCTAAAAGGAGGACACTTTAGCAGTGTCCACCCCGCTTGTCAAACGGCCGCCGGGCCCGTATAATGCCCGGGATCGGCTCGGGCCGGGGCCCGGGCATGGTTTCCAGGAGACGGATCATGGCGATGCTCGGCAATGACGTCCGCGACGCGACACGAAAAAAATTCGACGAGGAGCTCGTCGACAAGGTGACGATGCTCCATTTCACGGGCGAACCGGGCTGCCTGGTACTACCCGAATCGCAGAGGAGCCAGGACGGCTTCTTCTGCAAGGAAACGCGCCAGCTCCTGGAGGAGGTCGCCTCGCTCTCGGACAAGATCGACCTCCGGATCCTCGACTTCAAGGCCGAGGCCGAAAGTGCCGCCGCGCGCGGTATCGACATGATCCCGGCCACGGTCCTCGCCGGCGCGCGGGAGTATGGCATCCGCTTTTTCGGAATTCCCTCCGGCTACGAGTACACGAGCCTCCTCGAGGCCCTCATCGACGTGTCCAAGGGCACGACGTCGCTCGCGCCCAAAACGAAAGAGGCCCTAAAAACCGTACGCCGGGACATCCACATTCAAGTCTTCATCACGCCCACCTGCGTCTATTGTTCCCGGGCGGTGCGGCTCGCCCACCAATTCGCCCTGGAATCCCCTTTCATCAAGGCCGACATGATCGAGTCCCAGGAGTTTCCGAAGCTCGCCGACCGGTTCAACGTCCGCGGCGTCCCGAAGACCGTGATCGACGGAACGCACGCCATCGAAGGCGCGGTCCCCGAAGACGTTTTCCTCGATCACGTGCTCAAAGCCCTCGCTTGAGGAGCTCCGGATGAAGGCCGGCTCCGCCTCTTTTTTCCGGCTTCCCTCTTCTTGACATTCGCCTTGGGGTCGCGATATGTTCGGCGAGAAAGGAGAGTCGGATGAAACACCCTGAACGACGGACGGAATTCGGGTCCCTGTGCGCCTGTCATCCCGGCCTGACGCGGCGGCGGTTCCTGGCGGGTTGCGCCGCCTGCGCCGGTACGGCCGGCCTCGCCGGAGTCCCGACCTGGCTCCGCGCCGACCCCCCAGCGGGCAAGACAAAGATCCGGATCGTCTATGCCCTTCACGGCCCGGTCCAAGAAATCCCTGACTGGCCCAACAAGGGATTCGATTTCCGGCCGTTCATGGAGCGGACCAACGCCGCCCTCGCCGCACGCTTCCCGGATCATGCGTTTCTCCCGACTCCGGCGACCGGTCCCGAACAGGCCCAGAGGATCCTCGACGACGACAAGGCCGCCGGGATCGACGGTTATCTCGCCTTCCAGATGAACTGCTGGAACCGGGTGGCCCAGACCCTCGCGACCGCCGGCAAGCCCGTCCTTTACGCCGATTTCCAATTCGGCGGCAGCGGAGGGTTCCTCGTCTATACGGCGGGCTTCCTCCGCGCCGGGACCCCGAACCTGGGTTTTCTCGGCTCGTCCCGGTTCGACGACCTGGCGGCCGCGGTCGCGTGTTTCGCCCCGGCCAAAGCGGCCGGCGCGGGCTACGATTTCAACCGGGCGATCGCCCAGGTCCGCCGGGACCGGACCTCCAAAGCCGGCGACCTCGCCGGCCGCACCGATGCGCTTGCGGTTCTGTCCGCGGAGGAAACGGTCCGGCGGATGAAGGCCTCCAAGATCCTGGCGGTCAAAGGCCCCGATCCCGCGCCCGGGACGACGGTCATGGGCATTCCCGTGGAGTATGTCCCCTTCTCGGAAATCAACGACGCCTGGTCCAAGGCTGACAAGGCCGAAGCCATGGCCGTCGCCGACCGCTGGATGAAAGGCGCCGCCCGGATCGAAGGCGTGAGCCGGGCCGAGATCGAGAATTCCGCGGCCATGTACCTCGCCCAGAAAGCCGTACTGAAAAAGCGCGGGGCGAACGCGATCACCATCAATTGTCTGGGAGGGTTCTACGGCGGGCATATCCATGCGTATCCCTGCCTGGGATTCCACGAGCTCAACAACGAGGGCCTGGTCGGCGGCTGCGAATGCGACGTCCCTTCGGCGGCGGCCATGGTCGCCGGCGGGATTCTGACGCACGGACGGCCGGGCTTCATCTCGGATCCGGTCATGGATTCCGCGAAGCGCCAGATCATCTATGCCCATTGCGTCGCCTCGAACAAAGTCTTCGGACCGAAGGGGCCGGCCAATCCCTACGAGATCCTGACCCACTCCGAAGACCGCCAGGGGGCCTCGATCCGATCGATCCTGCCTTCGGGCTATCTGACGACCAGCATCGAAATCTCCAACGACCGCAAGGAAATCCTTTTCCACCAGGGCAAGGCCGTGGGCAACGATCCCGACGACCGAGCCTGCCGGACGAAGCTCGCTGCCGAGCCCTTGGGCGATTTCGAAAAGCTCTACACCATGTGGGACCGCTGGGGCTGGCACCGGGTGACATTCTACGGCGACCTGAAAAAGCCGGTTTATGCCCTGGCCGACGCCCTTGGCTGGAAGGTGATCGAGGAGGCCTGATCCCGGACAGACCTTTGACTTCCTGAGGGGGGATGCTATAATAATCGCCCTCATATGGCCACCCTCAAGAAAAAGCCCAAAAACCGCGTCTGTGTCATCGGACTGGACGGCGTCCCCTATGATCTTCTCCTGGACCTGGCCAAGAAAGGGGTCATGTCCGCCATGGGGAGGATCATCGACTCGGGGCACCTCCACAAGATGAAAGCGAGCCTGCCCGAAATCTCCGCCGTCAGCTGGACCGATTTCATGACCGGGACGAACTCCGGCACGCACGGCATCTTCGGCTTCACCGACCTCAAGCCCGGGACCTACGAGCTCCGCTACCCCAATTCTCTGGACGTCAAAGCCCCGGTGTTCTGGGAGACGCTCGCCGCGAAAAACGTGAAATCGATCATCATCAACCAGCCGTCCACCTACCCCGCCTGGCCGATCAACGGCGTCCTAATCTCGGGCTTTGTGGCCGTGGAGCTCGCCAAAGCCGTCCATCCCCTTTCGCACAAAGCCGCCCTGGAACAGATGGGCTACCAGATCGACATCGACACGCTCAAGGCCCGCGAAAACACGTCCGTCCTCTGGAACGAACTCATCAAGACTCTCATGGGGCGGCAGAAGGCCCTAAACCATTTCTGGTATGAGGAGTGGGACTATTTCGAGCTCGTACTGACCGGGACGGACCGGCTCCACCACTTCCTCTGGAGCGCGTACGAGAACCCGGCCCATCCCCACCATGAGAACTTCCTCGATTACTACCGCCAGATCGACCGCCTCATCAATAAGATCTACATTTCGTTCCGCAAGACCTCGGGGGATGAGGAGAACATCTTCTTTCTCTCCGATCACGGCTTCACGGGAATCCGGCAGGAGATCTACCTCAACGCCTGGCTGGAGAAGGAGAAATTCCTGAAATTCTCCAACAGCGCGCCCCGGGGGCTGGAGGACATCTCCCCCAAGTCCGTGGCCTTCGCCCTGGATCCGAGCCGCATCTACATCAACGCCAAGGACAAGTATCCGCAGGGCTCGGTGAAAGCGGGCGAGGCCAAGGCGATCAAAGAGGAGATCATAAGGCGGCTCGGGGCGCTCGAGTTCGAAGGACGAAAGGTCATCCGGAAGGTGTACAACGCCCGGGAAATCTATTCCGGGCCGTTCGTCTCCAAGGGGCCGGACCTGGTCGTGCTCTCCGAGCCGGGCTTCGACCTGAAAGGATCGGTCAAGAAGAAGGAGATCTTCGGCCGCACCCCCGGGCTCCAGGGCATGCACACCTGGGACGATGCCTTCTTCCTGGCCAAGCACGACTTCGGGGCCGACCTGGCGATCTCGGACCTCTCGAAGATCATCATGGATCGTTTCTGATGTCCGCCGACGTCCAAAAACGAGCGATCCATAGCCTCCGCCCGCGCCGGCGCATCGGGTCGGCGGGACGGCTCCCCAGCGCGATCCTTCTCCTGCTCGCCGCGGGAATTCCGGCGGCGGCCTACATCGGCCCGGGCGCGGGCTTCGCCTTCCTCTCCTCGTTCCTCGTCCTGTTCCTGACCTTTTTCCTCGCGATCTTCTCCTTCCTGTCCTGGCCGTTCCGGTTCCTCTTCCGCGCGATCCGCAGCAAGAAAGCCCTCCGGAAAAGCCGCGTCGATCAGGTCGTCATCGTCGGGCTGGATGGCATGGCTCCCGAGCTCGCGGAAAAGTACATGGCCGAAGGAAAGCTTCCCAACCTCGCCCGGCTCAAGGCCGAGGGCTTCTACGGCCGCCTGCAGACGACGACGCCGGCCATCTCGCCGGTGGCCTGGTCGTCCTTCATGACCGGCTCCAACCCGTCCAAGCATAACATCTTCGACTTCCTGAGCCGCGATCCCCGCACGTATCTCCCCGACCTCTCCTCGGCGCGAATCGGGAAGCCGAAACGGACGCTGTCGATCGGCAAATATCGGGTCCCGATCTCGAAGCCCGAGATCAGGGGCCTCCGCAAGAGCATCCCCTTCTGGAAGATCCTGGGGGAAAATGGGATCTTCAGCACCGTCCTCCGCGTGCCGATCACGTTCCCTCCCGAGAAGTTCCGGGGCCACCTCCTCTCGGGCATGTGCACGCCCGACCTGAAGGGCAGCCAGGGCACGTTCTCGTTCTACACCTCCGACCCGGCCAAGGTCCAGAAGCATGAGGGCGGGGTCATCTTTCCGGTGGAGGTCAAAGGCGACCGGGTCATCACTTATCTCAGCGGGCCCGAGAACACCATGCTCAAGACGCCCGAGGAGATCCGGCTGCCCCTCAAGATCGCGATCGACCGGGCGAAGGAAAGCGTCGAGATCGAGGTCTCGGGCCAAAAGCTCACGCTCGCCAAGAACACCTTCTCGCCCTGGACGCGGGTCGCGTTCCGGCCCGGCCTAGGCGTCAAGATCCGGGCCATCTGCAAGTTTTATGTCTCCTCGCTCGCGCCCCACTTCGAAATGTACGTCACGCCGCTCAACATCGATCCGGACAAGCCCGCCCTCCCGATCTCGCATCCGTTCATCTATTCGGTCTACCTGTCCAAGCTGCTGGGGAATTTCATCACCCTGGGCGAGGCCAACGACACCTGGGCCCTCAACGAAGGCGCCCTGAGCGAGAAGGCATTCCTCGAGCTCACCTATTCCAACCACAAGGAATGGGAAGGGATGCTCTTCAACGCCCTGGACAAGACGCGCAGGGGCATGGTCGTCTGCGTTTTCGAGACGACCGACAGCATTTCCCACATGTTCTGGCGCTACCTCGACAAGGACCATCCCGCGCTGAAGAAAGGGCCCGCGACCCTGAGCGACAAGGTCCTCGAGGACCTGTTCGTGAAGATGGACGAGATGATCGGCCGGGTGCGGGCCAAGATGTCGCCGCGCGGGGCCCTGTTCATCATGTCCGACCACGGCTTCAAGCCCTTCCGCCGGGGCGTGAACGTCAACTCCTGGCTCTACCGGAACGGCTATCTGGCTTTGAAGGACGGCGCCACCCGGAGCGGCGAATGGTTCAAAGGCGTGGACTGGGCCCGGACCAAGGCTTACGCCCTCGGCCTGGGCGGGATTTACGTCAACCAGAAAGGCCGCGAGGCCCAAGGGACGGTCACGCCGGGCGCGGAGGCGAACGCCCTCCGGTCCGAGCTCGCCGCGAAGCTCACCGGCCTGAAGGACGATGCCTCCGGGACGACAGCCGTCAACACCATTTACGACAAGGACGCGATTTATTCAGGGCCTTATAAGGACAATGCGCCCGACCTCATCGTGGGCTACAACGCGGGCTACCGGGCGTCCTGGGACGGCGTCACGGGCATCGTGACCGGTGCGGTCTTCGAGGACAATACGAAGGCCTGGGGCGGAGACCATTGCATCGACCCGCCGTGCGTTCCGGGCGTGCTGTTCTCGAACTTGAAGCTCGCGTCGCCGGCGCCCTCCATCATGGACCTCGCCCCGACCGTCCTGGAGCTGTTCGGCCTCGGGGCGCCCGCCCATATGGACGGCCGCTCGCTCCTGCCAACCGCGGATGCGGAAGGAAAAAGGAAATGAACCGCCGTGATTTCATAAAAACCGGAGCGGGCGCCGCCGCACTGCTCGCCCTGGGAACGCGCCCCGAGGGCGTCATCCGGGCCTATGGCCAGAAAGCGACCGCAAAAAAGATCCTGGTCCTCGGCTTCGACGGCATGGACCCCCATCTCACCGACATTTGGATGAAGGAAGGCAAGCTGCCCGCATTCAAGCGCCTGGCCGCGCAGGGAGGCTTCCGGAGGCTGGGAACGAGCATCCCTCCGCAGAGCCCGGTCGCCTGGTCGAACTTCATCGCCGGGACCAACCCGGGCGGCCATGGGATCTTCGATTTCATCCACCGGGATCCGAAGTCCTACTTCCCCACGTTCTCCGCATCCGCCACGGAAGGGGCGACGAAGACGATCCGGCTCGGGAACCTGGTCTTCCCCATCAAGAGCGGCACCGTCCGGAATCTCCGCCGGGGCAAGGCGTTCTGGCAGGTGCTCGAGGAGCACGATATTCCGGCCACGGTCTTCAAGATGCCCGCCAATTACCCCCCCGTGCCCAGCCGCCAGAAGACGCTCTCGGGCATGGGGACGCCGGACCTCGAGGGCTCGTACGGGATGCTGAACTATTACACGACCGAATCCAAGTTCGTGAACGAGGACATCGGCGGGGCGCGGGTCCATCAGGTCTATGTCATCGGCAACCGGATCGAGACGAAGCTCCCGGGCCCGGTCAATTCCTTCAAGTCGGACCGGCCCGCCGCGGAAATCGATTTCAAGGTCTATCTCGATCCCCGAAACGCCGTGGCCAAGATCGCGATCCAGGGCCAGGAGTTCATCCTCCGGGAGAAGGAATGGAGCGGCTGGAAGCGGGTAAGCTTCCCGCTCATCCCCACCCAGAGCGTCGGCGGGATCTGCATGTTTTATCTCAAGGAAGTGCGCCCCCAATTCAAGTTGTACGTCTCCCCGATCAACATCGACCCGGCCCGGCCGGCGCTCCCCATCTCCACGCCCGTCTCCTACGGCGAGGATCTCGAAAAGAAATTCGGCCCGTTCTTCACCAAAGGCCTTCCGGCCGACACGAGCGCCCTCGACAACGACATCCTGGATGAGGGCGAGTTCCTCCAGCAGGACGATTTCGTCCTCCAGGAAAGCCGGGCGATGCTGGACTACGAATTGGGCCGATTTGACTCGGGGCTCCTGTTCTACTACATCTCGAGCACCGACCAGCGCCAGCACATGTTCTGGCGGCTGCTCGACGACAAGCACCCCGCTTACGACCCGGTTCTGGCCCGGACGTTCGGCGGGACGATCGAGGCCACCTACCGGGAGGCCGACGCCATCCTCGACCGGGCGCTGACGAAGGTCGACAAGGAGACCGTGGTCCTGGTGATGTCCGACCACGGCTTCAATCCGTACTATCGGAGCTTCAACCTCAACACCTGGCTCCGGACGAACGGCTATCTGAAGCTCCAGAACGAATTCAAGGAGGAGGAGCTCGAGTGGCCCTTCGTCGGCACGAACTGGGCAAAGACCCGGGCCTACGGGATCGGCCTGAACGGGCTGTACATCAACGAAAAGGGCCGGGAGGCCGAGGGGATCGTCGCGCCCGGCGCAGAGAAGGACGCTCTCGTCCGCGAGATCGCCCGCAAGCTTGAAGATTACCGGGACCCGATGACCGGCGACAAAGTGTTGGCCCGGGCCTACGTGGCCAGGGACGTCTACACCGGGCCGTTCGTCGGGGATGCCCCGGAAATCGTCCTGGGATTCAACCGCGGCTACCGGATCTCATTCAAGTCCCCGCTCGGCCGCGTCCCCAAGGACATCCTCGAAGTGAACAAGGCCAAATGGAGCGGCGACCACATGGGGGCGGCCGAGCTCATGCCCGGCATCCTCCTCGCGAACCGGCCGTTCGCGGCCGAAAGCCCCGCCCTCACCGACGTGACGGCGACCATCATGGACGTCTTCGATATCGAGAAGCCCCAGGAAATGATCGGCGCCTCGATTTTTAAATAGCGCCGCCGGAGGGAGAACGATATGGCCCAAGACAAGATCAAGATCGAGAAGGCTCTGCTGGACAAGGTTCGGAAATATGCGGAGATGTCCGGCTATTCGTCGGTCGAGGAATTCGTGACCCACATGCTCGAGAAGGAGCTCGCCAAGATCGAGGAAGCCGACTCCGAGGATGAGATCAAGAAGAAGCTCAAGGGACTGGGCTACATCGGCTGACGCCCCGCCATGGGAATCCTCAACGCGGTCCTCGGAACGGTTTTCGACCTCTTGGTGGGACCGTTTCGATACATGAACCCCTGGATCGCGATGATCGTCGTCTCCCTCCTGACCGGGCTCCTGATGCTCGCCGTTTTCCGTTGGACGTCAAACCAGGACGGCATCCGGAGGTCCAAGAACGCCATCAAGGCCCATCTCCTCGAACTCCGCCTCTACAAGGACAGCTTGGCCCAGCAACTCCGCTCGCAAGGCCGGGTCCTTCGGGCCAACGGCCGCTATCTCGGCCACGCCTTGAAGCCGATGCTGGTCATGATCGTGCCCGTCCTGCTCATCCTGGTCCAGATCAACCTCCGGTTCGGCTCCAGGCCGCTCGCCCTCGGCGAAACCGCGATCCTCAAGGTCAAGCTGGCGGCGGGCCACAATCCGGTCGAGACGGGGATCGTCCTCGAAGCGCCGCCGGGCATCGCGGTCGAGACGCCTCCCCTGCGGATCGAGGAGGACCGGGAGATCGACTGGCGGCTCAAGGCCGCCGCCCCGGGGGCCCACGAGCTCACGTTCCGGCTGGGCGCCGACGCCTTCACCAAGGCGGTCTTCGTCGGCGAACGCGGGCTGAGCAAGATTCCGAACCTCAAGCCGGGCCGGTCGCTCCTGGATCAGGTCTTCAATCCGGGAGAACGCCCGATCCCAAAGGGCGTGCCGGTCGAGTCCGTGGAAGTGCTCCATCCCGAGCGGCGGCTGAACCTCCTCGGCCTGCGGGTCCATTGGCTGGCCGCCTTCTTCATCCTGTCGATCGTCTTCGGCTTCGCCCTCAAGGGCGTGTTCAAGGTCGAGATCTGACCCGAGCAGCGCGCTTCTCGTCAGGGCGCGTTGAGGACATAAGGCAGGTTCTTCGACCGGAGCCGGATCGACACCCTCATCTCCCGGTCCTTGCCCTCGGGGTCTTTCTGGGGGAAGACAAGCGACAGATCCTGGACGGTCTGAATTTTCGGCGGCTCGGGGTCGTTCTTGTTCTTTTTCGTCAGAAGGTCCTTGATGAGATTGTAAATCGCGCTGACCGCGCTGACGATGTCGATGGAGTTCCGCATCGGATCGGGCTTGTCGCGGTTGATCCAATAGTCCGGATTCCATCCCCAGGTCAGGGTGTTGACCGGGACGTTGAGCTTCCACGAGACCGGCGTCTCGGTCTTGCGGCTCGTCATCACCAGCTCCCCGCCGACGTACATCGACAATGAAAACTCGATCGGCCGGCCTCGCGCCGCCGAAGGCGCCGGTTTCGGGAGGCTGAGAGGGGACGTGACTTCGACGTCTAAGTCGATCTCTTTCTTCAGGACCAAGTTCCCGGCCTTGAGCTCGAGAAGATAGGTCCTCCGTCCCGGGTTGAGGAAGAGCTCCGAGGCGTCGAGGCCGAGGACGTTGAACCCCGATTTGAACTGCCCCGCTTCGAGGACGTTCGCCCCGAGAGAGAACTTGTAGTAGGCCTCGCCGGAGACGTCGACCACGATCGGCATGAGGCCTTGGGGGATGATCACTTCGTTGCCTACACCCTTGACCAGGGCGATTTCCGAGACGAACGGGTACCGCATCTTCCAGACGTTGAGGTAGCCGATGATGTCCGTCTGGTTGAGAAAATCTAAAAAGACGAAGCCCGAGTCCTTGGCCCGGCCCGTCTCAAAATATTCGACGATCCAGCGCGTTTCGTTGGGGATGTCGTTCTGGCGCGCGTAGGAGAAAGCCAGGATGGCCGCCGCGTCGGGCTTGTCCGCCGCTTCGAGGGTGTCGTAGGCGGGGAGCACCGCTTCGGCGACGGCCTTGTAGTTCTTCCCCCGGCTGAACAGGCGGGCGACATCGTCCCGCCACTGGGCCGCGAGTCCGCCCGCGGTCAGGGCGGCCATCAGGAGGAAGAGAAATGACCGCTTAATAGCCATATTGGAACACGAACACCATGTCCAGGGCGGATTTTGGGAAATCGGCCGGGAGCGCAGGAAACGGGCCGCTCGCCTGGAGGGCGTGGAGCGCCGCTTGGTCGAGAGCCTCGACCTTCGAAGATGTCTCGATCTCCACGGCCAGGAGGTCGCCGTTCCGGGCCATCATCACCGAGACCCGGACTTCGGCCCGGTACCCCGAGTCCTCGGCGTTGTTCAGGGTCCAGTTTTGCTGGATCCTCGTCATGACGCCCGTCGCCCACGGGACGAGATCGTATCTCGCGACGTTCAGGGTGACGCTGGCCCCGCGGCCCGGCCACTGTCCGCCGCCGCCCCCGCCGGAGCCCGATTTTCCGATGCCGATCCGGCCCGAAGGAACCATGGCCCCCGGCTCGGGCCGGAGGTACTTCGAGAAATCGATGTCCGTCCTAGTCCGATACCGGCCGGGACGCAGGATTTCGTCGATCGAGGTTTCCGCCGGTTTGGTGAGCTTCAATTGGCTGCCGAGGGGGTACGTCAGGCCGAATCCCGCCGACACTCCCTGGGAGGCGGCCCCGCCCCGTTCGGCTGCCGCCTCTCCTTTCGACTCGACCGCCGGCGGGCCCGGAGGTCCGGGCCTTCCGGCCCCTCCTCCGCTTCCGGGGGGAGCGCCGGGCTCGGGCTTCGTACCGGGCGCCTTTGGCGCCGCCGCCGCGGCCGCCCCCGCAACAGTCCGGCCGGGTTTGACGATCAGCGGCTCGGGGCCGGGAGAGACCAAGGCCCCGCGCTTCGGGGCCTTGGGAAACGGAACCGCGTCCCGGGAGAGGAGGAAGACCGTGGCCACGCCGCTCTTGTCGTAACGGTAGATGCGGTAGTTGATCTTCGCATGGAGGAGGAAATAGAACAGCAGGCCGTGCAGGACCGCCGACCCTAAAAAGATCGCGGCCTTCTTGATATATTCAGACCGTGCGTCGCGAATCTTCGACTCCTCGGAATATTCTAGCACAAACGGGCCTCTCCTCTTCTCTAATGCCGGGGAGGCCGAAATCGTTACAGGCGGGGCGCCTCGCGCGACTCGGAAGGGATCTTCCCCGGCGGCCGGGAAACATCCAGGCGACCAGGTTCACCGCCCGGAAATAGGGAAAGAAGCTGGCCGGCCGGCCGGCCGGAACGACACCTTCAGCCGGACGATCTCGGGCGTGCTTCCGATCCGCATGGGAGGGCCCCAATTCCCGACGCCCGAGGAGACGTAATATTGGGTCGCCCCCTTCCGGGCATACCCCTGCGGAACTTCGTAGATAAGGCTGTTGATGAAGGTGATGGGAAAGATCTGGCCGCCGTGGGTGTGGCCCGAAAGCTGGAGGTCGACGCCGTTTTCCTCGGCGTCCTTCAGGTTGCGGGGCTGGTGGTCGACGAGGATGAGCGGACGGCTGCGGTCGATTCCGGCCAGCACCTCCGCGAGCGGCTTTCGGGGTCGGACCCCCGGCCGGAAGCCGTGGCCGGCATCCATCCGGCCGGCGACATAGAACGCATCGGCGATGAGCACCGTCCGGTCCACGAGGACGTCGATGCCGCTCTTCGCCAGCCACGCCAGGCTCCGCTCCACGCCGGCGTAGATTTCGTGGTTCCCGAGCACACCCAGGACGCCATACGGGGCCTTGAGCTTTCGGAGGACGGCGGACATCGTTTCGAGCTCGGGCTCGCGGATATCCTCGTTGAGGATGTCGCCGGCCAGAATGATGAGGTCGGGTCCCAGCCCGTTGATCGCAGCCACGATCTCCTCGAGATGG
>JADGNV010000061.1 GCA_017883285.1 Candidatus Aminicenantota bacterium | reverse complement strand
CTTGTCCTTGAGGATCTTGGCCAGGGTGACCGCTTCGGGCGGGAGGACGTAGGCCCCATTGTTGTGGACGCCGTGGGTCAGGGGATAGGTCCCGGTCATGAGCGAGCTGTGCGAGGGCAGGGTCAGCGGCACCTGGGCGTAGGCGTTGGCGAAGCGGACGCCGTTGCGGGCGATGGAGTCGAGATTCGGCGTCTTGGCCTTGGCGTAGCCGTAGGCGCCCAGCCGGTCGGCCCGAGTGGTGTCCAGGGTGATCAGGAGGACGTTGAGCTTGTCGTCCCGGACGATCGGCACGGCGGCGGGCTTGAGAATGATGTAAAGCCCGCCCCCCCCGAGGATGACGGCCAGGGCGAGGACGGCCGGCAGGAACTTCCGGAAACCGCGACGCGGCTCCCCGCCGCTTCGAGCGACAGGGGCTCGCGCCGCACCCGGCGCCTCCGGACGCGGATCGGCGGATTTGGCCTTGGCGGCCGGCTTTTTGCTGCGGGAGCGTTTCTTCTTGGACATGGACGACCCTTCCCGAAAAAGATGTCCCTCCCCCGGGCCCCGAGTGCTGGCCTCGCTACTTCTTGATGGCGTTCAGCATGCTCCGGACCTGGGCCGCCCGCTCGCCCTCGGGCTCGAGCGTCAGGAATTTCTCGTACTTCTCGATGGCCTTAGCCATCTCGGCCTTGTTGAGGTAAACGTCGCCCAACTTCTTGTACGGATCGGGCCATTCGGGCCGGATCTGGGTGGCTATTTCGAAATAGCGGACGGCGTCGTCGTAGCCCTGGTTCGAGAAATAGATCTCGCCGACGTTGTAGGCCAGGATCTCGTCCTTGGGCGAGTTCTCGATCGACTGCTTGAAGAAATTCTGGGCCTCGGGGAGCTTGCCCTGCTTGAGGTAGCAATTGCCGATCCCGGAGAGGGCTTTGGCCGACATCTCCTTGCCGAGGGTGACGTCGGACTTCGCCAGCTCGAGGACCTTGTTGTAGTTTTCGATGGCCTTGTCGAACTCGCCCTTCTCCCGGTAGCAGTCGCCGATCGAGACCTGGATCTGGTAGAGATTGGGGTTCTTCTCGAGGAACTGCTGGAACTGGACGAGGGCCTCGTCATACTTGGCTTCCTTGAACAGCTGGTTGCCTTTTTCGAGGAGGGCGAAGGTGGTCTCGTCGGCGACGATGCCGCTGCCCGCCTTGGGGATCTTCTGCATCGTGACCGTCACTCTGGGATTGACCCCGAGCTGGCTGACGTAGAGGGACTTGGTCTGGGGCATGTAGCCGGGCGCAACGGCGGTCAGGTCCCAGTTGCCGGTGCCCAGTCCGATGAACGACCATTCGCCCTTCTTGCCGCTCGTCTGCTCGAATTTCATCTTGTCGTTCTGGGAAAAGACGATCGTCACCTTGACGTTTTCCATCAGATTGCCGTCGACGTCGATCACGGCGCCCCCGATGCGGCCGACGCCCCGTCCGGCCTGGGCGAAGCCGAGCCCGGCGGCGACGAGGCCCGCCAGGACGAGGAGCCCTATGGTTTTGAAAGCGCGGGTTCTCATGATGTCCTCCACGTCATATAAATGCAATAATCATGCCAATTCCGGCGGCTCCGTCCAGGGGAGGAGGCCGTTTCCGGAACAATTATTGTAACATTTTTTTCGGCGAACGGGAAATCGAATGGACGGTCAGGTCCCCGCCTCGACCGTGACCTTGGCCTTGCGGTGGACCTTTCCGCCGTCGAGCGTGTTGGCCAGGGTCAGATTCAGGACGTAGGCGCCGGGTTTGAGCGGCCCCGCCTCGACTTCGATCATAAAGGTCTGGCTGAGGACCTTGTCGAACTCATCCTTGGTGAAGGAGAGCGGGTATTCCTTCTTGAACTCCCAGGCTTTTTCCCCGGCGCTGTCGAGAGCCTGGAGCTCCAGGGTCAGGGTCGTCCGGAAGGCCTCTGCCCCGGCCCCGGTGCCCACCTTCATCCAGATGGCCTTGTAGGGGACGAGGATTTTGGCCGCGACCTTGCCCCCGCCCCGGCTTTCGACCGCGAGCTCGCACTCCAGGCTGCCCGGGGCCATGGGCACGTCCTCCACCTGGGGCTTCCACTCGAGCTGGGCGCGCATGATGTTCCCGATCTGCTCGGCCGAGGAGGGATCCAGGCGATAGATCCCGGTCCAATTGTCGTCGATGAAGACGAGCTCGAAAAAGCCGTAGTACCAGAACTCCATCGGCTGGCCGTAGAACGTGACGCCGCGGGGATAGGTCAGGCGGTCGGACGGCGGCCCCAGGAGGATGTACATCCGGCCCCGGTCCTGGAGCCATCCCGGCTCCTGGCCGCCGGTGAAGAGATGGTTGGCCATATCGATCCGCCGGAAATATTCGATCTTGAATTCGTTTTCCGCGGTCTCGGGGTTCGGGTCGCGTTTCTTCCAGAACTCCTCGATGAAGGCCGGGCGCTCGTCGGCCGGGACCTGGAGAAATGCGACCCGCTCCGGCCGGGTGATGAGGTAGCGGACCTTCGAGAGGAACTCGCGGCTGTCGGGGTCGAGGGCCCGTTCGAGGCGGCTCAGGGCGCACCCGCCCGCGGCGAGCGCCAGGGCCGCCGCGAGGACGATCGTGCCCGCCCGCTTCATTTTTTGTCTTTCAGGGCCTTCACCTTCTCGCGGAGGGCGGGTTGGTTCGGCTCGAGCTGGAGCGACCGCTCCCAGGCGGCCAGCGCCTCGGCGGCGCTGCCCAGCTTGACGTAGCAGTCCCCGATGGAGTTCAGGATGCCGATGTTCGTCCCGAAATGGGAGAGGTAGTCCTTGTAGTGGGCGATCGCCTCGGCGTAGGCCCCGAGCTCCTGGCGGGCCGCGCCGGCGGGCTGGAGGAAGTCGTATCGCCGCTCGTCGGCCAAGAAGGGCTTCGCGACCTCGATCACGGCCCGATAGTCCTTGGCCTCGAGCAGGGCCAGGACGTAGTCGAGGGCGTACTTCGGTGACCCGGGATCGCGGGTGTATGCCGATTCGAGAAGCGGCCGGGCTTTGGCCAGGTCCTTCTTGGCGAGGAGCTGCGAGCCGACGATGTTGGCGAAGGAGGGGTCGGTCGACGCCGGCTGGGGCAGGGAGAGGACCCAGGCCCGGTTGAGCGAAGTCGCGCCCCGGATGTCGAAATCGACCTTGGTCTTGAGCTTTTCCGCCTTCGAGGCGTCTAGGACGGCCACGTTGAGGGTATAGTGCGAGGGAGTCATCCCCGCCAGGGGGAACTGCTCGAAGATGTTGCCCGGGTCGGCGATCTCCCGGAGGCTCCGGGTGACGACCTTCACCGTTTCGGGGAGCTTCATGGTCTCGGTTTGCCGCTGGATCGTGTACTGGACCGATCCCCCGGTCCGGAGCTCGGCTGGAAGGCCGTGGAGCTGGAAGTAGAGCGACAGTCCATCGTCCGCAGCGAAGGCGTTCCGGGGCGAGGGGACGAACTGGACGCCGCCCAGGAGGAAGGATTTGTTCTGGCCCTTGAATCGCGACTCCCGGTCCGTCTTGTAGGCCAGGACGGGCGGGCTCATCGAGAAGACCGCAGGGTCGGGCACGAGGATGTCGGCTTCGACCGAGGTGAACTCCCGGGAGAGCCGGTTTTTCAGAAGGAGATTGACCTTGTATTGGCCCGGCGTCAGGGGGAACAGGTCCTGGAGGCTGAAGAACTTGGACTTGATCTGGGCCATCTGGGCTTCGGTCAAGTCGAGGGGGATGGTCCGATCGAACTGGTAGATGGAATTGTTCTGGCGGTCGGTGACGCGGCCGTTGATCTCGAGGGTCGTCCGGTAGCCGGTCGTCGTCTGCTCGAAGGACAGCCGCTTGGGCTCGATCAGGTAGTGGACGAAGGATAGCCCGGAGGAATCCTGGAAGACGCTGATCAGGGCCTCGTTGTCGATGTAGTTCGCGGTGTAGTCCACCTCGATGATGTTCTTGTACTTCAGGAGCTTTTCGGCGTATTCGTCCTTGATTTTGTAGTGGGGCGCCTCGGGGATGCTCTGCTTGATCAAGATTTCCGAAGCGAGCGAAGGCGCGGCGGAAAACTGGGTCTCGCCCGGGATCAGCGAGAGGGAGACCGAGCCCACGGCCGGTTCGATTTTCATGAGCGCCTCGTAGGCCGTGGTGGCGTCGGCCATGTCGCCCGCATAATGCTGCATCAGCTGCTGCGGTCCGTCGTTGATCGGGGAATAGAGCCGGTAGTCGTCGACGATGTCCTTCTTCCAGAAGACGAGGTAAAACGAGCCGGGCAAGCCGTAGTCGGCCATGCCGTCGTAGAACCAGGTGATCACCGGCCGGAGATCATATAAGTTCTCGAAGGCCTGGATTTCTTTCGGCTGCCCGAGGATGATGTAGATGCGGCCCCGGTCGGTCCGCCAGCCGGGCGTCGGCGAGTTCTTGCCTAACCACTGGTTGGCGTAGGTGATCCGCTTGTAATGCTCGATCTTGAACGCGTTCTCGGTCGAATTCGGGTCGGGGTTGCGCTGCTTCCAGAAGGCCTCGATGAAGATGTTCCGCTCCCGGTCGGATTCGAGCTGGAGGAAGACGTCCCGCTCCTTCGCGGTGATGATGTAGGCCACCTCTTCCACGAGCCATTTCTGGTATTGGGGCGGCAGGTCCTTGGCCGTTTTCTTCTTCTGGGCGGGCAGGAGGGCGCAGACGCCCACGAGGATTATGATGAATAAGAGGGCACGTCGTATTTTCATGCCTTTATTATAAACCCGGCCCCCCGCCGCTGCAAGGTCATGACATGTCGCCCGCAATGACACCTGTCAAAAGAGCGACATTTGGCCCGCCCCAGCCGCCGCCCTGTTCTCGTCCTCCTCGAAGAGGCGGATGATCCCGTATTCGCCGTCGTGGCCGGGCTCGATCTTGACCAGCCCCTTGCGCATCCGCTCGACCCCCCGGCCGACTTTCTCCGGGCCGAGGGCGCAGAGGTCTCCGATGGAGACCTCGGTCAGGATCCGGTGCTCGTCCCCGAATTCGTGGATGAAGCGGAAGTACGTATTCCAGACACTCTGGCATTCAGCCGTCTTCCCGCAGGCTTCGGCGATGATCTCGTTCAAGGGGATGAGGCTCTTGAACGGCACGCGCAGGCCGGCGTCCCGGATGTCGTTGCGGTCGGCGAGCTCCTCCACGCGGTGGGCGACTCCGATGGTGAGCTTCTTGCCGCAGGCCGGGCAGAGGTCGTTGTGGGCCAGCGACTCCCGGGGCGAGAGCATCACCCCGCACTTGCGGTGGCCGTCGTAGTGGTACTTGCCTTCCTCGGGGAAGAACTCGACCGTGTAGAGGAACCGGGCCGGATCCTTGCTCCGGATCGCCTCGATGAGGCCTTTGTAGCCGAATTCCGCCTCGACGGCATTCGCCTCGCGCCCGATCTTGGACGGCGAATGGGCGTCGGAGTTCGAGACGAGGGTGTACTTATCGAGCGCGGAGAGGCGCCAGTTCATCGGCGGGTCGGACGAGAGGCCGGTCTCGAGGGCGAACAGGAACGGGGTCATCTCCTCGAAGCACTCCTCGAGGGAGTCGAAGCCCGAGTTGGCCCCGAAGACCGAGAACCAGGGGGTCCAGATGTGCGAGGGGATGACGACGCAGCGCGGGCAGACGTCGGCGACCAGCTTGACGAACATCCGGGCGTCGAGGCCGAGGATGGGCCGGCCGTCCGACGTCAGGTTGGCGCCCAGCCCGTGGAGCCGCCCGTTGATCTTCTCCACCGACTCGAAGTCGGGGGCCAGGAGGAGGAGATGGACCTTGCGGACCTTGCCCTGCTTGGAATAGATGAAGCTGAGCTCGGTCGACAGGACGAAGGCGACGTCGTCGCGCGAAAACGGAACGGACTTCAAATGCCCGTTCTCGGGCTTCTGCGGGGCCCTGAGCCGGAAGAAGCCGTTGCCCGCGGACTCGAGCTTCTCCTTGGTCAGGAAGAACCACTCCGGGTGGGTGAAATCCGCCGAGGCCAGGACGTTGATCCCCTTGACCTTGGCCCAGGCGGCCATGGTGTCGAAGGTCATTTCGCGCGACGTGGCCCGCGAGAACCGGGAGTGGAGGTGGAGGTCGGCGAGGAATTTCACGAACCGAAATATCCCATCCGGTGGACGACTTTGTAATTCTTGTCCTTTACCCTGATGCTCAACGGGTGGAACGCGCCGCCCGCGGCTTCCGCGGTCGGGGTGAAGTAGAGGAGGTAGTATTCGTCGGCCGCCCGTAGGACGTTCTTGAAGGCCGCGGCGGGGTTCTGCGACGTATCGACCGTTCCGCCCGTCGCTGCGGCGATGTCGGCGAAGGCGCGGAATATGTCTGTGTTCTGCTCCCGCATAACCACCCGGCCGATCCGCTCGGGGTCCTTGTTCATGAAGAGCAGGTTGAAGTTCGCCGACGAATCGGCGAACGCCTCCTTCATCGCCGGGACGTCCATGGCGAAGCTTTGCTGGTAGGTCTGGAAGATCTCCTGCACGTCGCCCAGGACGTTGAACTTCTCCTGGTTGTTGCCCACGATATCGTCGATGGCCTGGGGGCTGAGCTCGGGCCGGAATTCGCGCTGGTAGACGTAGAAGACCAGCTTCTCGCCGATCTGGGCCTTCAGGGTCCGAGCGTACTGGATCATCTGCCCGCTGTCGACGCGCCGCAGCACGTCGAGCTTCTGGAGGATCTCCCGGTAGCGCGGCAGGAGCATCTCGAGACCGACGTCGGCGCCTTCCGAATCGGTGTCGACCGACCCCCCGGTATTCGACCCGCCGATGGCCCGGATGTGCCGCTTCAGCTCCCGCATGAGGCTGTTGTAGGCCATGGACCCCGCGTTGATGTCCTTCCGGATGATGTCGATCATTTCGTCGGCCAGGACTTTCGGCGGCTTGGCGGCGAACGCCTGGTCCGCGAGCTTGTAGTT
This sequence comes from Candidatus Aminicenantota bacterium, assembly GCA_017883285.1. Classification (GTDB taxonomy): domain Bacteria; phylum Acidobacteriota; class Aminicenantia; order Aminicenantales; family UBA4085; genus FEN-413. The sequence goes on along the minus strand of JADGNV010000061.1, from coordinate 8,328 downwards.
GCGCACCGGCGTCTGGATCTCCAGGCTGTCGCCCGGCCGGAGTTCCTCCGTGAAGAGGGCCCGGACGGCATCCGCGATCTTGGGATGATACTCGAACAGCTGGAAGAGGAGCGTGAACCGGCGGCCGACGAAAGGCAGGAAATCCTTGTTGCCGTCCCGGCGGGTGATCGCGTTCTTGCCGACCCGGTACAAGGCCTCGACCGTCTGGGGAACGCCGTCCGCCGAGAGTTCGAAATCCGGGAGAGCGAGGTCGCCGACGAACCGGCCGCCGTCGAAGACTCGGACGGCCACGGCCACGGCGCGCACCCCCGCGCCAGCCGGTGCCCCGCGGCCCGCGGGAACGGGTAGACCGCTCGGCGCGAGCGGCGCCAGGGCGAGGGCCGTTCCGACGGCCAGGAGCACGATCCTGTTCATTTTCATGGCGCGCTCCCTTGTCGCATCGAAATTCTCCGGCGGCGGACCACGGGCCCTATTGTGCCTGCGGGGACGGGTCGGCGTCAATGCAATTCTGCGCCGGTTTGACGAGCGGCGCTACGCCCCCGGGTCGGATTCTTGCCCGGGCTTTTTTTTTGCGGGGCGCGATGTTAAAATAAGGCCTTCTGGCACATGATATGCAATGTATTTTTAACAGGAGGCATCCGATGAAAAAGGCCATTTTCCTGATCTTATGCGTCGCCCTGGCGGCGTCCTTCCTGACCGCCCAGGATTATAAAGGCAAGGGCCGGGTGAACGGGCTTGTCCTCGACCAGGACAACAAGCCCATCGAAGGCGTCCGGATCAAACTATTCCTCGCCAAAGCGAACGGCGGCTTCGAAGTCGTCACGGATAAAGACGGCAAGTTTCTGGCGGCCTGGATGGCGAGCGGAAACTGGGACTTCGATTTCCAGAAGATCGGCTACGAGATCAAGAAGATCGTGGTCGAAATCGCCGAGCAGCGAAAGAACCCCGATATCAAGATGATCATCAAGAAAGTCGAGGGCCTGGTGCTCTCCGACGAGCTGAAGGACTTGCTGAACAAGGCCAACGCGCTCTTCGACCAGAAGAACTACGCGGCTGCCATCGAGGGCTACACCGCCGTGCTCACCAAGTATCCCGAGGCCACCATCATCTGGCAGAACGTCGGGAACGCTTATTTCGCCGAGGACAAATACGACCAGGCCGAGGAGGCCTACAAGAAGGTCCTGGAGAAGATGCCGACGAGCGTCGAGGCGATAACCGCCGTCGGCAACTGCTATGCCAATCGCGGCCAGAACGAGAAGGCCCTCGAGTGGTACAACAAAATCGAATTTGACAAGATCAAGGACGCCACGGTCCTTTACAACATCGGCACGAATTATTACAACCTCTCGAAATTCGAGGACGCGCTGAAGTGCTACAAGCGCTCGGTCGAGGTCCAGAAGGACTACCTCGACGGGCTGTACCAGCTTGGCCTGACCTACACGAACCTGGGGCGCAAAGCCGAGGCCATCGCGACCTTCGAGCAATACATGAAGTTCGACCCGGATTCGCCGCGGTCCGCCCAGGTCAAAGGGTTCCTGGACTATCTGAAGAAATAAACCGCGTGAAGCTCAGAACCTGGATCGGAACGGCGGGGGTGATCGTCCTGGGGATGACGGCCTGCGCGCCGCCGATCGAACTCCAGCTCGACCCCGAGAGCAAGGTCTTTTTCGAGACCGCCCGCCTGGTCATGACCGGCGAGGAGGAGGACATTTTCCGCCACCTGCCCGACGCGGAGTCGCGCAAGGAGTTCATGGCCGATTTCTGGGCCAAGCGGGATCCCGATCCGACCTCGGTGACCAACGAGTTCAAAGAGGAGTTTGAAAAGCGGATCGAATACGCCAACAAGCACTTCAACGAGGGCCGGCGGGGGATGAACACCGACCGAGGCCGGATCTACATCTACCTCGGGCCGCCCGAGAAGACCGAGTACTATCCCCTGGCCCAGGACGACTTCGGCAGCGGGGCGGACCTGTGGTGGATCTACTACAGATACGACCTCGGCATCGAATTCCGCGACACCCGCAACACGAACTCCTTCGAAATGGTGCAGGTGCTGGGCAACCTCATGCAGGCGATGGAGGAGGCCAAGCTCGGGGCGGTGTTCCAGAACCAGGATGCGGCCGGCCGTTATCTCGATTTCGACGCATCCTACAACGCTTCGCGCCGGGAGATCGTGGTTTCGATCCCGGTCAAGAAGCTGAATTTCAAGGAAGAGGAGGGCCTTCTCAAAGCGGCCTTCGATTTCGAGTTCTTCCTCTACAAGACGGGCGGGGCCAAGAAGGAGAAGTTCACGGCCTCGCAATCGTTCTCCGGAAAGCCCGAAGACGTCGAGAAGAGCCGGGCGATGGTTTTTTCCTTCCCCTACGATCTGCCTCCCGGCAAGACCTACGTCGACATCATCCTCATCGGCAAGGACGGGCTCGGGAAGTCGCGCAAGATCTTCACCCTGAAAAACTGACAGGCGGGCGTTTTCGCCAGTCCCCCCGCGCTAGCCGGGACGAGCGGCGACAAAAAAAAGGACGGGCCGCCCGTCGGCCGACGAGCGGTCCGCCCCTGAGAATCCTCGGTTCTTAGGTTCTTAGCGGCCTACTTGATTGTGAAATCGTACTGCTTGGCGCAGGTGTTTCCGGAGATCTTGTCCGTGATCTTGAGGTGGAGCGTGTAGGCACCGGGAGCCAGATCGCGCGTATCTTCTCGGATGCTGTCGCCCGACTTGATCTGAACGGTCTGCTTGAGCGGGAGCGGACGGCTGACGAGCGGAGCTTCCATGGCCGGCTGGAACTTGATGGCCGGCTCCTCGCCCTTGGTCACCTCGTACACGACCTCGATCGAGTTCTTGCCGTCGGGGCTCGTCTGGGCGCCGATGATGGTATAGAACAGGTCGAGCGAATCGGTCGCGGTGAAGACGTGGTCGAAGTTCGGGACTAATTCGAGGACGGAATACCGGAACATGCCCCTGTGGAGCGCGGTCCGCTGTTCGACCTGGCCGACGTTCTTTATGTCCTTGACGCAGAAGATGGGCGTCGTTTCCAGGGTCTTGGTGAAGTCCTTGGGATCGGGGAGCTTAAATTCATAATACTGGGTCCCGATCTTCTTCAGGTCCTGGGACGCGACAGCCACGCCCACCAGGTAATCCCCGGGCAGGAGCGTGTAGCCGACCGAATACCATTCTTCCTTGGCGGCATCGTAGCCGGCCGCGTCTTGCTCCATGGTCACGGGTACGTAGACCTCTCTCGCTGTCGGGAGGGGAACCCCGTTCTCCATCTTGTGGAAGTCCAGGAACATGTGGAAGGTGGCCCGGAGCTTGTTGCCCGGCGCCGCGGCCACGTCGGCCACCTGCGAGGGGGGCGCGGGCGCGAAGCCGAGGTCGGCGTTCTTCATCTTCGCGAACAGGATGATGTAGAAGGCCTGCTGGGCGGGCAGATAGGTGCTCTTGAAGATCGTGAAGGGGATGTCCTGGCGGCCCTGGCGGGTGGGCAGTCCGGCGTTGAGGGCGTCCTTCACTTCCTTGGGGATGGTGACGCGCGCGGATTGCTGCTTCTGGGGGGCCGGCTGCTGCGCCTGCTGGGCGATTCCCGGGGCGGCGGCCAGGCCGAGGACGAATCCCGCGAGAATGACGGGGACTATAAGCTTTTTCATGATGATGGATCCTCCTCTTTCAAAGCTTATGCAGTTGATCACGCTGAATATAAAGCAAGTTCTATGCCATTTTCCCTGAGGCTAAGTGCGGCCTTATCAGACGGATCGAAGCCGGCCTCGTGTAAACGAAGTTTACAAGAACGAGCGATATTTATATCAGAAACGGGATGGCTTGGCAAATGATTCGGACCTCAACCGTTTAGACGAGGGCCCCGGGGTTTTCTTCCGCGGAAAGACGGCCCGGCGGGGGAGAGACGGGCCTGGTTGGGCGTCTCGTAAACGGCTCGGTAAAAAAGAATCATTGGAGACGCACAACCGCCGGGGGAGTTTGAGGGGGGCGGCGTCGCCCCCCTCAGGGGGTCAGCGAAGCGCCGAGGGGGGAGCTTGACTCCCCCCTGGAAGTGTCCCGTCTCTCCCGACGACATCCGCAAGAGAATAATGAGACGGGACACTAACGGCGGTATTTGTTCACGGCGGCCCGGTGTTCGGCGAAGGTCCGGCTGAACTGGTGGCCGCCGTCGTTCTTGGCGACGAAATAGAGGAAGTCGGCGTCCGCGGGGTTGAGCGCCGCCTCGAGCGATTCGCGCCCCGGGTTGGCGATCGGCCCAGGCGGGAGCCCCGGATAGAGATAGGTGTTGTACGGGGAGTCGTATTTCAGGTCCTTGGTGTGGAGGCGGCCTTCGAACGGCCCGGCCCGCTTGAGGGCGTAGATGATCGTCGGGTCGCAGTCGAGCTTCATGCCGATCCGCAGCCGGTTGTGGAAGACCGCGGACACGAGCCGCTTTTCGTCGGGGAGGGCAGTCTCCTTCTCGATGAGCGAGGCGAGCGTGACGACGGCGCGGACGCTCAGGCCGATCTCCGCGGCCCGGCGGCGTCCGGCGTCGCCGAAGACGGTCTTGAACTGGGCGGTCATCTTCCGCAGGATATCCCGGGCGGCGATCCCTCGCGGAAGATGGTAGGTTTCCGGAAAGAGATAGCCTTCCAAGTCCGCCGCCTTGGGGTCCCAAAGGGCGATGTCGCCGGTCTCGCGGAAGGCGGCTTCGAATTCCTCGATGCGCCCAAATCCCGCGGCCACGACGTCGGCCACGATCTCCTTTCCGGTCAGGCCCTCGGCCAGGGTCACCGGATGGAGATAGACCCGGCCCTTGATCAGCGCGTCCAGCACCTCCCCGGCCGACCCGCCGAGCGGCAGCTGATATTCGCCCGCCTTGAGGCTCTGGGGGGCGTAGAAGAACTTGTAGCGCAGGATAAACGGCAGACTCTTGCGGAGGACGGCCTTCGCCTTGAGCTCGGACGCGATCGCCCGGACGCTCCGCCCCTTCACGATCTCGAACATCGCCGTCTCCGGCTTTGCCGGCGCGGGAGGTCGGGTCCGGGATTCGAGGTAGAGCCACACCCAGCCGGCCAGCACCAGGACCTGGAGGACGAGGAGCGCCGCCTTCGCGATCTTAAGGCATATCCGCATCGTTCCGTCGGCTGTCCAGATAGCCCTGGAGGATGATGGCGGCCGAGATCTGATTGATCACGGACCGCTTGTCCTTCATCCGCACTTTCTGTTCCTGCATGACGTTGTGGGCCTGGCGGGTCGTCAGGCGTTCGTCCCAGAAGACGACCGGGATGCCGACCGCTTCGCCCAGCCACCGGGCGAAGGCCTTGGTCTTGTCCACGCGGCTCCCCTGCGAGCCGTCCATCCGGAGCGGCAGCCCGATGACGATCTCGCCGACGCCCCGGCGGATAACCAGATCCTTGAAATAGGACGCGTCCTCGGCCGGACGGTTCTTGAAGAGATAGGTCTCGAACGGCTGGGCCGTCATTCCAAGGACGTCGCTCAAGGCGAGTCCGACGTTGCGATCCCCGTAGTCGATGCCCAGCGTCCTCACGGCCGCGTTCTCGCCACGCACCGCTTCTTCGCCCGATGCCGTTCGAACCCGAGTTCGAGGAGCCGTTCGAGGAGCCGGGGGAAGGGAAGGCCGCTCGCCTCCCAGAGTTTAGGATACATGCTGATCTCGGTGAAGCCCGGGATGGTGTTGAGCTCGTTGACGTAGAGCCTCCCGCTTCCTGCTTCGAGGAAGAAATCGACGCGGGCCATGCCCTCGCACTCGCAGGCGGCGAAGGCCGCCACGGCCGCCTTCCGTACCGCCTTCACGACGGCGGCCGGCAGGCGGGCGGGGATGTGGAAGACGGTCTGGCTGTCGTCCTTGTACTTGTCGTCGTAGTCGTAGAAGTCCCGATAGGGGACGACCTCGCCCGGAAGCGACGCTTCGGGCGCGTCGTTGCCCAAGACGCTGCATTCGAGCTCGCGGCCCCGGATTCCTTTCTCGACGAGGACCTTCCGGTCGTAGAGGAAAGCGAGGTTGATCGCCTCGCGCGTCGCCTCGCGGTCCTTGACCTTGGTGATGCCGACGCTCGAGCCGAGGTTGGCCGGCTTGACGAAGAGCGGCAGCCCGAACGCGCGCCCGACGGCGCGGAGGACGGCGCCGGGGTCCCGCCGCCATTCGGTCTCGCGGACGACGCGGTAAGGGACGACGGGCAAGCCCGCGGCCTCGAACAGGACCTTCATCACGGCCTTGTCCATGCCCGCGGCGGAGCCGAGGACTCCCGGTCCGACGAAGGGGACGTCGGCCATCTCGAGGAGCCCCTGGATGGTGCCGTCCTCGCCGTAGGGGCCGTGGAGCATGGGGAAATAGATGTCCGCCCGGACCGGTGGGGCGGACATCGTCCCGGCCCAGGGAAGAAAATCGGCGGCCGGGCCCGCGGCCAGCCGTTCGGGAGGGAGGAGGGGCGAGGCGACCCTCTTCCAGCGGCCGCGCTTGTCGATATAGATCGAGGCGACGCGGAATTTTTTTGGGTCCAAATGGCGGAAGGCGGTGGCGGCCGATCGGATCGAGACGTCGTGCTCCGCGGAGCGCCCTCCGAAGAGAAGGGCAATCGTTGTTTTCTTCGTCATGGCGGGAATCCGACGAAAAAGTATTCTAGTGAAGTCGCCGGGCTTTGTCCACAGCGAAGCGCCGGCGCTTCCGGCGGAAGAAAGAGGCCGGAGGGAGCGGCGAGATCAGAGCGAATTCTTGAATTGGCGGCTGGGATTGAACTTGATTCTCTTCTTGCCGGGAATGTCGATGGACGCGCCCGTTTTCGGGTTGCGGCCTTTCCGGGCCTCGCGGATTTTGATCTCGAAGCTGCCGAAACCCGAGAAATTGACTTTGTTTCCCTTCTTCAAGTCTTCCCGGATGCCGTCGAGCAAAGAAGTGAAGGCGCATTGCGCCTGGTGAAGGGTGATCCCCGCCTCCTTGGCCATGCGCGCCGTAATCTCTTTTTTTCCCATGACGCTACTCCTCTCCTTTTGCGGTCGTGCTTAGTTGAATCCATCTTAGCGGGAATTTCGAGGAAAAGTCAAGAGGCGCAAAGAGAAAACATGTGTTGTCAAGCTCCGGGCGAAACACTATAATGGAACCATCCATGGGGTTCAGAACGCGACCGAGGTCAACATAAAAAAATCCTGTTTCCTCGTTTTGGCGATCGGAATGGCGGCGGCGGGACTTGCGGCGGACAGAGGCCAGGCCCCTCTTCCGGCCCAGGCCGACAAACCCGTCCGGGACGTCACGTTCCTGACATCCGATGCCGACCTCTATTGTTCGTTCTTCATCCTAAACGAGCTCCCGACCCTCAGGATCGTCGGAGGGGACAGCTCCCGGACCCTGTTCTCCGACGGCGACCTGGTCTATTTCAAGGGGAACGGCCGCGACGTCCCCGCGGAAGGCCAGGTCATGGCGGTCCTGGAGCTCGGGCCCAAGGTCGCCGGCGCCGGCCGGAAATCCTCCCTTGGGCCGTTGGCCTTCCAGCGCGGCCGGGTGCGGGTTCTGAAGATCGAAAAAGGACTCGGCCTGGCCCGGGTGGAAAAGGCGTGCGGCTCGCTGATGACGGGCCATTTCCTCGTTCCCTTCCTCGAAAAGGAAAAGGTTTCGGTCAAGGACGCCGGGCTCGAAGGCCGGGCATGGACCGGCGGCGCCCTATCCGGCCAGGTGGTCTTTCTCGAAGACAACGCCGTCCAGATCGCGACCGGCCAGCGGGCCCTGATCGACCTTGGCCGGGATGACGGGCTCGAGCTCGGCCGGCAACTGACGGTCTTCGTCCAGGGGACGAAAGACCGGCCGAACGAGCCGTCGGCGAACATCGTGGTCATCGACGTCGGGAAGGCGTCGGCCACGGTCAAAGTGCTGACGGTCAAGGCCCCGGTCCGGGCCGGCGACCTCGTCCAGGTCAAATAGGCCCCGGCCCCCTGGCGAATTGCTTGTTGACAGGATAGCGGGTTTTTGCTAGGTTAGACGATGTTTTTGCGGGCGTAGTTCAGTGGTAGAACGTCTGCTTGCCATGCAGAAGGTCGTGGGTTCAAGTCCCATCGCCCGCTCCAAACATCCCCGTCCGGCCCATTCTTGATGATATACGCGGCGCGGTACCCAAGTGGCTAAGGGAGAGGTCTGCAAAACCTCGATTCGCCGGTTCGAGTCCGGCCCGCGCCTCATTTCCTAGCGCGCTGACAACTCCCCCCTTGTTTAAGGGGGGGAGGGGGGATAATACCACTGAGAGAATCTGGGAGCGCGCTAGGCAGTAACGCTGACGAATCCCCCCTTGTTTAAGGGGGGTTTAGGGGGGATAATACCACTGAGAAAATCCGGAAGCGCGTTGGGCAAT
>JADGNV010000060.1 GCA_017883285.1 Candidatus Aminicenantota bacterium | reverse complement strand
GGAGAAAGGCATACCGAGGCGCAGCGGGCATGGACCGCGATCCGTCGAAGGCGGATCGCGGGAGCAAGCCGAGGGAACGAGCCGATTTTCCTCGCCGGGGAAAATCGGCGTACTTTCGGAGCCCCCCCGCCCGGAAGCCCCCTTCCACTTTCGATCTTGGCGGGAGCCGCGCCGAATCGCCCTTCCGATCCCTCGGAGGTTGACTTTTTCTTGGCGCTGATTAAAATAGAGGAGGGAAGGTTGACTCATGAAGGACTTTTTCAAGACGCTGCTGATGGTCATCACGATATCCTCCGCCTTTTTCCTCGGTTTCCATCTCGGCAAAGAGAAGGAACGGGCCAAGATCCCGAAATTCCAGCAGGACTGATATCGCACGCGCGGCGCCGCGTTTCCGCCGAATTTCTGAACGAGGATCGATCATGAATTGGGGTGTGACCGGACTTCTCATCGTTTTCGGAGCCTTCATCCTGCTGCTCGTCTTCAGCCCGAGCATGTCCTGTTTCGGGAAGCGGCTGAAATCGCCGTTCTATCCGCTCATGCGCCGGCGGAAGATCGCGAAGCCGACGTCTTCGTCTGTCCTCGCGGCCTCCGCGAGGGCGGAGGCCCGGCCGGCCCGGAAGATTCCCACCGACGACTACGGATTCAAGCTGTCCGACGACCCTGCGCCTCCGCCGGCCAAACCCGGAACCCCCGCCGAGAAAAAAGCCGACGACTACGGCTTCAAGCTTGACTGATCCGGCTGGCGGGTCCGGGGGACCCCGCCGGGGACGAACGCCCGTGCCGAACAAAAGACCTCTTCTCCTCGGAGCCGCCCTGCTGGCGGCCCTCATCCTTCCCGGTTGTCGTCCGCCCCGCGCCGTCCTCGGTCCCGTGCCCTCCGAAATCCGCGAAATCGAAGGCGATGCTTCACTCAAGATCACCCGGAACGGCGAGACGTCGCGGACCCGGTTCGCCTTCGTTCTCGAGATGTCGCGCCGCGGCCGGGTGGTCGTCACCGATTTCCTAGGCGGGTCGGCGGCGGAGTTCGTCCTTGTGGGTGACGACGGCTATCTCGTCCTGCCCACCAAGAAGGTCTACTGGAAAGCGGGCCCAGCCGAGATCATCGAGAAGCTCCTGGGATTTCCCCTGACCCTCGACGAGATGGCCGGCCTGATCTGCGGCCGCTGGCCGGCGGGCGCCGGGGACAGAGGACCGTTCCGGGAATGGTCCTTCGAGCGCGACGGCGACGGCCGGACCCGGGCCGGCCGGAAGGGCGGCCTCGAATTCACGGTCGGCGAGTTTTTTCCCGGAAGCCCGGTCCCCCGGATCGTGGATTTTCGCGATGCCCTCGGCTCCGGCCGGCTGACCGTCCGCGGAATCGAATTCAACGGGCCGGGCGCCGAAAGCGCCTTCCGCCTGGATTTTCTGGGAGCGTTCTCTCCCAAGAGCTGGGGGGAGATCGCCGCGATCCTGAGACATGAGGATTAGGTCCTTCGCCAAGATCAACCTGGGCCTCGAGGTCCTGCGCAGGCGGCCCGACGGCTATCACGACATCAAAACGCTGTTCCAGTGGATCGACCTCCACGACACGCTCTCGCTCGAGCTCCTCGAGACGTCAGAGATCCGGCTGTCGGGCGATGACCCGACGGTCCCCTGGGACGAAACGAACCTGGTTCATCGGGCGGCGCGGCTCCTCCAGGAGCGGAGCGGCGCCCGCCGCGGAGCCGAGATCCGAGTCGAGAAGCGGATCCCGGCCGGCCGGGGGCTGGCCGGCGGGAGCGGCGACGCGGCCATGACCCTATATGGTCTCGACCGGCTCTGGGATTGCCGCGCCTCCCGGCAGGACTTGCGCGGCTTGGGCACCGCCCTGGGCTCGGACGTGGCCTATTTTTTCGAGGGCGGCCTCTGCCTCGGCGAGGGCCGGGGCGAGGTCCTCACCCCCCTCCCCGACCTGCCGAACCTCCCCCTGGTCCTGGCCCTGCCGGACTTCCCGGTCCCGACCGCCCAGATCTATGCGAACCTCCGGAGCACGTCCTTGACTTCGGACCCTAAAGACAGTAAAATTAGCGGGTTTTTAGAGGCCCGGGACTTCGGTTTTCTGGAAAATAGACTCGAAGAAACGATCTTTAGACTTTATCCTCAGTTACTAGAGTATAAGAGCCTGTTCCGGGAACACGGGGCGGAATTGTCTCTCGTGACAGGATCGGGCTCCGCCGTCTACGGCCTGTTCCGGGACCGCGGGGCGGCGGGGCGGTGCCTCGCCGAGATGCGCGCGCGCGTCGCGGCCGTCGCGGCCGTCACGCTCTCCCGGGAGCAGGGCTGGAACGCACTCGATGCTGGGGCGTCGCCAAGCGGTAAGGCAGCGGACTTTGGATCCGCTATTCGGAGGTTCGAATCCTCCCGCCCCAGTTTTTGGGATAGAGATCGAACGAAGGACGATTGAAAAGGAATCGACCATGAAAGTTTTCGCCGGATCTTCCAACCCCGGGCTGGCCCGGGAGATCGCGAACTACCTCAAGATCGAGTTGGGCAAGAGCGTCCTGAAGCGGTTCAGCGACGGCGAGATCCATTTCTACATCGACGAGAACGTGCGCGGCGAGGACGTGTTCATCATCCAGAGCGGCTCGTACGAGGCCAACGTCCATCTCATGGAGCTCCTGCTGATGATCGACGCTTTCAAGCGTGCCTCGGCCGAGCGGATCACGGCCGTCATGCCTTACTACTGTTATTCCCGGCAGGATTGGAAGGACCGGCCTCGCGTCCCGATCTCCGCCCGGCTCGTGGCCGACCTCCTCGAGGCCGCCGGGGTCGGACGCCTCCTGACCATGGACCTCCACTCGCCCCAGATCCAGGGCTTCTTCTCGATCCCGGTCGACAACCTGATCGGATCGCCCGTGCTGGCCAAGCACATCCAGGGCCTCAACCTCGGCCCCCTGACCGTGGTCTCGCCCGACGCCGGCGGCGTGGGCCGGGCCAAATTCTTCGCCAAGCGCCTCGACGCCGGCCTGGCCATCATCGACAAGCGGCGGCCCGAGCCGAACATCGCCCAGGTCTTCAACGTCATCGGCAATGTCAAGGGCCGCCACTGCGTCCTCTTCGACGACATCGTCGACACGGCCAGGACCCTGGTCCTCTCGGCCGAAGCCGTCATGGCCCAGGGGGCGAGCTCGGTCTTCGCCGCTTGCACCCACCCCGTCCTCTCGGGCCCGGCCCTGGGCCGCATCGCGCGCTCTCCCCTGGAGAAGCTCATCGTCTCGAACACCATTCCCTTGAGCGATAAGAGCAAAAGCTGTCCCAAGATCGTCACCCTGTCGGTCGCCGAGATCTTCGGCGAAGCCATCCGGCGGATCAACGAAGGGAGCTCCGTGAGCTCGTTGTTTGTGTAAGGAGGATAGAACATCATGGGTCTCGTCATCAACAGCGAAAAACGCGATGTCTTCGGGAAAAACGCCTCGTACCGCATCCGGAAGTCCGGACGCGTGCCGGCCGTTCTCTACGGCGAAGGCATGGCCGGGGCCTCGCTCATCCTGGACAAGAAGGACATCGTCAAGATCCTGAAATCGGAAAGCGGCGAAAACACGATCTTCAAGGTCGCCTTCGACGGCGGCGAGGCCGACGTCATGATCAAGGACCTCCAGGTCGATTCGACGACGGACGAGCTGCTCCACGCCGACCTGATCAAGATCGCCATGGACAAGACGATCCGGGTCGCGGTCCCGATTGAGCTCTTCGGCGAGGCCGTGGGCGTCAAGACCGAGGGCGGATTCGTGGACTTCATGAGCCGCGAGGTCGAGATCGAATGCCTCCCGGCCGAAATCCCCGACGTCATCAAGATCGACATCTCCGGACTCCACCTCCACCAGTCCCTCAAGATCGCCGACATCACCCCGCCCGCGGGCGTCAAGCTGCTCGGCGAGCCGAATGCGGTCGTCGTCCTGATCCAGGTGCCGCACGAAGAGAAGGTCGAGGTCAAGGCCGAGGAAGTCGTGGCCGTCGAGGGCGCGCCGGCCGCCGCCGCCGCCGAACCCGAGGTCATCAAGAAGGAACGGAAGAAGGACGAGGCCGAGGAGAAGTAAGGCGTGTGGGCCGTCGTGGGCCTGGGCAATCCCGGCCGGGAATACGCCGACACCCGCCACAACGCGGGCTTCCTGGCCGTCAAGCGCCTGGCCGGGTCCTGGGACGTGCGGGTGAAGAAGCCGCGCTACCTCTCCAAGACGGCCGAATTGAAGCGCGGGACGGAAAAGGTGCTGCTCGTCCTGCCCCAGACGTTCATGAACAGCAGCGGCCAGGCGGTGGGCGAGCTCGTCCGCGGGCTGCGGATCGATCCGGCCCGGCTGCTCGTCGTCTACGACGACGTCGACATCCCGCTCGGCGAGATCCGGATCCGCAAGGACGGCGGGCCGGGGACGCACAAGGGGATGGCCTCGATCGTCCAGGAGATCGGGACCACGAAGTTCCCCCGCCTCCGGGTGGGGATCGGAACGGCGAACGCCGGGGAGGACATCGTCCGCTACGTGCTCTCGCCGTTCCGGCGGACGGAAAAGGCCCTCCTCGGTGAGGCCCTGGAGAAGGCCCGCGAGGCTCTGGAGTTGATCGTCGCCGGCGACATCGACCGGGCGATGAATTTGTACAATTGAGGTTGCATCAGGGGAAATCGAACGAGTTCTCCTTGCTCCTCTTCCGAGAGAGGGGGAGCTGCCAAACCATAAGGAGGTTTTCATGAGACTCTACGAAACCGGATTTCTCGTCTCTCCCAGCCTGACCGAGGAAGAGGCGGAGGCCATCGTCCAACAGATGGTCGAGGTCGTGTCCCAGAAGGCCGGGAAGATGTCCCGGATCGAGAAATGGGGCAAACGCAAGATGGCCTACCCGATCAAGCGGCTCGGGGAGGCCTATTACGTCTTCTTCCACTACGAGAGCGGCCCCGAGGTCCCTCTCGAGCTGGCCCGGCGCTTCCGCCAGATGGACACCATCCTCCGGCACCTGACCCTGGTCAAGGAAACGCAGCAGAACGTGCGGAAAAAGAAGAAGGCCGGCGGCCGGAATCGGGCCAAGGACGCCGTCGCGGAAGAGGCCGCCCCGGCGGCCGCCGCGGCCGCGGGCGCCGACACCAAGAAACACGAGGAGGCGTAAGATGCCGAGAGAAGAAAGGGCCGAAAAGGGTTCCTACAAGAAGTTCTTCCCGCCTAAGAAGAAGTTCTGCCGGTTCTGCCAGCGGAACGTGAAGTTCATCGATCACAAGAACGTCGACATCCTGAAGCGGTATATCCCCGATCGGGGCAAGATCTCCCCCCGCCGCGTCACCGGAACGTGCGCCTTCCACCAGCGGAAGCTGGCCGAGGCCGTGAAGCGGGCGCGCCTCCTGGCGCTGCTGCCCTACGTCGTAGATTGAGGACCGCGCGCGAACGCGAGGACACCATGAAAGTCATATTGAAGCAAGACGTGGAAAACGTGGGCCGCAAGGGCGACATCCTCAATGTCGCCTCGGGCTTCGGGCGAAACTTCCTCATCCCCCGCAAGCTCGCCCTCGTGGTCACGCTTTCGAACATGAAGATGGTCGAGCTCGAGCGGAAATCGCTGAAGAAGAAAGTCGAGGTGGAGCGGCTGTCCTACCGGGACCTCATCCAGCGGCTCAACCAGGTGACCCTGAGCTTCGCCCGCAAGGCCGGCGAGAAGGACCACATCTTCGGATCGGTGAGCGCCACGGACATCAAGGACGCCCTGGACAAGCTGGGCTTCGAGATCGACAAGAAGAAGATCGCCCTGGAAGAACCCTTGAAACGGTTGGGCAACTACACGATCGCCGTCAAGGTCTTCCACGACGACAAGGCCGAGATCAAGGTCGCCGTCGTCAAGGAAGAGGAGCCGGCCCTGGCAAGCGCCGACGACAAGCCGGCCGCCGGATAACGAGCTTCCGCCGGGAAGGGCGCCGCCCGCGCCCTCCGGCGGCGTGGTCTGGCCCTGGTCGGCATTCTGGCGTAAAATGTTCCAGGGAAGGAAGGCCGGGAACGGAGCGGCCTTCGGAAGGAAACCCAGGCCAAGGGTTTCCTTCCCAGAGCGACAGGAAGGAAGGGACGCGTGGAACTCGACCTGATGTTCCTGAAGAAGACCCCGCCCCACAGCCCCGAGGCCGAAAAGAACGTCCTGGGCGGGATCCTGGTCAACAACAAAAGCCTGAACGTCGTCCTGTCCGTCATCTCGCCCGAGGACCTCTACCAGGAGTCGCACCGCAAGATCCTCGACCGGATCATCCACCTCGTGGACAAAGGGATCCCGGTCGAGCTCCTTTCCTTGAGCGAGGAGCTGCGGCGGGCCGGAGCGCTCGAGGATGTCGGAGGGGCGGCCTACATCGCCTCCTTGATGGACGGCGTGCCGAAGAGCCTCAACGTCGAATACTACGCCAAGATCATCAAGGAGAAGGCCCTCCTCCGGCGGCTGATCCTGTCCTCGGCCAAGATCATCAGCTCGAGCTACGAGCAGAAGGAGGACGCGGACGACCTCCTCACGAGCGCCCAGGAGTCCATCCTCGACGTCGCCGAGCAGCGGACCCGGCAGGGATTCCTCGCCCTGTCCCAGCTCGCGCCCCTGACCATGCAGCAGATCGAGGGCATGGCCCTGCGCCGCGAAGCGGTGACCGGAGTACCCTCGGGCTTCCGTATGCTCGACCAGATCACGGCGGGGTTCCAAGGCTCTGAGCTCGTGATCGTCGCCGCCCGTCCCTCCATGGGAAAGACCGCGCTCTGCCTGAACATCACCCAGTACGTCGGATTGAAGACCGACAAGTCCGTCGGCTTCTTCTCGATGGAGATGTCGAAGGAGTCGATCGTGACCCGGATGCTCTGCGCCGACGCCGGGGTCAACATCCGCGATGCCCGGACCGGGTTGATCAACGACCGCGAGCTCGAGAAGCTGCGGCTGAGCGCCGAGCGCCTCGCCGCGGCGCGGATCTACATCGACGAAACGCCGGCCCTCACCCTGATGGAGATGAAGGCCAAGGCCCGGCGCCTCAAGCTCGAACGCCATCTCGACGTCGTCTTCATCGACTACATCCAGCTCATGCGGGTGGGCGGCCGCTACGAGAACCGCAACCAGGAGATGTCGTTCATCTCCCGGTCCCTCAAGGAGCTGGCCAAGGAGCTCCAGATCCCCGTGGTGGGCATCTCCCAGCTCAGCCGGGCGCCCGAAAAGAACCGGAGTAAGCCCCGGCCGCAGCTCTCGGACCTCCGCGAGTCGGGGGCCATCGAGCAGGACGCCGACGTCGTCATCTTCATCTTCCGGCCGGAGATGTACATGTCCCGGGAAGAGCGCCAGACCGACACCAAGTGGAAGGGCGTGGCCGAGGTCATCGTCGCCAAACAGCGGAACGGCCCGACCGACACGGTCCTCCTCGCCTTCCAGGACAAATACGCCAAGTTCCAGGACGCCGATTTCTCCTATCTCAAGCAGGAGACCGAGGGATAAGAATGCCCGCCCTCTCGTTGGCCGGGCCGATGCGGAACTTTATTATCCAGATCGGCGAAATCGCGGAGCTGGCCTTCCGGACGTTTCGGAACCTGTTCCGGAAGCCCTGGGAGGGCCGGATCTTCCTCCAGCAGCTCGACGAGATCGGCGCCCGGACGCTGCCCGTCGTCTCCCTGACCGCCGCCTTCGGCGGGCTGGTCTTCGGCCTGCAGACCTACGTCGGCTTCCATCGCTACATCGGACAGGGCTCCGAGGCTTACGGCGGTCCGATCATCTCCCTCGGCCTATCCAAGGAGCTCATCCCGATCCTCGTCGGGCTCATGGTCGCCGGACGGGTCGGGTCGTCGATGGCCGCCGAGATCGGGACGATGCGCATCACCGAGCAGGTGGATGCCCTGTTCAGCCTCGGGGCGGACCCCAACCGGTACCTTGTCGTCCCCCGGACGGCGGCCGCCTTCCTGATGCTCCCCTGCCTGACCCTGTTCGGCGATCTGATCGGCATCCTCTGCGGCATGCTTTACAACGTGACGATCATGGGCGTCAACGGGACGGTCTACATCCGCAACACGCTCCTCTACCTTCAGTTCTGGGACGTCGCCACCGGGCTCATCAAGGCCTCGGTCTTCGGGGTGATCATCGCCATCGTCGGCTGCTGGCAGGGCCTCAAGACGGAGGGAGGAGCGGAGGGCGTGGGCCGGGCGACGACGCGGACGGTCGTCATCGCCAGCATCAGCATCCTCATCGTCAATTTCTTCATGAGCAAGTTCCTTCCCGGATGACCCGATGATCCGCATCGCCGGCCTCTTCAAGTCCTTCGGTCCGAAGGTCGTTCTCTACGGCGTCGACCTCGAGATCCGGACGGGCGAAACGATGGTCGTCATCGGGCAGAGCGGATCGGGGAAGAGCGTCCTTCTCAAGCACCTCATCGGGATCCTGGCCCCGGACGCGGGGACGATCGAGATCGACGGCCTCGAGGTCACGCGCCTCCGGGGCGACGCGCGGCAAGCCGCGACCCGCAAGTTCGGGATGCTCTTCCAGGGCGCAGCCCTTTTCGATTCGATGACCGTGGCCCAGAACGTGGCCTTCGGCCTGGAACGATACATGGACCTCCGGCCGGACGAGGTCGCGGCCCGCGTGGCCGACAGCCTGGAGAAAGTCGGGCTGCGCGGGATCGACGGACTGATGCCCCACGAGCTCAGCGGCGGGATGAAGAAGCGGGTCGGGCTGGCCCGGGCGATCGCTTACCAGCCGGAGATCATGCTCTACGACGAGCCCTCGACCGGCATCGACCCCATCCGGGCGGATGCGATCAACGAGCTTGTCATCCTCCTCCAGCGGGAGATGCGGGTGACCTCGGTGGTCATCACCCACGACATGGTGAGTGCCTCCAAGGTCGCGGACCGGATCGCCATGCTCTACGAGGGACGGATCGTCGCCCTCGGGACGCCCTCCGAGATCCGGGACTCGGACAATGCCGTCGTCCAGCAGTTCATTCACGGACGGGCCGAGGGCCCGATCCGGAACTGGTGACCCGGGAAGGACAGACCCATGAAACGCGAGCTTCGCATTGGAATTTTCGTCGGGACGGCCCTGCTCATCGTGGCCGTCTTCGTCTTCATCGTCGGAGACCTGTCGGTCCTGTTTAAGAAGGCGGGCTATGCCGTGTTCGTCGATTTCGATTCGGCCGCCGGCCTGGAGAACCGGAGCGTGGTCAAGATGTCGGGCGTCAAAATCGGCGCCATCGAGGACATCAAGCTCAGCCGGCGGAAGGCCCGCATCACGCTCTCGATCTACGCCGGCACCGAAATCCCCAAGGACTCCAAGGCGACGACCTCGTCGCTCGGGCTCCTCGGCGAAAAATACATGGAAATTATCCCCGGCGATTCCCTGGAGAACTGCCGGCCGGGCGACGCGTTGGGCTCGCAGCCGGTGATGGGCTTCGACCAAATCGGCGGCCTGCTCCAGTCCGTCGGGACCGAGGTCACGGAAGCCGGCCGGGCGGTCAAGGACGCCCTCGGCCCGGAGACGCGGGCCAACCTGAACCGGACGATCGAGAACTTGGCCTCTCTTTCATCCGAGCTCAAGGATCTCGTCGGGCGGAACCGGGGGGAGATCGGCAAGACCGTGGACGAGGCCGGGCGGGCATTCCGCAACTTGAACCTGAAGATCGACGAAACCGCGGCCGGGTTGAACGACACGCTCCGCCTCCTCAAAGACATCGCCGCCGAGAACCGGGAGAACGTCAAGATCGATCTCCAGGGGATCAAGTCGCTGATCGACAAGATCGAGGAGTCGCTCAAGCTCCTGAACGCGGCGCTCGAGAAAGCCACCAAGGGCGAGGGGACGGTCGGAAAGCTCATCCAGGATCCGGCGCTCTACGACAAGGCCGCAAAGGCAGTCGAGGACATCGGCTCCGTGTCCCGCTCGGTCTCCTCGCTCCGCGTCCAGGTTGATGTCCGGGCGGAGGACCTGCCGAAGAGCGGCCTCGTGCGGCCCGTCTTCCAGCTGGGCCTGCGCGTCTCCCCCCGGGCGTTTTTCGAGGCCGGCTTGGTCCGCGACCCGTGGAAGGACGAATTCGCCTTTTCCCTGCTCGGCGGCTACCGCGTGGGGGATTTTGCGCCGCGGTTCGGCCTGATCGAGTCCCAGTTCGGTGTCGGCCTCGACTATTACGCCTTCAACGATGCGGGGATGTTCCGGGCGGAGGGCTTCGATTTCAACCGGCCGGGCCGGCCGCGATTCCGGCTCTCGGCCCGCTTCGCGCCCTGGAACTCGCTCTATTTCATCCTCGGCGCCGACGAGCTCGCCCTGGCGGCGCGGCGCGAGATTTTCTTCGGCTTGGGAGTGACGCTCCGGTGAAAGCCAAGGCCGTCTTCATCTGCCAGAGCTGCGGGACGCAGTCCCCCAAATGGATGGGCCGCTGCTCCGGCTGCGGCGAATGGAACACGTTCGTCGAGGAGATCGAGCCCGAGGCCGGCGCCGGCGCCGAGTATTCATTCCCGGTCAGCGAGCCCGTCCTCTACAAGGACATCAAAGAGACCCGGAACCCGCGGCTCAAGGTCAAGATCGAGGAGTTCAACAAGGTCATCGGCGGCGGCGTCGTCCTCGGGTCGCTGACCCTCATCGGCGGCGAGCCGGGCATCGGCAAGTCCACCCTCCTCCTCCAGGTCTCGCGCGATTTCGCTGTGGACGGCGAGAAGGTCCTCTACGTCTCGGCCGAGGAGTCGCTCGAGCAGCTCAAGCTCCGCGGCGACCGCCTCGGCGTCCGCGACGGGCAGCTCTACCTCCTGGCCGAGACCTCGCTCGAGCGCATTCTGGCCCAGGCCGAGAAGATCATGCCTGGGATCCTCGTCCTGGACTCGGTCCAGACCGTATTCTCGGGCGCCCTGGCCTCGAGCCCCGGGACGATCAGCCAGGTCCGCGAGGTCGCCAACCAGCTCTTCCGCTTTTCCAAGCGGAACCGGGTCTCCTCGTTCCTGATCGGCCACATCACCAAGGAGGGCTCGCTCGCCGGCCCTAAATCCCTCGAGCACATGGTTGACGTCGTCCTCCTCTTCGAGGGCGAGCGAGACCACAGCCACCGCGTCCTGCGGGCACTCAAGAACCGGTTCGGCCCGGTCTCGGAGCTGGCCATCTTCGAAATGGCCGCCTCGGGGCTGCAGGCGATCGCGAACCCGTCGGCCTTCTTCCTCAAGGAGCGGCCGGCCCACGCCGCGGGGAGCTCGGTCGCTGCGACCATCAAGGGGACGCGCCCGCTCCTCGTCGAAATCCAGGCGCTCGTCTCCTCGACCCTGTTCAACGCCAACCCCCGGCGGATGACGGTCGGCCTCGACCACTACCGGACGGCGATGCTCCTGGCCGTCATCGAAAAGAAGCTGGGCTACGGGTTCTCCGGCGACGACATCTACCTGAACGTGGCCGGCGGGCTCGCGATCGACGAGCCGGCCGCGGACCTGGGGACCGCCCTGGCCGTGGTCTCGTGTCTGAAGAACCGGCCCCTGCCCGCGGTCCTGGCCTCCTTCGGCGAAGTGGGGCTGTCGGGCGAGATCCGGTCGGTCGGCCTGGCCCTTGCCCGGGTTAAGGAAGCGGCCTCCCTCGGCTTCACGACGGTCGTGCTTCCCCAGGGCAACGCCGCCGGCCTCGAGCGGGAATCCCTCCCCGGCGTCACGCTCCTCGGCGCGGCCAGCCTCAAGCAGGCCATTGACCTCGTCTTCTGATTGTTGTAAGGATAGAGCATTCATAAAGGAAATGGTCATAAGGACGGTCTCATGGGTATTTTAATCTTCCGCATTTTTATCATCGCCCTGGTCGCCACGGCCGGCTACTTCATTCCGGTCTTCGGACTGCCGAAACCGGCGTCGGCGGGGATCGCCTTCGCCCTGGCCGTGGTCCTCATGCATCTCGAGACCCGCATCCGGAAGACCCAATTCAAAGTGATCTGGGGCTCGACGATCGGCACGTTCGCCGGCGTCTTCCTCGGCTGGGTCCTGGGGACGGTCTACCGAACGATCACCGACGATCATCCCACCTCGCTCTTCATCCGGGTCTTCTTCCTGATCATCATGCCCTACATCGGCTTCCTCGTCGGGACCCGCAAGTCCGAGTGGCTCGACCCGGCCTACTTGTTCCGCTTCTTCCGGGAGAAGAGCGTCGGCCGGACGTTCAAGATCCTGGACACGAGCGTCATCATCGACGGCCGGATCACCGACCTCTGCGACACAGGCTTCATCGAGGGCACGCTCGTCATCCCCCAGTTCGTCCTGAAGGAGCTGCAACTCGTGGCCGACTCCTCGGACGGCCTGAAGCGGCAGCGCGGCCGGCGCGGCCTCGACATCCTCAACCACCTCCAGAAATCGTCCCAGATCTCGGTGACGATCACCGAGATGGACTTCCCCGACATCCGCGCCGTCGACTCGAAGCTCATCGAGCTGGCCAAGCGCCTCGATGCCAAGCTCGTGACGAACGACGTCAACCTGAACAAGATCGCCCAGCTCCAGGGAATCTCCGTGCTCAACATCAACGAGCTGGCCAACGCTTTGAAGCCCGTCGTCCTGCCGGGCGAGGGCATGAAGGTCTTCATCATCAAGGAAGGCAAGGAAAAGGACCAGGGCGTCGCCTACCTCGACGATGGGACGATGGTCGTCATCGACAATTCGCGCCGCCTTATCGGCCAGAACGTGGACATTACCGTCACCTCGGTCCTCCAGACGACCGTGGGCAAGATGATCTTCGGCCGCTACAACGAAGACCGATGACCCGGGCCACGGCGGTTGTCGTTGCCGCCGGCGAAGGCCGGCGGTTCGGGGCCTTCAAGCAGTTCGCCGCGCTCCGCGGCAAGTCCGTGCTGGACTGGAGCCTCTCGGCCTTCGCCTCCCATCCCCTCATCGGCGCGATCGTCCTCGTCCTCCCCGACGAGGAGCGCGGGGCGTCGTACCTGCGGGCCTATCCCGAGATCGTGGCCGCGGTGAAAGGCGGGGCGCGGCGCCAGGATTCCGTGGCGAATGGCATCCGGGCGATCGGCGGCGGGCCGGAGGACATCGTCCTGGTCCACGACGGCGCGCGCCCCCTGGTGGGCCGGGACCTCATCTCCCGGGTGGTCGAGGAGGCCGAGCGGAGGGGGGCGGCGATCCCGGTCATCCCCGTGGAGGACACGGTGAAGGAGATCGAGGCCGGGGCCGTGATCCGGACCCTCGACCGGTCGACGCTCGTTCGCGTGCAGACGCCCCAGGGGTTCGCCCTCGGCCTGCTCCGGCGGGCCCTCGACGCCGCGGCGGCGGGCGGCTACGAAGGCACGGACGAGGCGTCGCTCGTCGAGCGGATCGGGGGGAGGATCTTCACGGTCGCCGGGGACCCGCGCAACATCAAGATCACGGAACCCTGGGACCTCGTTTGGGCGGAGGCCTGTTTCGATGATGAGATCCGGAATCGGATATGACCTGCACCGGCTGGCGCCGGGGCGGACGCTCTACCTGGGCGGGATCGAAATCCCCCACTTCGCGGGGCTCGTCGGCCACTCGGACGGCGACGCCCTGATCCACGCTCTTATCGACGCGATCCTCGGCGCGATGGGCGAAGGCGACGTCGGCCGGCTCTTTCCCGACGACGATCCCCGGACGGAGGGCATCCGCAGCACGACTCTGCTCCGCGACGTTTGCGCCCGCCTCAGGAAAAAGAAGCTGGCCGTCCTCCACGCCGATGCCGTAGTCGTGGCCGAGCGGCCCAAGCTCGGCCCCCATTTCCCGGAGATGAAGAAAGCGCTCTGCCCGATCCTCGGCCTGCCGCCGGACCGGCTGGGCCTCAAGGCCAAGACGAACGAGGGGCTGGGGCTCATCGGCCGGGGCCGGGCCATCGCCTGCTGGGCCGTGGTCCTCGTCGGGAGAAAGGCCTGACGGCCGGAAAAATGCGAAAAAAAAGGCCGCCGGTTTCTCTTGGGGAGAAGACCGGCGGCCCGTCAGAGGAGGGGGTTATGAGGACATCGGGGCGGAAATCCGTTCCCGATGTTGTTTCCCGGATCAGGGCGTGACATGCGCCACATCGGCCTTCGCCAGATAGCTGGCGATCATTTCGTAGCCGGCCTTCTTGCCGAGCTTCATCATGTCGACCGAGGGCCCGGCGATCAGGCTGAAGGCCGCGAGCGAGAGGAGGGCCGACGCCACTAGGATCACAATTTTCTCTTTGAGCCTCATGGTCATTCTCCTTTCCATGATTTTGTTCTCTTTTTGTTTCTCATTTGATTAGACTTTGATCTCCGCGAAACCTTTGCGGCCAGCGGACGCAGACAACCGTCGCGCCGCGTCATCTTCAATTAAGGCGTCCACACCCTAGTAAACGTAAACGCGGACCAAAAGGTTACATGGGTTGCGCCGGGCTCGGAGTAGCCGCTCAAAAACGCGCGGAATTTCCCCGGCGAGGGATAAAGGCCGGCGCGGCTCCCGCCCCAGTCGCTCTCGCCGCCCGAATTCGCTAGTGGCGGGGGCTCCCGGGCGGGGGGCTCCGAAAGTACGCCGATTTTCCCCGGCGTGGAAAATCGGCTCGTTCCCTCGGCTTGCTCCCGCGATCCGCCTGCGACGGATCGCGGTCCATGCCCGCTGCGCCTCGGTATGCCTTTCTCCGCCCCACCGCCCTCGCGCCCCCAATTTATTTAATGC
>JADGNV010000059.1 GCA_017883285.1 Candidatus Aminicenantota bacterium | reverse complement strand
GGGAAAGCTCCTCGCTGAGCCTGTCCAGGATGGCGCGGCGGTTGAAAATGCCGGTCAGGGGATCGTGAGTCGCCTGGTGGGCCAGGGCATCCCGCGCCTCCCGCAGACTGGCCTGCAGCTCCAGCATGCGCCGGCCCACCCTGATCCTGGCCTGCAGTTCCTCGCTGTCGAAGGGCTTGGAGATATAATCATTGGCCCCCGCATCAAGTCCTTGGACGACGTCGCCTTTCTCCCCACGGCCTGTCAGAAGAATGACGTGGGCCGGACGGGAGGAATCGATTTTCCGCAGACGGCGGCAAACCTCCAAGCCGCTCATCCCGGGCATGTCCCAGTCGAGAAGGACGAGTTCGGGCGCGCCGGTCCGCTGCAGCGCGTCCCAGGCGGCCGTGCCGTCTTCCACGGCGATAGGATCATAGCCCCACTTCTTCAGGATGGCGACGAGAATACGGCGCGAAGTGAAATCGTCCTCGGCGATCAGGATCCTCATCTCACGGCCTCTTGCATGCGCGCTTTGAGCAGATCGAACTGCCTCTCGAGCTCGGGCAGGAGGCCGGCGGCCTCACCCAGGCGTCCGGCCCGGCCGAGCCTCTCCATGTCATTGGCCGCGGCGCTCAGGGCCAGGCCGCCTACGTTGGCCGCCGCGCCTTTGATGGCGTGGGCCTGGCCTCCGGCCGATCCTGCGTCACCTTGGTCGACGAATTCCTTGAGTTTGTGGATCTGCCGGGGCATGTCCGCCAGAAAACCCGCGATGATCTCCTTAACCAGGTCCTCGTCACCCATCAGCCGGGCCAGGAGGGCCGGCCGGTCGAAAACGGGCGGCCCTTCGGACCGCCGGGATTCCGCGGAGGGCGCGGCGCCCAGGCACCTCTCGAGCGCCTCGGCCAAGGCTTGGGGCGCGATAGGTTTGGAGATATAGTCATCCATGCCCGCCTCGAGGCAACGCTCGCGGTCGCCCCGCATGGCATGGGCGGTCATGGCGATGATGGGTATTCGCCGGTCGGGAAGCTTGGCTTCGCTCGAGCGGATGGCCCGGGTCGCTTCGAAACCGTCCATCACCGGCATCTGCACGTCCATGAGCACGATATCGTAAGCCCCCGTCTCCAGCGCCCGGAGGGCTTGGCGTCCGTCGGCCACGACGTCGGCGCGGAAGCCCAGCTTCCCGAGAATGCTCCGGGCCACCTGCTGGTTGGTCGCGTTATCCTCGGCCAGCAGGATGCGGACCCTGCGCCGGCTGTCCTCGTTGATCGAGTGGCGCGTCACCAGGACGGTCTCCGGGGCCTTAACAGATGGAAAGCCGGCGCCGAGGACGGTGGCCAGGCAATCGTACAATTGGGACTGCTTGACCGGCTTGGTCAAGTAGGCGGAGAAGCCGAGGGCCTCGAGCCGCTTCGCGTCGCCCCGCTTGCCGTACGAGGTGATCATCACCAGGCGGGTATCGCGAAGGTCCGGATCGGCCTTGATCGTCCGGCCCAGGGTCTCACCGTCGATCTCCGGCATATTCATGTCCGTAAGGACGACGCGAAAGGAATCGCCCCCGGCCCGGGCGGCGCGCAGCATGTCGATCGCTTCGTTCGCGCCGGCGGCCTCCACGTGGCGGGCGCCCCACGAAGCCAGCTGTTCGGCCATGACGAGACGGTTCGTCGGATTGTCGTCCACGGTCAGGATGCGCACGCCTCGGATCTCGGCTCGGGTCGCCCCGTCTCGGCGCTCGGGCGGAAGAGCCCGTTTGCCGAGGTCGGCGGTGAACCAGAAGGTCGACCCCCGGCCCTCGACGCTTTCGACGCCGATCTCGCCGCCCATCAACCCGGCCAGGCGCTTGGAGATGGCCAATCCCAATCCCGTTCCGCCGAACCGCCGTGTGGTCGAAGCGTCGGCCTGTTGGAAGGCGGTGAATAGGAGCCCGATCTTGTCCTGAGGAATGCCGATCCCCGTGTCCCGGACCTCGAAGCGGGCTTTGAGGCGGTCGCCGGTTTCCGATTCCGGCCTGACCTCGACGGTGACCTCTCCCCGGGACGTGAACTTGACGGCGTTGCCCCCCAGGTTAAGCAGGATCTGGCGAAGACGCCCGGGGTCGCCTCGCAGGTAGGTGTGCATTTCCGGGTCGATGCGATAGATGAATTCGATGCTCTTTTCGTGGGCTCGCAGGGCCAGCAGCTCGGCCACGCCCTCCAGCATCGTGCGCAGGTCGAAATCGAGGTCCTCCACTTCCATCCTGTCGGCCTCGATCTTGGAGAAGTCGAGAATGTCGTTGATGACCGCCAACAGGGCCTCGCCGCTCGAGCGGACGGTTTCCGCGTAAAGGCGCTGTTCCTCGGACAGCTCGGTCGCCAACAGCAGGCCCGTCATGCCAATGACGCCGTTCATGGGAGTACGGATCTCGTGGCTCATGTTGGCCAGGAACTGGCCCTTGGCGATGTTGGCCGCCTGGGACTCAAGGGCCAGCTGGTCCGCCCGCTTGATGGAAGCGTCGAGTTGGACGTTGGATCGCTCCATGATCTCCATCGCCCGGCACAGATTCTCCTCGGCTGTGGCTTGCTGCAAAACGAAAGAAACGGCGCTGCTCAGGCCTCTCAGCATGGCGTCTTCCGCGGCCGAAATGGGGTGGCCGGCAAAGAGAGCCAAAACCCCCCCTGTCTCCGCGCCGAGCATCGGGAGCTTGTATCCCGCGAACGACATAAGTCCCCGCTCGCGCGCCCATCCAGGGTCGCTGACTTGCGGGTCATTGGTCACGTCGTTGGTAACAAATTGGAGCTCCTGGCCCGAGGCGATTCGTCCGACCTTATACCAGCCGAACGGAACGCGGCGGTGGCTTTTGCCGTCAATGTGAGTATACCGGCCGGAACTCGCCAGCAGATGCAGGCAGCGGTCAGGGAAGCGGCACACCTGAGGACCTTCCCGAACTTGGGCATGGATGCATCCCTGTTCGCATAGATCGCCTGGCCGAGTCAGCCAGATCCGGCAGAAATCGGCGTCAAAGATCCGGACGATTCCATCGGTGATGACCTTGAGCTTGGCGTCAAGCGGGGCCGGCGCAAGAAGGGCGTGTTGAAGCTGGTTGATGCCCTGTCGCCAACGGAGGGTCTTCGTGCGTTCCTCCTCCGCCCGCTTTTGCTCGGTGATATCTCTGAAGACGCCCATCAAGTAGTTTTTCCCCGATAATGTGATCGGGGCTCCGCGAACATCGGCATAAAAGACGCTTCCGTCTTTTCTTCTCATGGGAATATCCGCGGCGGTGGCGAGCGGGTCCTTTGATTGAATCTCGATCTGTTCGTTCACATAGGGCAGGTCTTCCTCAGGGTGGATTTCCTCGGCCCCCATATTCTTCAGTTCTTCAAGGCTATAGCCGAGCATTCGAGACATGCTGCTATTCGCGCTATCGATCCTTCGGTCTTCCAGACGTATCAAGAGCATCCCGTCGATGGCCTTGTCAAAAATGAATCTAAATCTCTCCTCGCTCTCCCGCAGCGCCTCCTCGGCCCGCTTGCGTTCGGTGACGTCAACGAAAAAGCCCACGAGGCACGTATGGCCGTCCAAGACAATCCGTGCGGCGCTGATGTCAGCATAAAACACGGTACCGTCTTTGCGAAGGCACGGAAGATATGACGCCATCGTCTTTTCGCCCCGCACTATAGCCTCGAACTCGGACAGCACATGGTCTAATGACTCTTTGGGGTGAATGTCAGGCACGCCCAACCGCTTGAGCTCTTCTTCGGTGTATCCGAACATTCTGTACAGGGCCGCGTTGGCTTGGCGGAAATGATTTGTCTCTAAGTCCGCCACGAGTATTCCCTCTCCGGCACTGGCGAACAGCGCCTTGTACCTAGCTTCTGACTGCTTGAGCTCGGTGATGTCCTCGACCAACCCTTCATAATAGAGGATCCGGCCCGAGGCGTCTTTGACCGCCCGGGCACTTTCGCTGACGAAGATGCGGCCGCCGCCGCGCAGGCTCCAATTCGTCTCCAGGCCGATAATGATCCCCTTTTCCTCGATTGTCTTTTTAAAGTTTTCCCGCGGATAGCCCGGGTGAAAACCGTCCTCCTCCAGGTTGTGTTTCTTCATCTCTTCGACCGAGTCGTAGCCGAGCATCCGGCATAGGGCCGCGTTGGCCATCAGGATCTTGCCGTCCGGGGTTGTCTGGTACAAACCCAGGATGGCGTTGTCGAACAGGCCCTTGAACCGCTCCTCGCTCTCGCGCAGCGCCTCTTCCGCCTGCTTGCGTACGATGGCGTTTGCGACTTGGCCGGAAACGTATTCCAATATCTGCTTTTCCCGCTCGCCGTATGCCTTTGGATCGGAATAGTGATCAAGAGCGATTACGCCAATGGTCTTATCTCTAGCTTTAAGAGGGACGCCCAGCCAGCACGAAGAAGGAACGCCGGTTTTTTCCGCTTCTCCGCGGCGGCTCAGTTCTTTTGCAAGCGCCGTGTCACAAAGCAGCGTGTTGCCTGTGCGGAGCACATACCCCGTTAAACCTTTGCCCGGGTTTCTTGAGGGAGGCGATGAGTCGATTTCGTCAACAAAATAGGGGAAGTTTAGCAGATTCTCTTTTTCATCATACAGAGCGATCAAAAAATTCGCCGCAGGCATGAGGTCCTTGATGATCAGATGGACCGACTCGTAGAGATCATCCAAGCTTTTTGCTTCTTCTGCTGCACGAGCGATTTTGTAAACAGCCCGCTCGAGGATTTCAGCCTTCTTGCGTTCGGTGATGTCGCTCACGAAATTCAACGTCGCCGGCTGACCGTCCCAGCTGATGAGTACGGCGCTGATTTCCGCCCAGCGGACCAGGCCGGCGCGATCGACGATCCGCATACTATAGAGCGCGGGTGTCTCTTCCCCTCTCATTCGTTTCAAATGCCGCTCAACGACCATTGCCCGGTCGTCGGGATGGATGAGCTCCGTGAACGGCATTTCCCTGAGTTCCTCGCTGGAATAGCCCAATAATCGTTTGGTTAGCGGATTGCTGAACACCAGCTTGCCGCCCTGTACCACGAAGATCGATTCGCCGGCGTTTTCAAAAAGGGTCCGATACTTTTCTTCGCTCTCGCGCTGGGCCTCCGCCGCACGCTTTTGTTCGGAGATATCTCGCATGATGCCCACGGCGTGCCAGCCGCCCTGGTGCCGGACGGCGGACAGAGACAGCGATACGGCGATCTCCCGGCCGTCCTTCCGGCGCGCGTGCATTTCGACCGTCCGGCCCATGACCGCCCCCTGCCCTGTGCGCTGAAATTCCGTGAAGGCCCCGCGGTGCGCGTCTTGATAGCGCTCCGGGGCGATCAGCTCGTGCAGGTCCCGTCCGAGCGCCTCGGACGCGGTGTAGCCGAGAATGCGCTCGGCGGCGGGGTTCCAATAGGTCACGCCGCCGCGGGAGTCCATCATCAGAATGGCGTCCTGGGCCGAAGCCGCGATGGCGCCGAGGCGGGATTCGCTTTCTCTGAGCGCTTCCGTCGCCTGATACCGGTCCCGATAGAAGCGGGCGCCTCGACGCCGCCAGACGTATCCCAGCGCCGCGCCCGCGCCGAGAAGCACCACGGCCGCCGCGACAACGATCTCCCACAATCTCTCCCTCAACGGGGCGAACACTTCCGCCGTGTCCACGCGGGCGACAAGGAACCACGGCGAGTCTGGAACGGCGTGCAGGGCGGCGATCACCGGCACGCCGCGATAGTCCGTCCCTTCGACGATCCCGTCCTGCCCCAGGGCGGCCTTGACGGCGGGCACGTCTCGACGCCCGAGCGGAATGCGCAGCTCGAGAGCCGTGCTCTTTTGAAACCGCAACTCATTCAGATAGAGCACGTCGTTTCCCTCACGGCGAACGAGCAGGGTCTCGGCCGTCCGGCTGGGGATCGGCCAGTGGCTGAGAAGTGGGTAGAGATACGCTTCGGGATCGATGCGCAGGGCGAGGATCCCGACGATCCGGTCACCAAGGGCTGCGTCGAGGATCGGGACCAGGACCTGGAGGGAGATCCGCTGGTTCTGCTCGTTCCAGTAAAAATCCTCGAAGACGACCTTTCCCGACCGCAGGGCCTCGACGGAACTTGGGGAGACGAGAGACGCGCTTCGTTCCTCCCCCTCGGGGATGATTATCTTCTTGGTGTACTGCGGATCGAGCAGCATGACCCGCTCATACCGGGAGGCCGCCTGGACCTGGCTAAGCCACGTCCGGAGTTGGTTTTGAGCCTCCTGGTCTTCCGGTTGTTCGAAATAGCGCCGGACGAGAGCGGAAAAGACGGCGTTCCGATAAAATACCGCGGCGTCCGCCAGACGTTCGGCCCGCCAATTCGTCAGTTCGCTCACTTTCAGCTCCGCGATAGCCGAAAGCTGGCGCTCGACTTCCACCCGATAATGTTTTTCGTAGCTCCGGTAGTAGAGGAGAGCTGCGGCGACGATCCCGACAGTCAGTGCGAAAAAAGCCAGGAGAAGATAGAACGACGGGAGTCGGCCCTTCGAGGCCTGCGGCTCGGACACGATGTTCCTTTCCCTCCCTAAAAGCACTCTTTTACCATGGCTATAGGCAGAGAACCTATAACTGGCTAGTTTGCAGACGCCAGATTGGCAAACATCTTCAGGAACGCTGACTATGTCCTGATTTGAACCAGAGTGTAGGCCGGAAATATAGGATTGTCAAGACTTTCGCTCGTTTTTATTGATAGGTTTGGGGACCCCATGAGGATCTCGGCGGCCTTGCCGTTCTCCGTCCTGATGCTCGGGCTCGAGATCGGATGCGTTTCGGACGGCTTTAGTTCAAAGATATCGACGCGCAGCCGGATGTACGTTTTGGGCTCCACCAGGAATTCGTCTTCAGCCCCTCCGCCGGAATACGGCTGAGAGATCATTATTGTATTGGGATTGATCTTGTCTTAGGAGCGGGCCAGCGCGAAGGAAAATATGCCGATAATCTGAGCGAATAGGATCGCCAACCCAAGGCGCGCCAGAAATGTCTTTTTCATGGTCATCACTCCTTTATGGTGAAGATGTTCGGAAGCTCGAGCGGGCTGTAGTCTTTGAGATCCAGGCCGACGGGAAAGACCTGAACACTGTTGGCGCCCATAAGCGAAACCTGGGCGGACACAGCCCGACGCCCGGGCCAGCGTTCCTCTCGTGCTCTCGGCGAGCCCCTAAGGATCGCCCCCAGGGCAGCTCCAATGATAAAAAGGCCGGCCATGGCCAGGGCGGCCGTCGGCACCCGGATGGACGAAGCTAGGAGCCGAGGCGATATCCGAGCCGGCAGCCGTGATGTCGCAATCGGGAGCGGAGGCGCGGCCGGAATCCGGGCCGGGTGGAGATGCGAGAGTTTTTCCTTGACGAGCTCGCTGGCCGACTTCAATTGTGTCAGTCTTTCCTGGCAGGCCGGGCAGACCTTCAGATGCCGATCAAGGCCGGCCGAATCGGATATCGAAAGCTCCCCATCGATTGAGGCTTGGAGCAACTTATCCGGGAAACACCTCATCTTTGCCCTCCTTCCTTGAATTCCCTGGACAGCCTTTGGACCGCACGGGCGACCAATTTTCCAACGGAAGACTCCCGCAACCCCGTCGCATCGGCGATCCCTTTGTATGGCAACCCCTCCGCGTAGAGCGTCAAGAGCAGCCGGTCCCTGGGCGCGAGCCGATCCAATTACGCCTTCACGGCCCTCCCGTCTTCGGATCTTATGAATTCGTCTTCGACATCCCGAGGAGCATTGCTGACATCAATATCTGAGCGTAACAGCTTGGAATACCGGCGCTTTCGCCTCAACCAGTCATAGCAGAGGTTGGCGGCCGTCCGGAAAAGCCAGCTCTTGATCTCGAAGGATTGCCGGCCCGCCGTCGAGAGCTGCGTACAGCTTCAGGAAGACCTCCTGGGATAGGTCCATGGCCTGCTCGGAATCTCCGAGTAGCCTGAACCCGAACCGGAAAACCATGGGAAAATGCTCCTGGTAGATCGAAGAGAAGCTCAGATCCAGCTTTGAAGCTCTGTCCGCAGCGTTCATCAGGCGACCTTATTATCCACACTATCAAGACGAATAAAAACGAATTATATGACAGATCCAGGGGCCCGCCGCTCTCCCCAATCTTCTTGCGGGTTGCGCTTATGGCGGCCGAGGAGAACGCTGATCGAGTTTGACATATCGACGGCTGACTAGTAACGTGGGAATCAAAGTGGAAGGCCAGCTAGCCGGAGGTCACGGATGAAAATTCAAGGCAACACGGTCTTAATAACCGGCGGAGCGACAGGCATCGGTTTTGCCCTGGCTGAATCCTTTGTCCAGGCCGGTAATACGGTCATCATTTGTGGGAGAAGGAAAGATAAACTCAAAGAGGCCAAGAAAAAACTGCCCCAGATCCATCTCCGGGCATGCGACCTGTCGAAAGAGAAGGAACGCGAATCCCTATTCAACTGGGCCAAAGAAAATTTTAAGGACATGAACATCTTGATCAATAACGCGGGCATACAAACGATGATCGATCTCAAAAAGGGAGCTCATAAGCCGGCGAACGGCAAAAACGAAATCGAAACGAATTTGATGGCTCCGATCAGTCTATCCGCCTATTTTATCCCGTGGCTTTCGAAGCGGAAGGAAGCCGCCATTATGAATGTTTCTTCCGGCTTGGCCTTTGTGCCGATAGCTGCCATGCCTGTTTATTGCGCGACCAAGGCCGCCATTCATTCCTTTACCGTATCCCTGAGATATCAATTGAGAGATACTTCGATAAAAGTCTTTGAATTGGTCCCGCCCGCGGTCGATACGGAATTAGGCAAGGGAACGGCTGAAGAAGGGGAGCCGGAATATCGAGGCCTGCCGCCGGGTGAAGTCGCTCAGGCCGCCTTGTCGGCGATGGCCGAGAATGAATATGAGATATTCGTCGGAGAAGCTAAGGATCTGGCCATGCGGTCCAGGACGAACCCGGAACGGGCGTTTCAAAACATCAATCGATGGTGAACCGGACATATGGGCATGGATAAAGCATTCCCGAAAATAGCCGTATTCCCTCTCGAACCGCGCCTCGTATTCGACGACGAACCGCTCGAAATTATGGAACAGCACCCGATAGAGGACGGTCCGCTCCGGATGGCGAGGACGGTAGATTCCCGGCACATCGGGAACGCTCGTTCAAACAACGTGCCCGGAGCTTGTTAGAGGAGATGCTGAGAACAACCCCCCCCGGCCTGACAACGAACGATAACGATGACGAGAGCGATCAGCCGGCCAGGGCGAAGTCGACGGCGGCGGCGGCGTGGATGGCTGTCGTGTCGAAGACCGGGACCCGGCTGTCCTTGGCCCCGATGAGCATCGGGATCTCCGTGCAGCCGAGGATGACGCCCTCGGCCCCGCG
>JADGNV010000004.1 GCA_017883285.1 Candidatus Aminicenantota bacterium | reverse complement strand
TTCGCCGGCCGCTACGAGATCCTCGAAGAGCTGGGGCGGGGCGGGATGGGCGTTGTCTACAAGGCCCGGGACGGCAAGCTCCAGCGGCTCGTCGCCCTCAAATTCCTCCCCTTCGAGTGGACCTCCTCTCCCCAGGCCAAGGAGCGGTTCGTCCGCGAGGCCCGGGCCGCCGCCTCGCTCGACCATCCGAACATCTGCACCGTCCACGAGATCGACGAGGCCGAAGGCCGGGTGTTCATCTCCATGGCCTTCGTCGAGGGCGAGAATCTGCGGGCGAAAACGGAGCGGGGCTTTCTGGGGCTCGACGAGACGCTGGATCTCGCCCGGCAGACGGCCGAAGGCCTCAGGGAAGCCCACGCCAAGGGGATCATCCACCGGGACATTAAAGCGGCCAACATCATGGTGACGGACAAGGGCCAGGCGAAGATCATGGACTTCGGCCTCGCCCGCGTCACAGGCGGGGCGCTATTGACCAGGGAAGGAGTCACCCTCGGGACGGTGGCCTACATGTCTCCCGAGCAGGCGCGCGGCGGCGAGGTCGACCAGCGCTCGGATATCTGGTCGTTCGGGGTCGTCCTCTATGAAATGCTGACTGGCCGCCTGCCTTTCGCGGGAGAGCATGACCAGTCGGTGATCCACGGCATCTTGAAGGAGCCGCCCCGCCCGATTTCGGAATTGCGCCCCGGCGTCCCGGAGGCCTTGCAGGAGGTTGTGGGCAAAGCCCTCGAGAAGAATCCGGACAAGCGCTACCCGTCCATGGAAGAGGTGCTCCACGATCTGGCGTCCATCTCCGAGGGGATCGAGCCGGAGGGGATCCGGATCAGGCGCCGCAAGGCCGCGCTCCGTTCCTTGAAGAGAGCAATCGTCTATACCGGCCTGGCGGGCGGGCTCGTCGTCGCGGCCCTCCTGGCCCTTCATCTCTTCAAAGGCCGGGCCGCGGCCTTGAAAGCCATCGCCGTCCTCCCGATCGAGAACCTGACGGGGGATCCCGGGCAAGAATATTTCGTCGACGGCGCGACGGACGAGCTGATCGGTCAGCTGTCCCGGATCGGCGCCCTGCGGGTGATCTCCCGCACGTCGGTCATGAAGTACAAGGGCCAGAAGAAGCCCGTCCCGGAGATCGCCCGGGAGCTCAAGGTAGACGCCGTCGTCGAAGGGGCGGTGCACCGCATCGGGGCCAATGTCCGTATCCGTCTGGAGCTGATCGATGCCCTTCCCGAGGAGCGCAACCTCTGGGGGGAGACCTACGACCGGGCCATGGCCGACGTGCTCGTCATGTACAGCGATATGGCCCGGGCCATCGCCGGCAAGATCCAGGTCAAGCTGACCCCCCAGGAGGAAGCGCGCCTGGCCCGGACCCGCCGGGTTGATCCCGAGGCCTATCAGGCCTGCCTCAAAGGCACGATCTCCTGGCACAAGCTGACGCGGTCCGACCTCGACGCCGCCGAGCGGTACTTCGCTCTTGCCCTGGCCAAGGACCTCGGCTACGCTCCCGCCCATGCGGGACTGGCCGTCGTCTGGGCCGGACGCATACAACAGGGATTCGTCCCCGCCGCCGAGGCGCTCCCGAAGGCGAAGGCGGCGGCCGCGAAAGCGTTGGAGCTGGACGACTCGCTCGCGGACGTCCACTTCGTCCTGGCGGGCATCAAAACATGGGGGGAGTGGGATTGGGCGGGCGGGGAAGCGGAGTTCCGACGGGCCATCGAGCTCAATCCCAACTATCCGGAGCCGCGAGCTTATATTTCGCATTTGCTTTACATTACGAAGCGCCCGGAGGAGGCGCTCGCGCAGATCGAGAGGGCCTTGGCCCTGGATCCGCTCAACCCGCTGTTCCAGGCGCTCTACGCCATGGACCTGATGTACGCCCGCCGGTACGACGACGCCATCGACCTGCTCAAAAAGACGCTCGAGGCTGCGCCCCACGACCTCGTGGCGCTGTCGACCCTCCGCTCCGCCTACCATATGAAGAAGATGTATGCCGAGTCGCTCGACGTCTGGAAGCGGTCCTACGCCGAGAGGAACGATCAGGAGGCCGTCGACGCCCTGGCCCGCGGCTCCGCGGAGGACGGTTACCGGGGCGCCCTGCGCCGCGTGGCGGAGACGCTGATCGCCCGCTCGAAGACGTCGTATGTCACGCCCTGGCAGATCGGAACC
This sequence comes from Candidatus Aminicenantota bacterium, assembly GCA_017883285.1. Taxonomy (GTDB): domain Bacteria; phylum Acidobacteriota; class Aminicenantia; order Aminicenantales; family UBA4085; genus FEN-413. Next base: position 17,472 of record JADGNV010000004.1, on the reverse strand, counting down.
TTGTACACGCGCGCCGGAATGAACGACGAAGCCCTCGCCTGGCTGGACAAGGCTTTCGCGAGCCATGACCCCAACATGCCCTACATCAGCGTCGATCCGATTTTCGATCCACTGCGGAACGACCCGCGCTTCCAGGACCTTTTGCGCCGGCTGAAGCTCGCGGCTTAGGGGCCGCGGGAGCTCACTTTGATTGACAATCCCACTCCCTTGGCTCTATATTCTCCCTCATCTTCCAAATATTTCTTTGAAGGAGGTTTCGAATGAAAATTCGCGCGTGGATTTCCTTGATCGTCTCCCTCGCTTTCGTCGGGAGCCTGGCTCTCGCCCAAGAGACGAAGCCGGCCGCCAAGCCTGCCCCGAAGCCGGCCAGCCCGGCCGGGACGGCGGCCACCCAGGTCGCCGGGAAATACGTCCAAGTCGGGACGAACCAGAGATACCAGGACGGCAAATGGATCGAGATCACCTACGGCCGGCCCATCATGCGCCAGCGGCAGAACGTCTTCGGCGCCGGTGCTGACTACGGCAAGACGGTCAACGGCGGGGCCCCTGTCTGGCGCGTCGGAGCCAACCAGACCACCCGTATTAAGAACGAAGTCCCCCTCGTCTTTGACGGGAAGACGCTCCCGGTCGGCGAATACGACGTCTTCGTCGACCTGCAGGAGAAGGGTTGGACGATCATTTTCTCCACCTGGCCGGCCCAGGAGAAATATGATCCCAAGAACAAGGAAGCCCTCTGGGGCTCCTACGGCTACACGCCGGACAAGGACGTCCTGCGCGCTCCGATGAAGATCGACACGATGCCGTTCGCGATGGACCAGTTCACCATCGCCTTCGTCGACGTGACGACATCCGACGGCAAGATCGCCATGATGTGGGACAAGACGATGGCCACCGTGGCCTTCAAGGTCGGGAGCTGAACCGGCTCGTCGATCACCTCCTTTCTTTATTCTGACGGTCCGGTCCTGAAGGCCGCCGCCGCGCAGGCGGCCTCCTTCCGGCCGGAGTGCGAGTCCATGATGAAGACGTGCCTATCGATTTTCCTGAGTGCGGCCCTTACAGCCCTCGTGCTCGCCCCGCCCGCCCGGGCCCAGCAGGGCCAGATTCCCGACGGCGGGGAATTGGCCCTGGCCCTCCAAAAGCTCAACGTCCTCGGCAGCGCCCTCTTCGTCGGCGCCCATCCGGACGACGAGAATTCCTCCGTCCTGGCCTATCTCTCGAAGGGCCGGTGCCTGCGGGCCGGCTATCTCTCCGTCACCCGGGGCGAAGGCGGCCAGAATCTGATCGGCCCGGAAAAAGGGCCCGAGATCGGCCTCCTCCGGACGCAGGAGCTCCTGTCCGCCCGCCGGATCGACGGGGCCGAGCAGTTCTTCACCCGGGCCGTCGATTTCGGCTACACCAAGACCTCCGAGGAGACTTTCGAATTCTGGGGGAAGGAGAAGATCCTGGCCGACGTCGTCTGGGTGATCCGCATGTTTCGGCCGGACATCATCCTCACCCGTTTCACGGCCGAGAACAGCGGAGGCCACGGCCACCACATCGCCACCGGGCTGCTGATCAAGGAGGCCTTCGCCGCGGCCGCCGATCCAAGCAGATTCCCCGAACAGCTGAAATACGCGCCGGTCTGGAAAGCCAAGCGGCTGCTCTGGAATACGTTCCGCGCTCCCCAGGCCGAGGGAAGCCGGGCGCCCCTGCGCGTCGATACCGGCGGCTACAGTCCCTGGCTCGGGAAATCGTTCACGGAGATCGCCGGCGAAAGCCGCTCCCAGCACAAGAGCCAGGGATTCGGCTCGGCGGGGCGGCGGGGGACCCAGATCGAGAATTTCGACGTCATGGACGGCGATCCGGCGACGGCGGACATCTTCGACGGGGTCGACATCACCTGGAACCGCGTCCCCGGCGGAGCGGTCGTCGGGAAGCTCCTGGCCGACAGCTTGACGTCCTTCGACCCCGGCCACCCATCGAAATCGATCCCCGGCCTGCTGGCCGCCTACGGGGAGATGACCAAGCTTCCCGCCGACGACTGGGTCCGGGTCAAGAGGGCGGAATTGCTCCGGGTCATCCAGGGCTGCGCCGGGCTGTGGCTGGAAGCCATCGCCGGCGATTACAGCGGAGCCCCGGGAAGCGCCGTCCAGATCAAGGCGACGATCGTCAACCGGTCGGACCAGGCCTTCACCCTTCGCAGCCTCGGCCTGCCCGGCATCGCCCCGGAATCGATCCTCGACCGTCCCCTCAAGAACAACGAGCCCGCGGTGATCGACAAGGCGATCCAGATCCCCAGGGATTATCCTCTCTCCCAGCCGTACTGGCTGAACGGCGCGCCTCAGGACGGATTCTTTTTCGACCAGGGCCGGAACGTCACTGGACTGGCCGAGAATCCCCCGTCCGTCACGGTGAAGATCGTTCTGGACGCCGGCGGAAATCTCCTTGAATACCTCATCCCCGTCACCTTCCGCTGGACGGACCAGGTCAGCGGCGAGCTCTATCGGAGCTTCGAGGTCCGGCCGCCGGTCTCGATCCAGATCGAGGACAAGGTCAGCATCTTCCCCGGCGAGGCGCCCAAGAAGATCAGGGTCAAGCTCAAGAGCCACGCACAGAACGTCGCCGGCCAGGTCCGGCTCAAGGGGCCCAACGCCTGGAAAATCACGCCGGCCGCCGTCCCGTTCTCCTTGTCCGCCAAATACGAAGAGGCCGAGGTCGCGTTCGACATCGTCCCGCCGAAGACCGCCGGCGCGGCCGACCTGACGGCGGAGGCCGAAGTCGGCGGGGAGACCTGGATGCGGGCCGTGGTGGAAGTCGCCTACCCGCACATCCGTCGGCAGGTCTATTTCCCCGCGAGCCGGCTCCGCGTCGTCAAGCTGGACATCAAGTCCGAAGGCAAGAGGATCGGCTACGTCATGGGCGCGGGGGACGAAGTCCCCGACGCCCTGAGCAACCTCGGATACGAGGTGACGTCCCTCACGGACGAGATGCTCGACGGCGGCGACCTGTCCGCGTTCGACGCGATCGTGACCGGGGTGCGGGCCTACAATACGCGGGAGCGGCTCAGGCTGGCGAAGGACAAGCTGCTCCGCTACGTCGAGGGCGGCGGGACGCTCGTCGTCCAATACAACGTCGCCGCCCCCGTGCTGGCCGACCGGATCGGGCCCTACCCTCTGACCATCGGGCGCGACCGGGTGGACGTGGAGACCGCGCCCGTGACCTTCCTTCTCCCGGACCATCTCCTCCTCAATTTCCCCAACAAGATCACGGCCCGCGATTTCGACGGCTGGGTCCAGGAGCGGGGCCTGAACTACGCGTCCCAGTGGGACGAGAGATACGAGGCGCCGCTCGCCTCGCACGACCCCGGCGAGCCCGACCGGAAGGGCGGCCTGCTATATACCCGCTACGGAAAGGGCGCGTTCGTCTTCACCGCCCTGGCCTGGTTCCGCCAGCTGCCCGACGGCGTGCCGGGCGCGTACCGGATCTTCGCCAACCTGGTCTCGGCCGGGAAATACGCCGGACCGCGGACGAGCGGCAAGAACGAGGCCGGACAGGCGCTCAAATAATAATGACGATCGCGATCAGGGACCTGCCGCGGCTCGCGCCCCTGGTCCGCGATTATTTCGACGAATACGCGCGCGTCGCCGCGTTCTTCGGCGGCGATTTCCGAGATCCCGCCGCGTTCGAGGGACTCGCGGAACGTGTGAGCTCCCGCCCCCTTCCGCGCGCCGCCCTCGCCGATGTCCTGGCCGAACAGAATCGAAGCTACGGATGCGGGGAAAAGACGCTCGCGAATATCCGGAAGCTTGCGGAGGACCGGTCTTCGGCCGTCGTGACCGGCCAGCAGGTCGGGCTCTTTTCGGGGCCGCTCTACACGATCTATAAGGCCCTGACCGCGATCAAGCTGGCCGAGCGGCTCGACCGGCGCGGTCCCGGGGCGTTCGTGCCGGTCTTCTGGCTCGCTTCGGACGATCACGACCTGGCCGAGATCGACCACATCCTCCTCCTGGACAAGGACCGCCGGTTCGAAGAGATCCGCTGCCCGATGCCGTCCCTCGAATCCTAGATCCCGGCTTCGGGCATGATCCTCCCGCCCGAAATCGAGGATTGCCTCCGGCGGCTCGAGGATCTGACCCGCGACTCCGAATTCAAGGCGGGAATCGTCTCCTCCCTGCGCGACGCCTACCGGCCCGGCCGGTCGATGGTCGAGGCGTTCGCTCGCTGGATGACCGGCTTGTTCGCCTCGTCGGGGCTGGTCTTCATCGACGCCGCCCATCCCCGGCTCAGAGCCCTGGGAAAAGAGGTCTTCCGCCGGGAGATCGCCGAGGATTCCCCCTCGACCCAGGCCGCCCTGGAGACGTCCCAAAAGCTGCGGCAGGCCGGCTACGGCGAACAGGTCCATCTGCATGAACGGATCCTCAACGTTTTTTATGCCGAACACGGACGTCGAGCCATCCAGCAGACCGACTTGGGATTCGAGATCAAAGATCCTCCCCGGGCGTTTCCGAAAGAGGAGCTTCTGGCCCTGGCCGACGATAAGCCGTTCCTGTTCAGCCCGAATGTTCTCCTCCGCCCCATTCTCCAGGACGCTCTCCTGCCGACCGTGGCCTACGTCGCCGGACCGGGCGAAATCGCTTATTTCGCCCAGATGAAGGGCGTCTATGAGCGCTTCGGGCTGCCGATGCCCGTGATTTATCCCCGCAAAACCTTCACGCTCGTCGAAAAGAACGTCGATCACATCCTGAGGAAATACGGCCTGGGCGTGACCGACATCTGGTCGAAGGCGGACCGGATCATCTCCGCCGTGGCGGAAGAGGGGCTCCCCGAATCCCTGTCCGCGGCGCTCGAGCTCGCCCGGTCGCATCAGGCCGGGGATTTCGGCGCCCTGGCGGCGGAGATCGCGGCCTTCGAGCCGACCCTGAAGAATTCCACGGACCTCGCCCGGGGAAAAATGGACCTGCAGTGGGACTTCCTGGAGAAGAAGATCCTGGCGGCGGTGAAGAAGCGGAACGAGATCTCGGTCCGGCAGCTCGGCACGGCCGTGGACACGCTCTTCCCCAACCGGATCCTCCAGGAGAGGGTGTTCAACATCGTACCCTATCTTCTGAAATACGGCCCCGCCTTTATGGACACTCTCGACCGGGCGGTCGAGATCGACGCTTTCGATCATCGGGTGGTGGAGATATGACGCTCTCCCCGCCTTCAAGGAGACCGACGTGAACCTGGACGCCTTGGCTTTCGGAGCGCACGCCGACGACGTGGAGCTTTCCTGCGGCGGGACGCTGATCAAATTGGGCGCGCTGGGCCACCGGACGGGCGCCGTCGCCCTGACCCGGGGGGAGATGGGCACGCGGGGCGGGCCCGAGATCCGGGCCCGGGAGTTCGACCGCGCGGCCGAAATCATGGGTCTTTCGGCGCACGAGATGCTCGACATCCCCGACGCGCGCCTCGAGGCGACCTGGGAGAATAAGCTCAAAGTCATCGCCGTCATCCGCGCCCACCGGCCGAGGATCGTCTTCGCCCCGTACTGGGTCGAGCGCCACCCGGACCACGAGCAGGCCTCGCGCCTGGTGCGCGAATCGGCCTACCTCGCCGGCCTCCGCAAGATCGAGACGGGGCAGGAGCCCTTCCGGCCGTTTCGCGTCCTCTATTACCAGAGCCGCTACGAATTCTCACCGTCCTTCATCGTCGACATATCCGCCTACCACGACCGGAAGATGAGCGCGGTCCTCGCCTATCAATCCCAGTTCCATCATCGCCCCGAGGAGGAAGACGCGCCACCGGGTCCCGCGCCCGAAACCGCGGAAGCGGAAACGATGCTCAGCCGCCCCGAATTCCTGGACGCGATCGAGATCAGGGACAGACGGTGGGGGAGCCGGATAGGGGCGAAATACGGGGAGCCCTTCGTCGTCCGCGAACCCCTGGCGGTGGACGATCCGGCCGACTTCTTCGGCCCGGGGGCCCTGGGGATAAATCCATGACGCCCGAGTTGACGCCCGCCGGGCCGGCCGGCCGCCTCTGCGGGGGGCGGGGAAGGACGATCGGATGAACATCGGCATCGTCTGCTATCCGACTCACGGGGGCAGCGGCGTCGTGGCCTCGGAATTGGCGATCGGCCTGGCCCGGAAAGGCCACATCATCCACATCGTCAGCTACGCGCCGCCTTTCAGACTCCGGACGTTCCACCAGAACATCTTCATCCATGAAGTCGAAGCGGCCGCTTATCCTTTGTTCAAGTCCCCCTCTTATGAGCTGGGCTTGGCCGCCAAGCTGGTGGATCTGGCGGAGCGGCAGGGCCTCGAAATCGTTCACGCCCATTACGCGGTGCCCCACGCGGTCAGCGCCTACCTCGCCAAGCAGATCTTCAATTCGAAGCGGCTGAAGACACTCACGACGCTCCACGGCACGGATATTACCTTGGTCGGGGCCAATCCGTCGTATCGACGGGTCGTCAAGTTCGCGATCGAGCAGTCGGACGGGGTGACGGCGGTTTCGACCTATCTGAAGAACCGGACGATCGAGGAATTCGACATCCGGCGCGAGATTCGGGTCATCCATAATTTCATCGACCCCGGCCGGCCGGATCAGAACCGCGGTCTGTGCTCCCGGGACGCGTTCGCCCCGAACGGGGAGGCGATCCTGATGCACGCCTCCAATTTCCGGCCGGTCAAGAGGGTCGCGGACGTCGTCCGGATATTCGCCCGGGTCCGCGACCGGATCCCGGCCAAGCTCCTGCTCGTCGGAGACGGGCCCGACCGGCCGATGGTCCAACAGATGACGGCCGCGATGAACCTCGGTACCGACGTCCATTTCCTCGGGGAGCAGGACCAGCTGGAGCCCCTGTTTTTCTGCGCCGACCTGTTTCTCCTGCCGAGCGAGCAGGAGAGCTTCGGCCTGACCGCCCTCGAAGCCATGAACTGCGGGGTCCCCGTGATCGCCGCCGACGTCGGGGGCTTGCCCGAGGTCGTCATCCAGGGCGAAACGGGGTTCCTGTTTCCCGTCGGCGATTTCGAGGCCATGGCCGCCAAAGCCGTCGAAATCATGGGCGACCCGGCCGCGTATGAGCGCTTAAAGGCGCAAGCCCGGCGGCGGGCCGGGCAATTTTTCGATGCCGCCCGCATCATCCCCCAATACGAAACCTTTTACCGAGATCTCGTGAGCGCTTAGCCCATGGGTTCGCTGGACTGGATCGTCCTGAGCTCCTTCCTCCTGTTCGTGGCCGCCTACGGCATCTGGCGGACGCGCGGCCAGAAGGACATGCAGGGCTATTTCCTGGCCGACAAATCCACGCCCTGGTACGCCATCACGATCTCGGTCATGGCCACCCAGGCCAGCGCCGTCACCTTCCTCTCCACTCCGGGACAGGCGTATGTGGACGGGATGCGGTTCGTCCAGTTCTATTTCGGGCTGCCGATCGCCATGGTCGTCCTGTCCGTCACCTTCGTCCCGATCTTCCATCGGCTCAAGGTCTACACTGCCTACGAATTCCTGGAGCAGCGCTTCGACCTGAAGAACCGCGCGCTGGGGAGCATCCTTTTCCTCATCCAGCGCGGTCTCGCGGCCGGCTTCACGATCCTCGCTCCGGCCCTGGTCATTTCGGTCATCCTCGGCTGGGATTTCCGGCTGACGATCTTCATGACCGGAGGTCTGGTCATCGTCTACACGACGGTCGGCGGGACGCAGGCGGTCCAGAAAACGCAGATCCTGCAGATGACGATCATCTCGGTGGGCATGGGGGCGGCCCTCTACATGATCTTTCGGTATCTGCCGGCCGATATTTCAGTGGGACGAGCCGTGAGCGTCGCCGACAAGCTCGGGCGCCTTAACATCGTGAACCTGGCCTTCGACTGGAAGGACCGCTACAACATCTGGTCGGGCCTCATCGGCGGGGCCTTCGTCGCCCTCTCCTACTTCGGGACGGACCAGTCGCAGGTCCAGCGCTACCTGTCCGGCCGGTCGGTCTCCCAGATCCGGGCCGGGCTTTTGGCGAATGGCGTGCTGAAAGTCCCCATGCAGCTCATCATCCTGTTCATTGGGGCTATGGTCTTTGTCTTCTATCAGTTCGTCACGCCGCCGCTCTTCTTCAATCCGGTCGAGACGAGGGCTTTGAAAAGCAGCCCTTATGCGGAGGCGTACGCCGGGGTGGAATCGAAGTTCGAAAGCGTCCACGCGGGGAAAGAGGAATCCCTCAGGAAGATGCTGGCCGCGGTCGACGCACGGAACGAAGCGGACCTCGAAGGGGCGATGGGCGAGGTCGGGACGGCGAGAGAATCCGAGCTCGCTTTACGGCGCGAGACCATCGACCTCATCAAGAAAAGGAATCCCCTGGCCGAAACGAACGATACCAACTACATTTTTCTGAATTTCGTGACCACCTATCTGCCGGCGGGGCTGGTGGGGCTCATCCTGGCCGCGATCCTTTCGGCTTCGATGTCGGCCTCCTCCGCCGAGCTCAACGCCCTGGCCTCGGTGACCGTGCTCGATATCTACAAGCGGATGATCCGGAAGAACGCCCCGGAGCGGCACTATCTCCGGGCTTCCAAAATGGCGACCGTCTTCTGGGGGCTCTACGCCATCGCCTTCGCCCAGTTCGCGAACCATCTCGGCTCCCTGATCGAAGCCGTGAACATCCTGGGATCGCTTTTTTACGGCACGATCCTCGGAATCTTCCTCGTCGCCTTCTATTTCAAGAAAGTCGGCGGGAACGCGACGTTTATCGCGGCGATCGTCGCCGAGCTAACCGTCTTAGCCTGCTATTTTTTCACGCCGATCCCGTATCTATGGTTCAACGTCATCGGCTGTTTGATCTTGATAGCTCTGGCCAATGTCCTGAATCCGTTCGTGGGAGGCCAGAAGCCGGCAATATCGAATTAGAAGGCATCCGTCGCACTTTAGGTGTCATCCCGAGGCTTTGCGAGGGATCTCCTCTGATGGAAGCCGAAGAGCCTCCTGCCTAGAAGAGGGGATCCCTCGCTTCGCTCGGGATGACATTTAGGGCCACTTGAGTACGTCTGTTCTTAGCGGCCCTAAGATATCAAGGAGCCTTTCTGAAAGCCATATATAAATACATACAAATATATTGCTATCATGGGGAATCTGTGCTATATAATGTCAGACGAGATAATTCATTTTGACTGGGATGAGGCCAAAGATACCGAGAACCAGGAGAAACATGGGGTTTCGTTCGGTTCGGCTCAACGGGCTTTCTTCGATCCGAAGCGCATCATTACTCGAGATCATGCGCATAGCCAGGATGAAGAAAGATCCTTTTGTCTGGGCCGTGTCGATGAAGAAGTCATGACGGTCCGGTTTACTAGTCGGGAAGGCATTATCCGTATTATCGGAGCAGGACTCTGGCGCAAAGGAAGAAAGTTCTATGAAAAAGAAAATCGAGTATACCGATGAGCCGATGGGGAGATTAGTCAGAATAAAAGATTTTCTGCCCCCGCCTGAGCTGTTAGTCCTCAAAGAGGACAAGATCAAAGTGACGATTGAATTGAAAAAAAAGAGCGTGGATTTCTTTAAAAAAGAAGCGAATAAGCAAAAGAAATCCTACCAACAGATGATTCGCGAGGTCTTGGATATCTACGCTTCCCATTATCAGGGAGAGCGCTAGCGTCATGCCAATCACTAAATTGGCCTTTGTACGCGAATCCCGTTACCGCACGTCATAGCGGACGAACAGGAAGAAGCTCAGAAGGAAAGTCAGGCAGGCGTAGGCCGCGATGGCGATCAGGAAGGGCAGAGCCGGCTTGAGCCGCTCGGCGAACGTCATCGGCTTCTCGACGAACTGGGGGACCGTGGCGAAGGCGACCGGAAGGCGCGTCGTGGAGACGTCCTCGTTGGGATTGTACCAATGCGGGCTCTTGGGATCGCCGGCGTCGATAGCCTTGAAAAAGGCCAGGAATTGACCTTGGTAGACGTGAAAATCGTCCCAGACCTTGCGAAACCGGGGATAGCCTCCGCCGGCCACGGCTTCCGCCAGGAAATGGAAGAGCATCACGGGCGAAGCGGCCGTCAAGGAGCGCGTCCGCTCGAACTGCCGGAACATGCTCTGATAGTAAGGATCGCGGATGGATTTTTCGGCGTCCATTCGTTTGCGCTGGAGATTGGCCCGCAATTCGTGCTGGGGCAGGAAGGGGTTGCCGCTCATCATCATCCAGCTTCCCGGGGGCGCGGCCTTGCTCAGGTCGCCGAGGGCCCGCGCCACCCGGGCCGAGACGGATTCCGATTTTTCGATGGGAAAGACGTTCTTGGCCAGGAACGCGCTGGAGTTGGGGATGACGACGGCAAAGAGCAGCCAGAACGTAAGGGCCAGGAGCAGGCTGACGCTGGAATTGCGGGCCGCCACCGAACAGAAAAGGCCGATCGCAGCCAGGACGGCCGCCATCAGGGCGGCGACGACGATGAAGCCCGCGGTCTCGAAGAGGACCGCGGACGTCAGGGGGATCCCGCCCGAGAGTAGAACGATGAGGAGGCTGAGGATGATGCCCGGGACGACGATGGCCAGAAACGTGAAGATGGCGCTCAGGTATTTCCCGAAAAGGAGAGTCCCCCGGGACACGGAATTGGCCAGGGCCAGGGCCAGCGTCTTGTCCTCCTTCTCGCCGGAGATTGCGTCGAATGTGAACAGCAGGGCGATGAAGCTCAGGATCATGGCCACGATATAGGACCAGTTCAATTCCTCGAAGGCGTTCAGGAGCGGATTGGCGCTGGTGTTCTTGTTGGGGACCCCGAAGACGTTCCAGGCGCTGAAGACGACGCCGTTGGGCAGGTACTTTTCCTTGCCGTCGGCGATGAAGGCGTTGTCCCTTGGCCGCAGGGGATAGGTGCGGCGGGTGACGGCCAGATCGCTTGCGCTTTTCTCGGCCTGCGCCTTCATGGCGGATTGGAATTGGGTCTCGGCCTGGCGATAGTTGGCCAGGGCGCTGAGGTGGCCCTGGGTGAAGGAGAAAGTTCCGGCCACGAAGACGCCGAGCACGAGGACGAGGGACAGAATGAACCTCAGGCTGTAGAGGTTATGCTGGATTTCGCGCTTGAGGATGGTTTTCAGCATGGCTCACCTGACATCGTACCGGATGAACGCGACATAGCCCAGATAAAACAGGAGGATGATCTCGACGAAGAGCAGGCCGATCCTGGGGATGGTCCCGGCCAGGCCGGAAAACAGAGAGTCCGCCCGGTCGGGAAACAGGGGCATGTCGGAAACGTCGAGGAAGGAGAAGTCGTTTGGATCATCATACCGGAGCTTGACCTTTTGCAGGGCCTGCCAACGGGCCCGGAAATCCTTCTGTTTTCCGGCCCAATCGTCGTATTCCCGGACGGTTTTGAACTGGCCCCCGCTCCGTTTTTCCACGAGCCGGTCGCCCGTGAGCATCGCTTCGGGCGGGGTGGGCGTGATGTAGCGGAAGGAGGCGAAAATGTTCTTGCCCTGGAAATACCGGATGAACGTTTCGCGGTATTGGCGGGCCTTGTCCAGGTCCCTTTCGTGCGACCGCACGTCGGTGGCGCAGATGGCCGAGGCGATGAGACGGAAAACTCCGGCGGGAGAAGCCATGGCGATCCCTTCCGCGACCCGCGATTGATGGACGAGGCCGTCCAGGTAGGATTTCTGGGCGGCCCATTTTTTGTCGGCATAGTCGATCAGGAGGGGACCTTTGATCATCGAGACCTGCCGCTCCTGCTCGAATTTCGATTTAGAGCACCCGTACGTTTCCATGTATCCATCTTGCGCACTGCTCATGCGCCAACTGATATTCCAGTCCGACTCGGGCAAAGCCTTTCGGCGTTCCTTGAGCCAGCGATCCCGCTCCTTGTCCAAGTCCTCCAACACCCGGGTCAGATTTTCCCGCGAGGGTACCCCGACGAAGCTTTCGGCCGCGTAGGCGGCGAGATTGGGGACGATGAAGACGGAGAAGACCCAGACGAAGAGGCAGACCACGAGGCTGGTGACCGACGTCCGGGAACGCGCGGAAATGAAAAGGCCGATGAAAACGAAAACCGCGAGATAGACCAGGCTGGCCCCGAAGAGGAGAGCGATGCGGCCCCATTCCAGCCCGGTGAAGCTCGTGTTCCCCGAGGTAAGGATAAGGATGGCGCTGAGGAGGAAACAGAAGACGAGGATCGGCAAAAGCGTCAGCAGAATCCCCACGACCTTGCCGGCGAGGACCTCCGAGCGGCCGAGCGAGTTGGCCATCTGCAGCTTCAGGGTGCCGCTTTCCTTCTCCCGGCTGAAGGCGTCGTAGCCGAAGAGGAGCGCCAGGAGCGAGAAGATGATCGCGGCGATGTCCACGAAATCGACCGAAAAAAACGCGGCCAGGAACGGATTGTCGCGGACCGCCGCCTTTCCTTCGGTCAACAGGGGCTTCTCTCCGAGGAGAATCTTCACCCGGTTTCCTACCTGGGCCCGGATACCGCGGCTGAAAACGCTCAGCGGCTCGGGGGGAAAAACGATCGTCGGCCGCAGGCCGGAATAGACGTAAACCTCTTTCGTCGCCTTGTCGGCGGCATCCCGGTCCTGGCGGTAAAGGGCGGATTGATCGCGGTAGTCGGAGACGCTGATGAGGATGCTGAACGGGATCAAAACGAGACACAAGAGGAATCCGATGACGAACCGGGCCGAGAGCAAGTTGTTATGGAATTCTTTTTTAGCGATCTGAAAGACCATGTCCGGAACTCCTGAGCGGTCGGGGCCCCGGGCATTGCCCGGGGGCCCACTTCCGCCGTACTCGTCCGTAGCATATACCCACGGGCGAGTACGCGGCGGCAGGGCCCGTCCGCCGTCCCATCATCAATGCAATCTCCATGCCAAGTAACTCCAAGGCGGACCAGCCTCCAGCCCGGCCGCCCGGTGGGTATCCGGTTTCCCAAAACAGGTAATCCCTTGCCCGTAAACGGAAATATTGGACGCCGAACGGGCGGAGAGTATTTCCGCGTTTCCAGGCCCCGTCAGGGTGCGCCTCTCCGTTTCCCCGAAACCGGGGGCGGGAGACGTCCAACGAGGCCGCCCTTGGCACGAAAGATGCACTAAAGACGGCGAAGTGAGATTTCCTGCATCCGGAGAACGACTATGACGAAACGGATACGAAGAATTCTAGTCCCCACCCTGGCGGCCGTGCTGGCCTTGGCCGGCCTGCGGGCGGATCAAGTCACTGCGCCGGGCTCAACGCAAATCCCTGCCCCCCCCCCAAAACCCTCCTCCCTGACCCTCGAGGACTGCGTCGTCCAGGCGGTCCGGCGCAACCTCGGTGTTGCAGTCCAGGTCTACAGCTACCGGGAGGCCGATATCGCCCTGACCCAGGCGGGCGAGAAGTTCATCCCCTCGCTCTCCTTCCGGGCCACCAAGCAGGACCAGAACTCGGCTTCGTATTCGTGGATGGACGCGAGCGACATCATGACGTCGAAGTCCCTGTATGGATCCGCCAGCATCACCCAGCAAGCCCCGCTCGGCGGAAACTTCTCGGTCTCGATCAACGCCGACAAATACGACACCAACAGCCGCTTCTCGACGATCAATCCACGCTACGATGGCACGCTATCGTTCTCCCTGAACCAGCCCTTGCTCAAGAACTTCGGCTGGCAGACCAGCCGGCGCGAGATCCTGGTCGCCCACAACAGCAAGGACATCGCCGAGAATACGCTCAAGAGCACCCTGCTCGACACGGTCTATTCGGTCGAGCAGGCCTACTGGAACTACGTCTTCATGATCGAATCGCTCAAGGTCCAGCGCCAGTCGCTCGCGCGGGCCGAGGCCCTGCTCGACAAGAGCCGCAAGGAGATCGCCATCGGCACTCTGGCCCCCAAGGAGATCCTGAGCTCCCAGGCCGAGGTATCGTCGATCAAGGCCGATATCCTTCAGGCCGAGATGTCCGTCAAAGACGCGGCCGACACGCTGCGGGGCCTCATCAACGCGCCGCTCGACAAGGACCTGGCCGACTTCCTCCCGGCCGATACGCCCGGCTTCGCCAAGCGGGCGGTCAGCCTCGACGAAGAGCTGGCCACGGCCCTCAAAAACCGGCCCGACCTCCAGTCGTCCGCGCTCGGGATCCGCAACAAAGAGCTCGACTATTCCTACGCCAAGAACCAGACCCTGCCCCAGCTCGACCTCACGGCCCAATACATGAGCCCGGGCCTGTCGGGCGACCGGATCATTTACCAGGACAACAACCTCTTGACCGGCGTCATCCTGGGCCTGGTGCCGGGCGGGGCGTCGCAGGCGCTCAAGGACGCCTTTGGCTTCAAATACAACAACTGGACGATCCAATTGCAACTGACCGTGCCCTTGAGCTCGATCTTCACCCGGGCGGCGGTGAGCTCGGCCAAGGCGATGCTCGAGCAGCAGCTCCTCCTGATGAAGCAGACCGAGCAGAAGGCGTATTTGGAGGTGCGGTCGGCGGTGCGGGCCGTGGAGACGAACTATGAGCGGGTCGGCGCCAGGCGCGAGGCCCGCGAGCTCGCCGAGCAGAAGCTCGAGGCCGAGGAGGCAAAGCTCAAGGTCGGCCTGAGCAACAACTTCTTCGTGTTGAATTACCAAAGAGATCTGTCCTTTGCCCGGACGAATGAGCTGCGGGCCATGATCGATTACACTCTGTCGCTCTCGCTCTTGGATAAAGCGACGGGGGTCAGCCTCGACAAGCGGAACATCCGCCTGACGGATGCCGCCGACGCGGCGAAGTGAGAAAGGCGGGAAGCGAGATGAGAAAGGATATGACGATGAAGACGACGATGAAGAGATTCTTTGCGGTCGCGGTGTGCGCGCTGGCGATCTTCGGGTTGGCGGCGCAATGGGCCGCGGCGATGGCGCCCCCCGCGCAGGCCGGCGCCGAAGGCCAGTCCCAGACGATGAAGCTCCTGACGCTCAAGAAGGCCCAGCTCCAGAAAGAGAAAACCAAAGGCGACTTCGACCGCTCGCTCAAGCTCAAGGAACAGGGCCTGACCTCCGAACAGGAATTCGCCATGGTTCAGACGTCCTACCTGCAGGCCCAGGTTGACTTCCAGCAGGCCCTGATCAACTTCATGGGCAGCGAGGCCCGCATCTCGGTCGCGAGCGCCGTCAAGTTCCAGGACGCGGGCGGGAAGAAATTCGTCCGCGTCACTCTGCGCTACTCGTCCAAGGAGCTCAAGCAGCTCGAGAACCTGAACATCAAGGCCGACGATCTGTTCCCCCTCGATTTCATGAAGGAGCTTAAGGACGTCTCGGTCACGCTGAAGTCGGAGGCCAAGATCGTCTCCGACCCGTACGAGAAGGGCATCGCCAGCCTGCCGCTTGAAACGGAGAAGGACGTGACCTTCCAGCTTCTCAAGGACGTGGAGAACCTCGAGGTCAGCGTCTTCTATTCGGGGAAGACCGAGACGACGTCCGTCTACCTCCAGAAGGGCGTGAGCGCCAACATCGTGACCATCAATTCGGCCCAGTTCTCGCAGGAGGCGGATCTTGAGAGCACGGCGACCTATGACCTGTCGCTCGAAAAGTTCTCGGGCGAAGCCAACGTCTTCAAGCTCGACGTCGTGAACCTCCCCCACGCGATCAACTATGAGTTCTCCGACCCGACGACGTCGGCCCGCCTCTCCCAGATCAAGTTCAGCGAGGGCGTCACCAGCATGAAGCTCCAGCTCAAGCTCTTCCTCCCGAAGAACGCCGACGCCCAGGTCGTGATCGACAAGCCGCTCGAGCTCTACGTCCTGACGCTCGAGGCCGAGCGCGGCTCCGTGCTCCAGGAAATGCTCGCCAAGAACCCGGTCATCGGCCCCAAGGAAATCGACGCCATGAGGGCGGGCAGCGTGAGATTGGTGCTCGTGCCGCGCGGCGTAGGCAAGATCGAAGTCCAGGCCGTGAACCTCTACCATGAGATCAAGGTGGGGGAGAGCGTCCAGATGGAAGTCCGGGTCAAGAACGCTGGGACGCGGAAGCTCAACAACATCCGGGTCTTCGGCGACCTGCCGCTCAACTGGCGGGCCGAGATCTCGCCCGATCTGATCACCTCGCTCGAGCAGAATAAAGAGCAGGTCGTGACGATCAAGTTCCAGCCGCCGGCGGATGTCGCCGTCGGCGACTACGAGCCGAAGATCAAGACCGAATGCAGCGCCGACAACCGGAAGGTCGAGTCCGAGGACAAGATCGTCCGGGTCCACGTGGCGGCCAAGACGAACTTCATCGGGATCGGGCTGCTGGTGCTGCTCCTCGTCGGGCTTCTCGTCGGGATCGTCGTCTTCGGCATCAAATTGACCAGGAGATGAGAAGTATAGATGTCGTTGCGAGCCCTCGTGCTCTGGCACGAGGACGTGGCAACCCCCTCCGACCGGAGGGAGATTGCTTCGTCTCGCCGCAAACGCGGCGCTCCTCGCAACGACACTTCCTTTTTTTAAAATAAGGACGAACAGGAGGAATCCATGTCTAATCCCAATCCCATTCTCAAGGCGGACGACCTGTCCAAGCGCTACGAGGACGGCGTCCTGGCCCTCGACCACCTCAACCTGGAGGTCCGGGCGGGGGAAGTGTACTGCCTGCTCGGCGCAAACGGCGCCGGAAAGACGACGACGATCAACCTCTTCCTGAACTTCATCCCGCCGACGACCGGCACGTGCTACATCCAGGGGATCGACGTCAACAAGGACCCGCTCGAGGCGAAAAAGCACGTCGCCTTCGTCTCGGAAAACGTCATGCTCTACGGCAACTTCACCGCCCGCCAGAACCTCGACTTCTTCGCCAAGCTGGGCGGCAAGCCGAACCTGACCAAGGAGCAGTACTACCAGGTCATGCGCCGGGTCTCGCTCCAGGAGAAGGCCTTCGAGCAGCGGGTTAAGACGTATTCCAAGGGGATGCGCCAGAAGCTCGGGATCTCGATCGCCATCATCAAGGACGCCTCCGGGATCCTGCTCGACGAGCCGACCTCGGGCCTCGACCCCAAGGCCGCCGAGGAGTTCCAGGAGACCTTGGCCGAGCTCAAGGGCGAGGGCAAGGCCATCCTTATGTCGACCCACGACATCTTCCGGGCCAAGGATATCGGCGACCGGGTCGGCATCATGAAGGAAGGCCGGCTGGTCATGGAGCGGACGCGCGAAGAGCTCCAATACGAGGACCTGGTCAAGATCTACATCGACTACATGAAGTCCGAGCCGCTGACGGCCTGAGACGGGCGCCCTCGCACCCGCCTCAGCGCGCCGCCACCGCTGCCTCGCACTCCGGAGTCCGCCATGCTGAAAACCATTCTCCGCAAGGAGCTGCTGGAGAACATCCACAGCTACCGCTTCCCCCTGTTCGCTCTGATCTGTGTCGTCCTCATCCCGCTGGGCATGTCCGTCAACAACGCCCAGTACGCCAAGCGCCTGAAAGATTACAACGAGCAGGTACGCCTGGCCGACGAGGCCCAGAGCGGTCTCAAGATCCAGGACCTGATGGCCGGCCGCGTGACCATCAAGGGCTTCCGCCCGCCCTCGCAGCTCTCGGTCTTCGCCCAGGGCCTTGAAAACGCCCTCCCCGCATACTACCAGTTT
>JADGNV010000058.1 GCA_017883285.1 Candidatus Aminicenantota bacterium | reverse complement strand
TCCTGCGGATCGCTGTGGGTGAAGCCGCTGGCGTTCGCCTGGGGGACGATGATGACCTTGCCCCGGACGGTCCGGATGGTTTCGGCCAACAGGACCGCAGTGAGGAATCCGGCCGGTTCGTTGGGATGGGTTCCGCCGAGAATAAGGACCGCGCCGCCCGGGGCCTTCCCTTCAAAGACATAGACGGGCGTGTCGCCCGGCGTTCCTTTGAGCGGCGGGAAATAATCGCTCAGAAGGCGCGAGGCGGCCAACCCGGGGCCCGGATAGATCGCATCCGGGGCGCGCATGGTCCGAAATTCGCGCCCGGCAAAGAAACAGGCGGCGAGGACGAGCGCGGCGAAGAAGACCGTCGACGGCCGGCGGCGGAATGCGGCTCGATCGCCCATCTTCATTTCACCAGGAACAGCCTCAACAAGAGGAGGACGAGGACCAGCGCCGCGCCGGCCTGTTTCCAGAATATCCTTTCCTGGACCAGATACCAGGCGGCCTGGAGTGTGAGATAGAGGACGATGAGGTGGTAGATATACCGCATGGTCAGAGGATCCTCTCCAGGACCGGCGAGGAGAGCAGCACGGCGAGGCTCCAGACGAGCAGGACGCCGGCCGGCACGGCGCACGCCCGGAGCGTCGGGCCGAGGCCCTTCTCGCCGGCGACCTGCGCGGAGAACCGGCCGGCCATGGCCGCGGGCGGCATGAGGTCGCCGAGGCCCGCAAGAGCGGAGAGGGCGGCGGCGGTGATCAGCGCGTTCCGGTTGACGAGGGCCAGGAGGAACGGCACGCCCAGGACGGAGGCCGAGCCGAACGCGGACACGCCGCCGAAGAGGGGCATCCCGACGGCGATGCCTGCGTAAAGCAGCACGGACGGCAGGGAGAGGAACGCGAGGACCACCCACCCCCGGGCGCCGGTGAGCGTCATGACCTGGATGAACATGCCCACGCCGGCCAGGATGGAGAGGATGGGCATGGCCTGGGCGACGGCCCGCTGGGTCGCTCGGAGGAAATGGAACCGGCGGCCGCAGACGGTCCCGGCCAGGCTGCCCGCAAAGAACACGGCCGGCAGGCCGATGTCGGGCACGCCGGACAGGCGGAGGTTCTGGACGATCATCAGGGCCAGGACGAGCGCGATCGGGAGGGAACGCCGGACCCCGAAGCGGTCCGCCGCGCCGGGAGGCAGGAGGTCTTTCAGTTCGTCCGCCGATACCGGCCGGACGGCCTTCCGCCCGATCCACAGCGCGGCGAAGACGGCCGCGGGAACGGCGATGATGAGGAGCGGAAGGGTCAGGCCGACATAGGGCATGTCCACGCCCGCCCCCATGATCATGACCAGGATGTTCACCGGCGGGGCGATCATCCCGAGCACCGCGCCCATGGCCACGAACGCGGCCGTCCGGGCCCGGGGCAGGCCGAGCTTCAGGAGGACCGGGGCGACGAGCGGGCCGGTGCTCAGCACGGCCGCGAGAGAGGAGCCGGTGATCATGCCCGGGACCATGAGGAGGAGCATGGCCGTCAGAAGCAGCCCGGTCCGGCTCCGGTGGAACGTCCGCAGGATCGCGGCGACCAGGCTGTCGAGGATCCCGGATTCCTCGAGGACCTTCATGAAGATCATGGCCGAGGCGAGGATCAGGATGATGTCGAAGAACCCGAATGCGCCCTCGACCAGGTGCCGGAGGGCGAGTCCCTCGCCGCCGGCCAGCGCGCCCGCGACGGCCGCCAAGGCGATGGATACCCCGAGCGGGAGCTTCCCGAGGACGGCCAAGGCGGCGAACACCCCGACCATCACCAGGAGGATCAGGGGTTCGGGCATGGAACCGCGGAGACGCCGCCGATCACTTCCGGAACGCGGCCCGGAGCGGCTCGACGGCATCCAGCGTCTTGTCGACCGTTTTTAGGACGATGTTCTTCTCCCGGCAGAGCCGGGTGAAGAGGCCGTCCTTGTCGCCCGAGGCGACGACGATCGCCATCTTCGCGGACGGAAGGAATTCCCGGATCATGTCGTCGGTCAGCTCGCCCCGGCGCTGCTCGCCCCCGAGGTGGAGGCAGAGGACGGGGATGTTCCGGGATTTCGCTTCGGCCAGGAGGCCGCGGACGCGGTCCTTTTCCTTGTTGGTGTCGAAGCCGGCGGCGCCCAGGCCCTTCATGCTCGCCCCGAGCACCAGGACGAGCGTCTTATGGCCGGCCAGGTCCTGGCCGGTCGCGGCCTTGGACAGCGTGGCCGCGAGCTCGGCCTTGCGGGCCAGGGTCGAGGCGAGCGAGACGTCGGCGCTCTGGCCGGCCGAGGTGATGAGGAGCGGAGGGTCGAAGGCGGGCGCCGGGCCCTGCGCGGAGAGCAGGGCGGCCGCGATCATCAGGCTCAGGACGATCAAACCGTTTTTTCTCATGGGACGCTCCCGTCTGTTTTCAATATCCGGCGCCGACGCCGTCGCGCCGCGAATCGGCGCCGCCGAGGAGGATCTTTTCGCCCCGGAGGACCATGATCCCCTGTGCGCCTCCGAAATATTTATCGTAGGCCTCTTTGAGCGTGATCCGGTTCCCCAGGGCCTCGAGCCGCTCGAGCACGGCGCCGGGAATGCGGGGCTCGACCGAGATCGGCCGGGCCTTGCCGTTCGCCGAATCCGTATAAAAGCGGGGAGCCTCGATCGCCTCGTCGAGCGACAGGCCGAACTCGAGGACGTTGAGGACGATCTGGGCGAGCGAGGGGAAGATGCGCGTGCCGCCGGGCGAACCGAGCGAGAGGAACGGTGCGCCGTCCTTGAAGAGGATCATCGGTCCCATGTTGCTCGCCGGACGGCGGCCGGGGTTCGGGGCGTTCGGCGATTCCGGATCGGTCGAAAAATCGGCCATGTGGTCGTTCAGCAGGAACCCGGTCCCCTCGGGGACGATCCCGGCGCCGAAGAATTCGTTGATCGACTGGGTCAGGGCGACAATGTTCCCCTCCCGGTCGATCACGCCGACATGGGTGGTGTTTTCCTTGCGGTCCTGGACGGCATCGGCGGCCCCCGAGGCGTAGGCCCCGGCCGTTTTGGCCGCCGATATTTTTTCCCGGATTTCGCGGGCGTGGTCCTTGGACAAAAGCCGGGCAAGGGGCAGGGCCGCGAAGTCGGGATCGGCGTCGTAGCGCTCTTTGTCGACGAAGACGAAGCGCATAGCTTCGCCCAGGTGATGGATGTAGGCCGGGCTGTTCTGCCCCCAGTCCTTGAGGGGCCAGCCTTCCGTGATGGAGAGCAGCTGGAGGAGGTGCAGTCCGCCCGTGCCCGGGGGAGGGATGGTGTAGATGTCGGCGCCCTTGTAGGTCCCGCGGAGGGGTTCGACCTCGGCCGGCCGGTATGCGGCCAGGTCCTCGAGGGTCAGGCCGCCGCCCTTCGCCTGCACGGCGGCCACGATCTTGCGGGCGATGTCGCCCCTGTAGAATTCGTCGATACCGCGGGCGGCGATCCGGCGGAGCGTTGCGGCCAGCTCCGGATTGCGGAACAGCTCGCCGGGCTCGTACGGAACCCCGCCGTTCAGGTAGCAGGTCGATTCGCCCGAGTTTTTGACCAGCTTCTCGTATTCGTCCTTGTTGATCTGGCTGAACGTGGCGCTCACCGGGAAGCCCCGCTCGGCGATCTCGATCGCCCGGGCCGCCGCTTGGGCCAGGGTCTTCGTCCCGTACTTGCCGAGGGCGTAGCTCCAGCCGGCGAGCATGCCGGGGACCCCCACGGCGGTGCCCCGCTCCAGCCGCCATTCGGTTTGGGCCTTGCCCAGGCCGGCGAACATCGTCGGCGTCGCCGCGGCCGGCGCCTTCTCCCGGAAGTTGACGACCGTGACCTTCTTGTCCTTGGCCAGGTAGATGAGCATGAAGCCGCCGCCGCCGATGCCCGAGGCGAACGGCTCGGCCGCGTTCAGGGCGAAGGCGGTCGCGACCGCCGCGTCCACGGCGTTGCCTCCGCGCTTCAGCATGTCGAGGCCCGCCTGGGCGGCGAGGGGATGGGCGGCCACGACCATGCCGTTCCGTCCGATATAATTGTAGGGCGCGTGAGGATCGGACAACCCGGTTGTCGCGGACGACCCGGTCGTCGCGGAGGGGGGAGCGGGCGG
Source organism: Candidatus Aminicenantota bacterium (assembly GCA_017883285.1). Classification (GTDB taxonomy): domain Bacteria; phylum Acidobacteriota; class Aminicenantia; order Aminicenantales; family UBA4085; genus FEN-413. The sequence goes on along the minus strand of JADGNV010000058.1, from coordinate 47,627 downwards.
CGGGGCGGTCGGGACGGCCGGCGGCCGGCAGGAGAGGGCCAGGCCGAAGGCCAGGACCGCGGCCAGCGCGCGGCTGGGACGGATCATGCGCTCTCGTCCTGCATGAGCTTCTTGAGCTCCTCGGCCGAGGGGAGGTCTTCGATCGCGTTCAATCCGAAGTACGTCAGGAATTTCTCGGTCGTCCGGTAGAGCAGGGGCCGTCCCGGCGCCTCCTTCCGGCCGACGATCTTGATGATCTTGTTCTCGAGGAGGGTGTGCAGGGAGTAGCTCGAGTCGACGCCCCGGATCGCGGCGATCTCGGCCTGGGTGACCGGCTGGTGGTAGGCCACTGCGGAGAGCGTCTCCAGGGCCTGGCCCGAGAGCTTTTTCTTCCGTTCGATCTGGAGGAGCTTCCGGACGGGCGGGTCGAATTCGGGCTTGGTCGAGAAGACGTAGCCGCCCGCCGTCTGGATGATGCGGATGGCCCGGTCGGAGGCTTCGTAGTGGGCCACGAGGTCGCGAAGGGCCTGCTCGATCTCCTCGGGCGGGATCTCGGGCAGGACTTCGGCCATCTTGGCCGCAGTCAGCGGTTCGACCGAAATGAAGATCAGCGCTTCGAGGATCCGGGGGAGTTGTTCCGTCATTCGTTCACCTTCGCCAGGGGGGCTTCCTTTCTCAGCCAGACCTTGATCGTGTGGAAGAGCTGCTCCTGAATGGCGACCACGAGCCGGGCCTTGATGAGCTCGAGGAGGCAGAAGAAGGCGAGGAGGGCCTCCTCCAGGCTGTCGTGCGAGCCGAGATATTCGAGGAAGTCGAGGAAGTCGCGCTCTTTCAGGATGGCCACGATCTCGTTCATCTTGTCGCCCATGGACAGTTCCTTGCCCTGGATGACCTTGAGGTTGTCGTCCTGCCGCCGCTGCATCATCGTGAAGAAGGACTCGGCCAGGTCGTAGAGCGAGACCTCGATGAGGTCCAGGTCCGCCTCGGGGAGCGGAGCGGTCAGGGCCGCCCGCCGCCAGATCTGGGACTGCTCCTCCTCCCGCTCGCGGAGGACGCCGACGGCCGCCTTGATCTGCTGGTAATCAACCAGGCGGTCCACCAGCTCCTTGCGCGGGTCGATGTCGGGTTCGATCGGCTGTTCGCGGGGCAGGAGGATCTGGGACTTGATATAAATCAGGAGCGCGGCCATCAGGAGGAATTCGGCCTCGCGGTCGAGGTTGATCCGCTCCTTGTGGCTGAGGTATTCGAGGTATTCCCGGGTGATGACCGCAATCGGAATGTCCTGGATGTCGATCTTCTTTTTCTTGATCAGAAAGAGGAGGAGGTCGAGCGGCCCTTCGAACACGTCGAGCCGGATCTGATAGCCCTCCTCGGCGCGAGCGGGGGCTTCGATCGCGGGCGCCGCGGGGGCGGGCTCCCCGGGGCTCGGGATCGGGTCGTTCTCGCTGGCCATCGCCTTCAGAATCCCAGCGCCGCCCGGACCTCGTCCATCGTCGCCTGGGCGGCGCGGCGGGCCTTGGCGTTGCCGTCTTCGAGAATGTCCCAGATGAGGCGGGGGTTCTTCTCGAATTCCGCCCGCCGCTCCCGATACGGGCCGAGCTCCGCGATGAGGCTGTCGATCACGACCTGCTTGCACTCGCGGCATCCGATGCCGGCCGTCCGGCAGCCGTGAGCGATCTCGTCCCGCTTGGCCTGGGGGACGAAGGCCCGGTGGAGGGTGAACACCGGGCAGTCGTTCGGTTCGCCCGGATCGGTCCGCCGCATCCGGCGCGTGTCGGTGACCATGGGCAGGATCTTCTGCCGGATGACCTCCGGCGCGTCCTTGAGGTAGATCGCGTTGCCGAACGACTTGCTCATTTTGCGGCCATCCGTCCCGGCCAGCCGCGGCACGTCGGTGAACAGCGTCTGGGGCTCGGGGAAAATCGGCCCGATCGTCCGGTTGAAGCGCCGGATGATCTCGCGCGTCAGCTCGAGATGGGCGGCCTGGTCCTCGCCGACCGGCACGAAGTCGGCTTTGTAGATGACGATGTCGGCGGCCTGGAGGACGGGGTATCCGAGAAAGCCGTACGTGTTGAGATCCTTGTCCTGGATCTCCTGCTGCATTTCCTTGAACGTCGGGACCCGCTCGAGCCAGGGGAGCGGCGTGATCATGGACAGGATGAGGTGGAGCTCGGCATGCTCCTTGACCTCGGACTGGCGGAAGATGACGCATTTCGCCGGGTCGAGGCCGATGCTCAGCCAATCGACGGCCACCTGGAACTCGTTGTCCTTGATGACCTTGGTGTTCATGTATTCCGAGCTCAGGGCGTGCCAGCCGACGATCGTGTAATAGCACTGGTAGACGTCCTGGAGCCGGAGCCAGTTGCGGAGCGCCCCGACCAGGTTGCCGAGGTGGAGCGGTCCGGTCGGCCGCATGCCGCTGAGGACGATTTTCCGGGCGTCGGGGCTCATCCGAGGATCACGTCGATAAAGATTTCGATCGGGGCGACGATCATGGTCAGCCCTCCCATCAGGACGAGGGCCATCACGATGAAAAAGCCGTAGGGCCGGAGCCGCTCGTAGCGGTCGGCGAGCCGGTCGGGCAGAACCCCCATCAGGATCCCGCTGCCGTCGAGCGGCGGGACGGGGATGAGGTTGAACACGGCCAGGTAGATGTTGATCAGAACCACGAAATACAGGACAAGGGCCAGGCCTTCGAAGGGGAAGAACCCTTTGGGCAGGGCCGCCCGGAGTATCTCCGGACTCTTGAAGAATGTCCGGCAGAGGACCGCAAGAAAGCGGTTGACGCCCGGAACGGTGAACTTGAGGACGAGGAGGAGGAGGAAGGCGCCGAGGGCGGCCAGCCCGTTCGCGGCGGGGCCGGCGAGCGAGATCCAGATGTTGTCCCGCCGGGGGTTCCGGAGATTGTGCGGGTTGAAGGGGACGGGCTTGGCCATGCCGAACACCGGCAATCCGGTCAGGGCGAGCAGCACGGGGACCAGGATGGTGAAGATGGGGTCGATGTGGACGATGGGGTTCAGGGAGATGCGGCCGAGGTTGTGGGCGGTCGGGTCCCCCAGCCGGTAGGCCGCCCAGCCGTGGGCCGCCTCATGGATCGTGATCGCGAAGAGCACGACGAACAGCTGCAAGGCGATGGAGAGGACGTTCATGGCAAATCCGCGGTATTTATAGCATAGGCGGGGGGTTGAGGCAAGGTGGCCGCCGTATTGAAAAAGGGAGACGATTGAGGAATAATGAATCACCGGCGGCGGACGATGAGCGAATTTCTCACTTTCGATGGCGTGTCCAAGGGGGAGCTTCCGATGAGCGCGGACGCCCCGGGTCGGGGCCCGATGACGCCCGACGCGCCGGACTACGCGGCGCTCTATCGCAATGACCTCCAGGGCGATTTCTATGGCGCGGACTATTACCGTCCGCCGGCGAGCGGCATCGACAGCGCCATCATCTATGACGACGGCGAGGACAAGCGCGTCACGGCCGCGTTCCTGGCGCTCGTCTTCGGGCCGCGGCGGGCGCTCGAGGCCGGGTGTGCCTTGGGGCTTCTGGTGAAGGCGCTCCGCGGTCTCGGCGTCGAGGCCGAGGGCTTCGATTTCTCGCGCTGGTGCGTCGACCATGCCCATCCCGCGGCTAAGTCTTGGGTGCGCTGGGGCGACGTCCTCGACCTCGCCCCGCCGGAGCGGTCGTATGACCTGGTCCTCGCCCTCGATATCCTGGAGCACGTGCCGCCCGGGAGCGTCCCGCACATGCTCGCCAACCTGGCGGGCGCCCTGGAGCCGGGCGGGGTGCTCTTTACCGTCGTCCCGGCCTATGGCCCCAACGCCTTCGGCCCCGAGCTCTATCCCCTCCAATACGAGGAATGGCGGCGCGACGCGGCGGTGGGCATCCCGTTCCGGAACATCCCCCTCGACGACCGCGGCCGGCCGCACCTCGGCCACCTCACCCACGCCACGATCCCCTGGTGGGAGGCGGCGTTCCGGAAGGCGGGCCTGCGCCGGATCGGCGATGTGGAGAACGTCCTCCATGAGTGCTTCGACGCGGCATTCGAGTATCCGCGGCGGTCGTTCTTCGTTTTCGTGAAAGCGGGATCGTTCGGCGCGGGACGGGCGGCGCGCCGCCTGGCGAAGAGGATCGCCGCGCTGCCGGGGCTCCCGCACGGATTCTACGAATGGGAGCGCTGGGGGGACGTCTGGGCACGTTGGACGCGGAGTGAGGCCCGGGACGTGATCGCGGTCCGCGGCCGCTCGAGCCTCGCCCTGCGGGCCGTCTGCCACCACCCCGACATCGCCGCCTCGCCGGTTACGGTCCGGTTCGCGGTGGATGGCGGAGGCGAGACGGCGGTCGAGTTCCGCGACGCCGGCTGGCACGAGGTCGCGCTGTCGCTTCCCCGGCGGGAATTCGCCGTCCTCGACATCCGGGTTTCGCGGACCTGGTGCCCCGAGCCGGACGTCCCGGCATCCTTCCGGCGCGAGCTCGGCGTCGGGATCGCGTACGCCTAGCTTTTCCCTCCGTTACCCTTTCAGGATCTTGGCGACCTCGTCCTTGTCGACGTCGAGGACGTAGGAGATCCCGCTGATCTCGGCCGCGGGCTTGGTCAGGGCGGCGATGTCGTCCCGGGTGATGTAGCTCAGGGCGAACTTTCGGTTGCCGGCCATCATCTGGCGCAGGCCCTGGCTCAGGCGCGTGAAGTAGCTGTAAACTCCGATCGCACCCGGCTTGAGATCGGCGAACCTCTTTCCGTATTTCCTCTTGAGCTCGGGGGCCGTGACGAAGATCTCCTCGATGGAGTTGCCGAAACGCTCGACATAGACCGGGATCTGGCCTTCATCGATCCGCTTGCCGATGGTTTTGCCGACCATGGCCGCGGCCAGGGGGCTGCGGGCCATGTCGACGGCTTTGACGAAGGGCGCGCCGAGGGCAAGGGCCTTGAAGATCTGGTCCTCGAAGGTGATCCCGCCGCCGTAGACGATGTCGGGCACGTATTCGTTCTGTTTGGTCAGTTGCTGGGCGTACCTATAGGTCAGCGACCAGATCTCGACGCCCGGGATGCCCCACTCGTTCATCATCCGCCAGGGGCTCATGCCCGTCCCGCCGCCGGCGCCGTCCACGGTCAGCATGTCGATCTTGGCCTTGGAGGCGAACTTGACCGCGCGGGCCAGGTCCGCCGGCCGGTAGGCGCCCGTTTTCAGGAAAACATACTTGGCCCCGGCTTTGCGGAGCTGTTCGACGCGCTTCATGAAGCTCTCTTCCTCGACCATGCCCAGGCGGGAGTGGCGCTCGAATTCCTTGAAACTGCCCTTCTCGAAGGCGGCGATGACGTTCGGATCCTCGGGATCGGGCAGGACGATGTAGCCGCGCTTCCGGAGCTCCTGGGCTTTCTTGAGGCTCTTGATCTTGACCTCGCCGCCGATGTCCTTGGCCCCCTGACCCCACTTGAGCTCGACGGCTTCGACGCCCAGCTTGCTGAGGGCATATTCCTGGACGCCCAGGCGCGTGTCCTCGACGTTGGCCTGGACGACGACGGCGCCGTAGCCGTCGTACCAGTTCTTGAACAGGCCGACCCGCATCTCCATGTCCTTGGACCGGACGACGCGGCCGTTCTTGATCTCGGAATCATCGTCCATGCCGCAGACGTTCTCGCCGACCGTCAGGATCGTGCCGGAGATGGCCGCGCCGACGGCCAGCCCTTCCCAGTTCTGCTTGGCGACGTTGGTCGAGCCCATGCCGCCGAGGACGAAGGGGACCTTGAGCTTGATCGATTTGTCCCGGCCGATCTTCTGCTCGATCGTGACCTTCTCGAACGTCGCCTTGTCGCTGTCCGCCTCGCAGCCGTGGGCGCCGGCTGCGGTGCCCATGATGCTGAAGTGGGACAGGTCGTAGGGGTATTCCTTTTCCGCCCCCGCGGTGATGATGCCGAAAGGCTGGGGATAGAGGACCTCAGCCGCGCGATAGGCGGATTTACCGATTTCGCACATCCCGATGCAGCCGTCGACGCAGGTGACGCACATTCCGCTGAAGGGGCTGATCGAACCTTCCGTTCTGTTCTTGGTTAAAGTCGCCGCGCTCCGATTGAGTTTCGTGAAAGACATGATGATGACCTCCTTTAGTTAATCTTATATTCTGGGGTGATGAGAGCCATGGGGATGGCCTTACTTCTTCTTGTCCTCGACGCACGTCCCGCACCGGCCGGCATCGTACATCCAGCACTGCAGCTCGCCGTACTCCTCCAGACAGGTCGGTTCCATGGTCAGACAGGCGTTGCAAATGTCCGTGTCCGCGGCCGGCCCCTGACAGCGGAGCGCGCAGGCCGGACAGATGTACATGCACGCGCCGCACAGCCGGCAGACCTCGGACTTGACATCGAACGGCGTTCCGATCTTGCGGTTGTGGCCGCGGTACTGGAAGCCGATCGCCCGGGCGTCCATCTGCTCGCTGCAGATCCGAACGCACAGGCCGCAATAGACGCATTCCTCGTTGCGAGGCTTGAACCTCTGGTGGGTCAGGCCGAACTTCGAGGCCAGGTCCTGGATTTTCTTGGAACCGGGCGCCGTGGAGAGCATGAGCTCGATCATCATCCGCCGGGCCTTGATGACCCGGGCCGTGTCGGTGTGGACGACGAGTCCCTCTTCGACCGGATACGTGCAGGAGGAGACCAGCTTCGCCCGCGGGCCTTCGCCGATCTCGACCAGGCACAGCCGGCACCCTCCGAACTCGCTCAGCCCGTCGTTGTGGCAGAGCGTCGGGATCTCGAGGCCGTAAAACCGGGCGGCCTCGAGGAGCGTCCAGCCCTCCTCGGCCTTGACCTCCAATCCGTTGATTTTCAGCTCGATCATTTCTTCGCTCCTAGCGAGTTTTTGCCGTCCTCGGTCTCCAGATCGCAGCGGAGACAGCGCCTGGCTTCCTGGCAGGCCATCCGCTCGGTCAGGCCCAGCTCGACTTCCCTGAAGCTTGTCTTTCGCTGGGCGAGGGACAGATGAGGCGTTCGGGGCCGCCGGGCTTTGGCCGCTTCCTCGGGGGTCATCTCGGTCGGCCCGGCAAAGACCGACGGACGGGTGAGGCGATAGTCGGGCTGCACAGGCAGGCCGCGGATGTATTTTTCGATGCTGTCGGCGGCCAGTTTCCCGGCGGCCATGGACTCAACGACCGTGTTGGGCCCGGTCACGGCATCGCCGCCGGCGAACACGCCCGGGCGCGTGGTCGTGGCCAGTTCCGGGTCGATGATGATGTTCTCCCCGTGGCGCTGGACCTCATCGCCTTCGCCGATATACGAGGTGTCGGGCCGTTCGCTGATGGCCAGGATGAGCGTATCCAGCTTGTTAATGAAATTCGAGCCCTCGATCGGGATCGGCTTCCGCCGGCCGCTCGCGTCCTTGTCGCCAAGACGCATTCGCTGGCACTCGATGGCGTACACTTTTCCGTTCTTGGTCAGGACCTTGACCGGGGCCACCAGGAACTGGATCTCGACGCCTTCCTCGATGGCCGCGTCCACTTCCTCGGCGATGGCCGGCATCTCGGCCTTGGTCCGGCGGTAGAAGATCGCGACTTTTTCGCAGCCCTTCTGGCGGAGGGCGGCGCGGGCGGCGTCGATGGCCGAATTTCCTCCGCCCACGATGCATACCCGCCTGCCGATCTGCACCTTTTTTCCGAGGTTCACATCCAGAAGATACTCCAGTGAATGGAGGACCCCCCGGGCGTCCTCGCCCGGGATGCCCATGGCCAGCGATTGGCCGGCTCCCGTGGCGCAGAACACCGCCTTATACCCGTCCTTGAACAGCTTGTTGAGGGTGAAGTCCTTGCCCAAGACCATGTTCGTCCGGATCTCGACGCCGGCGGCTTCGATTTTCTCGATGTCCCGGGCCACGACCGCGCGAGGGAGACGGTGGTCGGGGATGCCGATGCTCAGCATGCCGCCGGCCACGGGAAGGGCCTCAAAGATCGTCGGGCAGAAACCCTTGCGGGCCAGGTAATAGGCTGCGGTCAAACCCGCCGGTCCGGAACCGATGACGGCGACCCTCTCCAGGCCCTGCTTCACGGGTTCCGGTTCATAGCGGACGTCGTTCTTTTCGGCCCAGTCCATGACGAAGCGCTTGATGGCCCGGATCGAAATGGGCTGGCCCGACTCGCCGGCGCGGCAGACCTTTTCGCAGGGATGATGGCAGACCCGGGCGCAGACGGACGGCAGGGGATTGTCCTTCATGATGATGTTGAAGGCCTCTTGATAATTCCCCTGGGCGACATGGGCGATGTAGGTCGAGGCCTCCTGGCCGATGGGGCAGATATAGTGGCACGGCGAGGAGACGATCTCCTTGCAGACGAGCGCCGCGCATTTCTTGTTCTTGATATGATATTCGTACTCTTTGCGGAAGTATTTCAGGGTTGACAGCACGGGATTGGCCGCGGTCTGGCCGAGTCCGCACATCGAGCTGTCCTTGACCGCGTAGGCCAGCTCCTCGAGGAGATCCAGGTCGCTTTCCTCGCCCCGGCCGTCCGAGATCTTCTTGACGATCTCCCACATCCGTTGCGTCCCCTCCCGGCAGGAGAGGCACTTGCCGCAGGATTCGTACCGGAGGAAGTTCAGGAAGTACTTGGCGATGTCGACCATGCACGTGGATTCGTCCATGATGATCATGCCGCCCGAGCCCATGATCGCCCCGGCCTGGGCCAGGCTCTGGTAATCGATGGGGAGATCGAGCAGGTCTTTCGGCAGGCATCCGCCCGAAGGGCCGCCCGTTTGGACGGCCTTGAAGGCCTTATTGTCGGGAATACCGCCGCCGATGTCGTAGATGATCTCCCGGAGGCTGATGCCCATGGGGACCTCGACGAGTCCTGTGTTGTTGATCTTGCCGACGAGGGAAAAGATCTTGGTGCCCTTGCTGTTGTCGGTGCCGATCTTGGCGAACGCGGGGCCGCCCTTGATGATGATGCGGGGGACGTTGCCCCAAGTCTCGACGTTGTTGATGTTGGTCGGCTTTCCCCAGAGCCCTTTTTGGGCGGGGAACGGGGGCCGCTGGCGCGGTTCGCCGACCCGGCCTTCGACGGAGGCGATGAGCGCGGTCTCCTCTCCGCAGACAAAGGCGCCCGCCCCCTTGGCGATCTGAAGGTCGAAGGCGAATCCGGAACCGAGGATGTCCTCGCCCAGCAGTCCGTGTTCGCGGGCCTGCTCGATGGCTTGGATGATATGTTTTACGGCGAGGGGATATTCGTCGCGGACGTACATGTAGCCGCGGGCGGCGCCGATGGCATAGGCGCCGATGATCATGCCTTCCAAGACCCGGTGAGGGTTGCCTTCGAGGAGGCTGCGGTCCATGTAGGCCCCCGGATCGCCTTCGTCCGCGTTGCAGATGACGTATTTGATGTCGCCCCTGGACTTGCGGGCGAGCTCCCATTTGGTCCCGGTCGGGAATCCCGCGCCGCCGCGGCCGCGGAGACCCGAGGTCTTGACGGCCTCGATGACGCTCTCGGGCGGCATCCCGCCGAGAACCTTGGCCAGGGCACTGTAGCCGCCGATGGCGAAGTAGTCGTGGATGTCGGTCGGATCGATCAGGGCGTTGTCGCCGAGGACGAGACGCTTCTGTTTCTTATAAAAAGGAATGTCGTTCTCGCCCTGCGCCCTGTCGCCGGTGTTCGGATCGACGTAAAGAAGATCGGCGAGGACTTTTTTCTTCAGGACGGTCTTGTGGATGATGTCGGCCGCTTTTTCCGGGCCGACCTTCTGGTAGAAGATATCGCTCGGCTGAAGGATGATGTTCGGCTCGGCCTCGCAGAAGCCGTGGCAGCCGGTGACCCGGACCTTGACTTTGTTCTCGAGTTTCTCCTTCCGGATGACGGCGTTCAGGGCGTCGATAACCTTCTGGGATCCTCGGGCCAGGCCGCAGGTCCCGGCCGAGACGGTCAGGACCGGCCGGGTTTCCGCCTTGCGCCGGGCGGCCTCCTCCCGGAGGACCTTTTTCAGCTGGGCGACGGACGTGATCTTGTCGTGGGCGCTCATTTTTTTCCCTTCTTTTTGACCGTGTACCTGCGGAGGATGGCATCGACCTTGCCCATGGTCGTGTGAGCGTGGTAGGTCCCATCCACGACCACGACCGGCCCGATGGCGCAGCATCCCAAACAGGCCACCGTTTCCAGGGTGAACTGGTTGTCGGGCGTGGTCTCGCCGGGCTCGACGGCCAGCCTCTTCTCGAATTCCGAGAGGATCCTGGGGCCTCCGCGGACATGACAGGCGGTCCCGAGGCAGACCGTCACCAGGTGCCGCCCCCGCGGCTTGAGGCTGAAGGCCCGGTAAAACGTTGCCACCCCGATGACGTCGATCAGGGGAATGTTCAGGGACTTCGCGACGGTCTCCAAGGCTTCGCGGGGAAGGTAGTTGTATTCCGCTTGGATGTCCTGCAGGATGGCGATCAAAGCGCGCTTTTCCCTATGGTGTTTGACGAGGTAGGATTCCACAGTTGTGTTGACGGCTTCCACTTATATCCCTCCAGGGAATTTGGATTGATGACGTTGTCTTTCGGATGGAAGGCGGGCAGGGCTCGGCCCGGATGCGGCCGAGGATCCGCCGCTCCAGGAAGGCCTCAAGTGCGCGGGCACGGGCGTTGAGGTATGAATGAATGACTCCTCTTCGTTATGCCACGAAATCAGGCTTATAATTGCGAAGAATTTTTCTATACTAAAAAAGCGGGCTTGTCAAGAAAAGGTCGGCGGCCGCAGGAGCCGGATCCCCATCGGAATCATTTGGGCTCGGACAGGTAGCCGAGAGCGTTTTCGCTTTCGGCGTCCATCACGACGACGACCTCACTTCCATTCGCGACGGTGGGGATATCGATCACATGGATGACGTTCGACAGGTACTCGTATTCCGGAAGAAGGAGGGCCAGGGAATTCGGAGACCCCTGCAGGAAGTCCTGGGCGAAAATCATCCCGTCCTCGTCTGGATAGAGGGCCAGGTAGCGGATGTTGGCTTCCACGAGGTCCTGGAAGAAATGGGTCCCGAAGGACAGGTCGGGGACGTAGTTGCCCACCTTCCGGGCGATCTCGATCAGCATCGCGGAGTTGTTGATGTCCGCATAGGTCACCCGGACGCCGAGGCGGATGTCGCCCCGGCTCCCCCAGCGTCCCGGGCCCATGAGGAAGAACGATTTCCGGGGGAGCCGGGCGTTGAGCCGGCTGACGGCGTCGCCCACGGCGATCATGTCCGCCAGGGAATCCATGGCGGCGTAACTCTCCGGATCGACATAGACGATCGTCCGGATGCCCCGGACCCGGCCGTTCGTAATGTGCCGATGGGCGGAGAAGAGCTTTTTCTTTTCGGGGATCCACTTGGGAATCAAGACAGGCTCTTCATCCTCCAACTGGCTTTGAGGTCGGCACTGGAGGATGTGCAGGTCTTTTCCGTCGTGGGCGAATTCGACGTCCACCGGCATGCCGTAGGTCTCCTTCAGGACGCGCATGATCTCCCGCATTTGCTTGATGAAGCCCGTGGTCTCGATGAGGCCGGTGAAGGTGACGACCAGGCCGCCCGCGTCCGGATAGTCCATGGCCGCGCTGGCCCGCCGGACCGTGCTCCCGTCGAACACCGAGAAGATCTGGTTCCAGAGGGGGAAGTCGCCGCCGACCTCACGGAGGATTTCATCGACGGAGTGCGTCTCGAAACGTCCGGTCTCCATGTTGATGAGGTCGATGAATTTCTGGGCGTAATGAACGATTTCCTCGGGCATCGCATTCACCCGGATGTCCGGCTTTCCGGGGCTGACCAGGATCGGGTAATCCTGTCCGACGCGGTCGACGGCCCTCGTGCCCATCCCGGCCACCAGCCGCAGGATGCCGTCCTCGCGTCGGACGCGGGGCGACCAGCGGAATTCGTTGTTGGAAAAGGCGACGCCGGCGAAGGCGGGGAAAAAATAGCGGCCGACGCGGCGGCCGACGACCCGCTGGATCAGGACGCCCATCTCCTCGTAGTAATCGAGGAGGCCGCGTTCAGCGCGGTACTGAATGGCGTCGGGATTGAAGGTCGAGGCATACACCTCGGCGACGGCCTGGGAGAGCGCCGCCAGCCTTTCCTCCTTCGAGCCCGTGTTCGCAAGAAACAGGCTCCGGTATTTTCCCGAGAACGCCGTTCCCTTGCTGTCCTCGAGCAGACTTGAGGACCGGACGATCAGCGGCTCCTCGCCCAAGTCGTCCAGGATGAGTCTGAGCTGGCTCTGCATCTCGGCCGAAAAAAAGGAATGCTTGCAGACCTGTTCGAGATAGGGGAAGTTGTGCCGGATTTCCTCGAGCGGAGAGAACTTGAAGCTCTGAAAGTCCTCCAGAAAATTGTAATGGATGAAATCGATGACTCCGTCGGAGGCGATGAACCAGGACTTCGGGACGCGGAACTCTCCGATGCCCGGCTCTTCTCTCCTCTTCTTGCGGAGAATATGTTCGGCCATCACCATCCCGGCCGCTTTTCCGCCGAGCTTCCCCGTGCCTTGGCTCGGACCCATCACCCGCGTGAGCAACCGCCCGAAGTCATGGATCGTCATATAGTCCCGGACGATCCCTATGACCTGGAGCCTGTCGCTGATGAAGCGGCGGATGAGGGCGATCCGGGCCTGAAGATCGTCGGCCCGCGAAAGGGCCTGTTCGTCCTCTCGGGTCGAGCGGCAGAACCGGTTGATAATCTCTTTGATTTCGATCAGGGAAATGTCGCGCTTCTCCGTGGCCAGGATGAAAAAGCCGAATTTGTCCTGCCGCATCCATTTCTTAATCAGGGAGGGCATCTCCTTCTCGGGGATCGCCAGCGTGGCGATCCAAAGCGCCTCCTCGAACACGCGTTCCAAGGCCTCGACGTCCTGCATAGGAAGCGGTTGGTTTTCATCCCGGGCGCCGCCCGGCCAGCCGGCATAGAATTCCGGCGTGAACTGGATCAGCAGGCCTTGGACACCCGGGACGCCCTGCCAATGGAGATGGTTCATGAGCCGGCGCAGGATGCGCTTGTGAAGGATCGGATCGGTCTCCTTGAGGAGGTCCATAATGACAAGCCAATCGGGTTTGCGATGGGGGCCCGGTTCGGCCTCTGCGGTTCCGGCGCCGGACGCCAGGGCACCCTCCCATTCCTCGATGAGACGGCCGAGGCGGCTGCCGATGAGCTCGATCAGCTTTTTTTCTTCGAGGAGAAATGGTTCCCCGCGGTGTTCGGAGATCTTCCCGGAGTAGCTGACTTCAAGGCTGCCGACGGTCGCTCCGCCTGCCCGCAAGGGAACGCGCTGCATCCAGCTCGTTTCCTCGAAACCCGGCGTCTGAAAGACGGCCTCGCGGAACTTGATCCGCGCCCGGCAGAGCTCGGGAAATTGCCACCCCGCCGGGATCAGGTCGACGATGCCTTGAAGAATCGCCTCCCGCGCCCCCCCGGCCGTTTCGATGATAGAAACGATGCTTTGGAGGCACGTCAACTCCTTGACCCGCTCGCGCAGGCGCCCGCTCGGAACAAATTGAGACTTCCGCATCGTATCCATGCCGCAGCGCTCCGCCGCCCGGGTTTTCTCCGGGCGGCGCTTTCTTCAATTAAGGGCCCGTGCCCTTCATTCTCAGACCCAGCCGCGCAGGCGGCAGGCTTCGGCCACGCGCGAGATCGCGATCATGTACGCGGCGTCGCGCTGGTAGACGTTCTTCTTGCGGGCCAGCTCGGAGACGGCCTTGAAGCCGGACGTCATTTTAAAGTCGAGCTGGGACAACACCTCGGTGAGGCCCCAGTAATGGTTTGTGTTGCTCTGGACCTGCTCGAAGTAGCTGCAGGTCACGCCGCCGGCGTTGCACAGGAAATCGGGGATCAGAAAGATGCCGCGGCCGCGGATGATCTTGTCGGCCTCGATCGTGGTCGGTCCGTTGGCGCCTTCGGCGATGAGCTTCACCCGCTTGTGGATTTTCGGCGCGTTGGTCCCCGTCACCTGGTTCTCCAGGGCGGCGGGCACGAGGAGGTCGACGTCCTGTTCGATCCAGGCCTCGCCCGGCAGGACTTCGTAGCCGAGGCTCCCGGCCTTCTCCTTGTCGATCGAACCGAACTTGTCGGTGATGCCCATCAGCTCGTCGGGGTCGATGCCGCTCCCGCGGCGGAAGGTGTAGGACGTCTGGTCCTTCTGGTCCCAGCAGGCGACGCAGACGGCCGTGCCGCCGTATTGCCGGTAGAGCCGGACGGCGTACTGGGCCACGTTGCCGAACCCCTGGAAGGCGGCGGTCGTCCGGGCGATGTCGAGGCCGAGCTCCTTCATCGCCTCGCGGACGGTGTACATGACGCCGGAGCCCGTCGCCTCGGTCCGGCCGAGCGAGCCGCCCATCCCGACGGGCTTGCCGGTGATGAATCCCGGGAAGCGGCCGCCGCGCAGGCGCTCGAACTCGTCGAGCATCCAGATCATGTGCTGGCCGTGGGTCATGACGTCGGGCGCGGGCACGTCCTGGACGGGGCCGATGTTCAGGGCGACCTGGCGGACCCAGCCGCGGCAGATCGCTTCCTGCTCGCGGTCGCTGAGGTTGTGCGGATCGCAGATCACGCCGCCCTTGCCCCCGCCGAGCGGGATATCGACCACGGCGCACTTCCAGGTCATCCACATGGCCAGCGCCCGGACCGTGTCCACGGTCTCGTGGGGGTGGAAACGGATGCCGCCCTTGCAGGGGCCGCGCGCGTCGTTGTGCTGGACGCGGAACCCCTTGAACACCTGGTAGCTCCCGTCATCCATTCGGATCGGGACCAAGAAGTGGTATTCGCGCAGGGGGTTGCGGAGCAGTTCCCGGACCGCCGACCCGAGGCCGAGCTGATCGGCCACGCCGTCGAATTGCTTCTGAGCCATTTCAAAGGCGTTGAATGGCTTCTTGTCCATCGGCATACTCCTTATGAGGGCGAAAATGGTTATGAATGTTCGGCGACTCGTCCCTTCCCGTTGGGCAGGGGAACCGTCGGGCCGACTAGCCCCATGGACTAGGACATACTATATCGTTATACGTGGATTTGTGTCAATTCCGGAAGGGCGGCGCCGGACATGCACGCGGCCTGGCGCCGCTCGTCACAGGAACGGCAGATAGCGCTGGACCTCGTAGTCGCTGACCTGCTTGTCGAACTCCGAGCCCACGTTCTTCGTGTACTCGGCGATCTCCTCCCGCTTGTTGGCGATGAATTTCTCGAAGATGTGGTCGCCGAGGGCCGTGCGGACGAGATCGCTCTTCTCCATGAGCCGGACCGCCTCGTCGAGGTTCCGGGGCAGCGTTAGAATGTGGAACTTCTTCTGCCGGGCGCCGCTCATGTCGTAGATGTTCTCCTCGACCGGATCCGGCATCGGGTAGCGCTCCCGGATGCCGGTCAGTCCGGCGGTGAGCATGGTGGCGAAGGCGAGGTAGATGTTGCAGCCCGGGTCGGGCGAGCGCAGCTCGATCCGGGTGGCGATCTCCTTGCCGGGCTGGTAGCGCGGGACGCGGATGTAGGCCGACCGGTTCTTCTGGCCCCAGGCGATGTAGACGGGGGCCTCGTAGCCCTCGATGAGGCGCTTGTAGGAATTGATCCACTGGCTGAAGACGGCGCTGATCTCCCGGGCGTGGGTCGTCAGCCCGGAGACGTAATAGCGGGCGGTGTCGCTCAGGTGATAGGCCCCGGCCGGGTCGAAGAACAGGTTGTTCTTTCCGGCCCACAGGGACTGATGGACGTGCATCCCGCTCCCGTTCTGGCCGCTGATCGGCTTGGGCATGAAGGTGGCATAGAGGTTGTGCATCCGGGCGACGCGCTTGACCATGTAGCGGAAGATCATCCCGATGTCGGCCATGGACAGGGCGGGCGCATAGCGGAGGTCGATCTCGTGCTGGCCGTGGGCGACTTCGTGGTGATCGTATTCGGAGGGGATGCCCATCTTCTTCAGGAGGAGCTGGATCTCCTTGCGGATTTCGCCGTGCCGGCCGGCGAAGAAATAGCCGCCCGCGTCGAGGGGGACGGGCTCGCGCTCGTTGGCGAAGATGAAGAATTCGAGCTCGGGCCCGACCTTGAAGTCGTCGAACCCGGCCTCGGCCGCGGACCGGAGGGCGCGCTTCAGGGCGTAGCGCGAGTCGCCCAGGTAGGGCTTGCCGTCGGGCGTCAGGATGTCGCCGAACATGACCGCTTCCCGCCAGGTCGTGTCGCCGGAGAAGCCCTTGTATTCCCAGGGCAGGACGCGGCAGGTCGTCGGGTCGGGCTTGATGTTCAGGTCGCTTTCCTCGATCCGGACGAACCCTTCGACCGACGAGCCGTCGAAGCCCTTGCCTTCGGCGAAGGCCTTTTCGAGCTCGGCGCTCGGGAAGGAAAAGTCCATGGGCCGGCCCAGGATGTCGGGAAAGATAATCCGGATGAATTCGATTTTGCGGGCCGGATCGAGGACGGTCTTGAGGACCTCCTCCTCGCTCGTGAAGCCGAAATTCTTATTTTCTGCGTCTTTCTGATAATACATTGAATTCTTCCTTTATATCTAAATTTGGAAACAATATTTCATAAAATAGTGATGAATGTCAATAAATAATTAAATAAAGTTGACATTTGTCAATTTATGCTTAACATGGTAATTGGAGAAAAGAAATGATCGAAGAACTCGATAAGAAGATCATCCGGGCGCTCAACCAGAACGCCCGGAAGAGTTTCCGGGAGATCGCCAAGGAGGTCGGCACTTCCGTGACCGCGGTCATCAACATCGTCAAGAAGCTCGAGAGCCAAGGCGCCATCAAAGGCTATGCTCCCATCGTCGATCCCGGGCACTTCGGCTTCGACCTGACCGCCGTCATCTCCCTCCGGATTTCCCAGGGGAAGCTCCTCGAAACCCAGAAGAAGATCGCAGCCGACCCGCAGGTCGCGGCGGTCTTCGACATCACCGGCGAGTGGGATTCGTTCGTCCTCGCCTATTTCAAGGGCCGCGACGACCTGAATCGGTTCCTCAAGAAGCTGAACGGGTTTCCGTTCATCGACCGGACCGCGACTCATCTCGTCCTCAACACGGTCAAGGACGAGCGCCGCCTGTTCCTCTGAATCCGTCCCGCCGAGAATTTCCTTGACAGGGGCCTCGGTTGTGCCATAATTCATTTTTTCAGCGGAGGTCGCCATGCCCAAGAAGAAGGTTTACGTGCCCATCGGCCATCACTACATCGTCGAAGCGTCCGGCTGCAATCCCAAGGTGATCTGCAGCGTGCAAAAGGTGCAGGACATCCTGGTAAAGGCCGCCGAAATCGCGGGCGCCAAGGTCTGGGCGATCTCGTTCAGCAAGTTTCCTCCGGGTGGCGTCAGCGGCGTCGTCGTGATTTCCGAGTCCCACATCTCGACCCATACCTGGCCGGAGATGCGCTATGCCGCGCTTGACATCTACACCTGCGGGATCCACGTCGATCCCGAAAAGGCCGTCGTCTACGCGCTCGAGGCATTCGGCGCCTCGACGTCGCACATCACCGAGATCACCCGCGGCATCGACGAGGGCGACTGGAAGTTTTTCCACAGCTTCGTAACCTGGGAGGAACACTTCAAGAAGCACCTCGACGAAAAGTCCGCGAAGAAATAGGCGACCGGCATCCCGCCGGTCTCCCACCTGCGCGCCTCATAAAACGTAAAATCTATTTACAATCCGTAAATCCCCGGACCTCGTTCTCCGCATTCACCGCGCCGCTTTTCCTAGTCTCCTCCTTTCCCGGTCCGCTCGAGCGCTTGGCACGAAATCGGCTTAAGGGAAGGCCGAGAGGTGTCCCCGATGGCGCTCACGTCTCCGACCGGCTTCTGGTATAATAAGAACATGAGGGGATTCCGCCCCTGGCTGCCGCGGGAGGACCGGCGAAGACGGCAGGGGGGCTTCGCGGGTTGGGGCCTTTCCCTCCTCTTCCTCCTCGCCTCCCTAGTCACGCCCGCCTCCGCCGATCAGGCCGCCGACGATCTCTTCCTCCGGCTCCAAACCGCCTTCGCGGCCAAGGACTTGACGGCCTACCTGGCCGCCTTCGACCCGACGCTTCGCGAGCGCGAGCGCGGCCAGGCGTCCTCCTTCCTGACCATGTGGCAGATGGACAAGGTGGCCTTCCACCAGGCCAACAAGGACGCGAACCCGGAGGGCGAGGCCGGCCTCTACGTCCAGGTCTTCTACGAGAATGCGTACGCGGTGATGCTCGAGATCTGGCACGTCCGGCTGCGCAAGGATGAAGGCCGGTGGACGATCGCGGCCAAGGAGCTGTCGGGCAACATCACCAGCTTCTACAAGGTCCGCATCCCCTCGGGCCGCGCCGAGCGGGCCGCCCGCGTCGAGGTCCGCCACCAGGACATCGTCCTCACCTTCCAGGACGCCTGGGTCTTCTACGACAACATCCCGGACATGGAGACAGCCCTCCTCGTCATCGGCAAGGGCCAGGTCCGCTTCACGCCGTCCGACGAAGGGGAGCGCCACCAGCTCGAGCTCCGGTACAAGACGAAGACCGTCAAGGACGTCCTGGAATACGCCTTCCTCCGGTTCTCCGATGCCTTCTTCCGGTCGAACATCACCATCACACCGGCTAACGCGGGAGGGCTGGGCAAGAGCCCGGTCCCGGCTAGCGCGGGGGGACAGAGCAAGAGCTCTGCTGACGCGGGGGGACCTGCGAAGACGCAGGCCCCATCCCAGGCCATGATGAACCGGGCGTATTCGATTTTCAGCCGCACCTATCCTCTGGCCTTCACCATCGAGGACTCGCTGACTCGCGAGCGCTTGTCATTCGTGCCCCAGACCGACCAGGTGACGTTCGACTTCAAGGGCCGTGACCGGGGCGAAATGGTATACATCTACTCGCCGTTCTCGGACGAGGAGATCCATTTCATGACCCGCAATCCCGATAAGCTCATCAACCTCTATTCGCCCGAGAGCGAGGCCGCGGGCGGGCAGCGAAAGATGTTCATCAGCTTCGGGCAGAAATACGACGTCCAGCGCTGCGACCTGGATCTCGACTTCCAGCCGGAGAAGTTCTATCTCTCGGCCCGCGCCCGCGTCCAGATCTTCGCCCAGGTGGACGCCGTCGACAGTCTGGAGTTCTCGTTCAACGCCAAGTTCGAAATCCTCAAGATCTTCGACCACGACGGCCGGGAGCTCTTCTTCACCCAGGACAAGACCCGGAACCTGCTCTATGTCTACCTGCTGAAGCCGATCGAACGCCGGGCGACGGCCACGGTCGAGATCCTCTACCGCGGGTCGGTCGAGCCGATGATCCAGACGGCCGACGTCCTGTCGGCCGGTCAGACAAGCTTCTGGCCGCCGGATAAATTGGAGAACGGCGCGCGCCGCCAGGACTATTCGTTCGTCATGCCCCGCTTCGAAACGTACCTTTACAGTCAGGACTCGGCCTGGTACCCCGCCCCGCCCGAAGAGGATTACTTCCAGGCGAATCTCAAGTTCAGCGTTCCGCCGGGATACGTCTGCATCGCCAACGGCGTCCTGACCGAACAGAGCGTTTTGGATTCGCGGCGCGTCGTGGCCCTGGAAAAGGTCGGCAACCTCATTTATCATTTCGAAACGAAGTTCCCGGTCAAATACCTCTCGGTCCTGTTCGGCAAGCTCGACCGGCTCGCCGCTCCGTCGAAGCCCGCCTCCGTCCCCGTCGAGGCCTATGCCTCCTCGGACATCGGCGCTTCGCGCCTCTGGGTCGTCGAAGAGACTCCGGCGATCCTCGCCCGCTTCGAGTCCTGGTTCGGCCCGTTTCCTTATGAAAAGCTGAGCGTCATCCAGCGCCTTCACCCGACCGCGGGCGGCCACAGTCCGGCTTCGTTCGTCGTCCTGAACGAGGTTCCGAATTCGCCCGATATCCTGCCCCCTCAGCCGGTCAGCAGCCCGGTCAATCTCTCGCGCTGGCGCGAGTACTTCCTGGCCCACGAAATCGCCCATCAGTGGTGGGGGCAGGCGGTCGCCGGCGAGCGCTACCACGATCAGTGGCTGAGCGAAGGCTTGGCCCAGTTCGCCGCGGTGTCCTACCTCCGGGCGAAGATGGGCGAGGACGTGTACGCGGGGATCATCAAGAAATTCTCCCAGTGGACCGAACGCACGTCCCGCTTCGGGGCCATTACCCTGGGCTCGCGCCTGAGCTATCTCGACTTCGAGGCCTACCAGGCCCTCGTCTACGACAAGTCCGCCGTCGCCCTGGCCATGCTCCGCGATCTCCTCGGCGAAGACGTCTTTTTCAAGGGCCTGCGGACCTTCATCGAAACCTACAAGTTCAAGCTGGCCCGGACGGCGCATTTCATCAAGATCATGGAAACGGCCGCCGGCCGCGACCTCAAAGCCTTTTTCGACGGCTGGTTCGAATCGTACCTTCTGCCCGAGGTCCGGGTGGTGTCCGAGACGCAGACCCGGGACGGGGAGAGCGTCCTGAAGTTCCGGGTTACCCAGACCCGGGGCTTGTTCGTCTTCCCCCTCTGGGTCACGTGGGAGGAGAAAGGCCGTGAGGTCCGGAAGATGCTCGAGATCAAGGCCGCCAGCCAGGACTTCGAATTCCGGACGTGGCGTCCGCGCCGGATCAAGATCAATCCGGACAAGGCCGTCCCGGGCGATTTCCGCGACGGGGGCTAGAACTCGTCGACGTCGATCCGCAGCCGCTTGATCATCTCGTTGAGCGTCGTGGGCTTGACGTCGAGCATCCGGGCGGCGTTCTTCTGGATCCCCTTCGCCCGGCGGAGCGTCGCTTCGATCAGCCGTTTCTGGAAGGCGAGCGTCTGCTCGCGCAGGGCGAGGCCCTCCCCCGTGAATTCGGGGGCGGCGGCCTCTTTCCGCGCCGGCGCGAGGACGGCGGCCGGGAGGTTCTCCCGGGTGATGACCCGGGTCTTGGCGAACACGACCGCCCGTTCGATCAGGTTTTCGAGCTCCCGGACGTTGCCCGCCCAGTCGTAGCGCTCCAGGATCTCGAGGACGTCCTCGGAGACGCCGTCGATCGCCTTGCCGTTCTCCCGGGCGTAGAGGTCGAGGAAGTGCTTGACCAGGAGGGGGATGTCTTCCTTGCGGTCGCGCAGCGGAGGGAGCACGATCTTGATGACGTTGAGCCGGTAGAAGAGATCTTTGCGGAAGGCCCGCTTCTCGATGAGCTCCTCGAGATCGGTGTTGGTCGCGGCGATGATCCGGACGTCGACCCGGATCGTCTTGGTCCCGCCGAGCCGCATGAACTCCCGGTCCTGCATGACCCGGAGGAGCTTGGCCTGGGTCTCGAGGCTGACCGACGAAATCTCGTCGAAGAAGATCGTCCCCTTGTCCGCGGTCTCGAACAGCCCCTGTTTCTCGCTGACCGCGCCGGTGAACGCGCCCTTGACGTGGCCGAAGAGGTGGCTCTCGAGGAGGTCGGGCGGGAGGGACCCGCTGTTGACCACGACGAACGGGAAGCCGGCCCGGTTGGAGTTCTGGTGGATCGCCCGGGCGGCAAGCTCCTTGCCCGTGCCGCTCTCACCCTCGACGAGGATCGTGCTCCGGGTGGGGGCCGCGGCCCGGATGAGTTCGAAGACCTGCTCCATGACCTTGCTCCGGCTGATGATGTTGGCGAAGCTGAACTTCCGCTGGAGCTCGCTCCGGAGGCGGACGTTCTCGTCGCGGAGCGACTTGTGGTCGAGGGCCCGACTGATCGTCAGGAGCAGTTCCTCGTGCTTGAACGGCTTCTGGACGTAGTCGAAGGCCCCGATCTTCATGGCTTCGATGGCCGACTCGACCGAGGCGTAGGCGGTGATGATGATGATGACCGCCTGGGGCTGGATCTTTCGGAGCGCCCGGAGGACCTCGAGGCCGCTCATCCCGGGCATCATCAGGTCGAGGAGGACAAGGTCGAAGTTGCGGGACTCGTACTTCTTGAGGGCCTCCTCGCCGGAGGCCGAGATCTCGACCTCGTAGCCCTCGGCGGCCAGGATCTGGCTCAGGATGTCGTGGATGATGGGCTCGTCGTCGATGACGTGGATGGTGCGGGGTGGGGTCATGGCTAAGTCTCTCTCAGGGGGATGGGGTTGGGGGGACGGACGGCGTCCCGCTTGCGGCGGTCCAGATCCTTCGGGATGCTGATGGTGAAGCGCGTCCCCCGGCCGACGACGCTCTCCACGCCGATCCGGCCTTCGTGCTCCTGGACGATCGCGTAGCTGATGGACAGGCCGAGGCCCGTCCCCTTGCCGATGCCCTTGGTCGTGAAGAAGGGGTCGAAGATGTGGGGCAGGTGCTGCTCCTTGATCCCGGTCCCGGTGTCGGTGATGCAGATCACGGCCTCGGTCTCGGTCTCGGCCAACTCGATCTTGAGGGTCCCGCCCGCGGGCATGGCGTCGATGGCGTTGAGGATGATGTTGATGAAGACCTGCTGGAGCCGCTCGCCCTGGGCCCAGAGGGGCTTGACCGGGGCGAGGTCGAGCTCGAGGGCGATGTTCATGGTCTTCAGCTTGTATTCGATGAGGGACAGGATCTCCTGGAGCGTCTCCTTCAGGGCGACCCGGTGGAAGGCCAGGTCGGAGGGGTTGCGGGAAATGTTGAGCAGGTTCTTGATGATCCGGGACACGCGGTCGGTCTGGGCCTCGATTTTCTGCAGGATCTGGGCGAAATGCTCGTCGGTCACCTTCTTCTGGAGCATCTGGACGTAGCTCGAGATGCCGGTGAGGGGGGTGTTGATCTCATGGGCCACGCCCGCCGAGAGGAGGCCGAGCGAAGCCAGCTTCTCCGAGGTCAGGAGCTGCTGCTGCATCTGGCGCTTCTCGGTGACGTCCTCGAAGACGACGATCGTGCCGTAGGGCTGGAGGCTGTTGTCGAGGAGGGGCGTCTTGGCCACGTCGAACAGGCGCTGGACGCCCGAGGGCAGGGTGATGCGGATCTCGCTCAGGAGGTGGTAATCCGCCTGCGTGTCGGGCGGGAAGACCGCCGTGAAGTTGGCCGGCCCCAGGACGCGTAACAGGGAGTCGCCGATGACGGCCGACTTCTTCCGGCCGAACGTGTCCTCGAGGACCCGGTTCCAGCCGATGACCCGCCCGTTCTGGTCGAGGACCGCGACGCCGACGTTCAGGCTCTCGATGATGTTCTCGCTGTAGTCCTTCAGCCGCTCAAGCTCCGCCGCCCGGAGGCTGGCCTGGTTGTAGAGATAGGCGTTCTCCACGGCCAGGGCCACGGGCGAGGCGATCGTCGTCAGCAGCTCCCAATCCTCGCTCGTCAGGAACGTGCGGTCGATCTTTTTGCCCATGGCCAGGCAGCCGATGGTGGAGTCCTCGACCTGGAGGCCGAGGAGATGCTCGAACCCCGCGGCGCGGACCGCCGCGTATTTCGCCTGGAGGTCCTTTTTGTCGCTGAGGGAATAATACGACAGCGAATGGCTCTCCTTGAGCTCGGCGAGGAGGTCGGGCTCGAGCGTCAGGCGGCGGGGCAGGTGCGCGACATCGCCCCGGGCGCTGAACAGCTCGAAGGTCCGGGGCTCGTTTTCGACCGGGAGCAGGAGGGCGATCCCGTCGAGGGAGAGCGCGTTGGCGATAAGCTCGAGGAGCGAACGGGCCAGGTACTCCAGGTTGCGCTCGCGGCTGATCTCCTTGCTGATCGAGAGGAGCGTCTTCCGGTATTGGTAGCTGCGCTTGTAGAACAGGCGGTCGAAGAGCGCCTGGAACAGCTTCTTGAGCGGCGTGAGCAGCGTTCCGCCCAGGACGATGGCCAGGAGCCAAAGGAGGATCGCGTTCAGCCGGTTTTCGGTGAAGATCTTGGTCTGGGCCCCGACGGCGACGTAGAGGAGAGCGAGGACAAAATAGGAAAAGACGAGGGTCGCGGCCTTTTTGAGGAGGACCTCGAGGTCCATGACCCGGGAGCGCGAAATGGAATAGGAGAACGAGAGGGGCACGAGGGCCTGGAGGAGGATGGTCAGTTCCGCGACCGGACCGGGCGCCCGCCCGAGGAGGAAGGGGACGATGTACAGGCCGGTGAAGGGGAGGATCCCGAAGCCGAGGCCGTAGACGATCCACTTGAGTTGTTTCCGCACGAGGAAGCTCGGATGGCGGAGGTAGCTGTGGGTCAGGGTGGCCAGGGTGAGGAACGTGTAGATGGCGAAATGGAGGAGGTAAAGCTTCTCGAGGCCTTCATAGAGGCGGAGCATCAATGTATTGTCCAGGTCGTTGAGGGTGGGCAGATGGATTCCGATCCGGGCCAGGAGGAGGAGGGCCGCGGGCAGGTAGAGCAGGGTGATGGTCGAAGGCTTGCGCCGGACGAATTTCTTCCGCTGGGGGAAGATGAGGAAGAAATGGAGCAGTAGCGGAGGGAACGCGAGGAAGGCGGCGTTGTTCAGCCAATAGAAGACCGTATCCAGGAGGTCGAGGGTGCCCGTGTGGGAAAAGACGTAGAATCCGTACAGGACGACGGAGAGCAGATAGTAGTAGGTGTTCGGTGGGGCGAGCGGCCGGGGCGAGTTGAAGAAGACGATGAGCCCGATGATCAGAGTCATCACCCCGATCAGGGCCAGGTAGAAATAGTTCAAGCTGACGCCCTTCATGACCGTCGTCAGCGAAGGGAAGAGGAGATCGCCCTGACGGTTGATCTGGTAGGTGAGCTTCTGGCCGGAGCTCGACGCGGTCCACAGGCTTTTCACCAGGTCGATCTTGTTATTGATCCGGGCGCCGTTGATGGAGTAGAGGATGTCGCCCGGCTTGATGCCGGCGTAGATGTAGCCCGGGCCGTTGGGGTCGACCTTGATCGCGGTCAGGCCGGCCGAGCCCGTCTGCCATTCGACGCCGTCCGTGGGCTCCTTCCAGACGATTTTCCGGTAGATGTTGAGGCCGCCGAGGACCACCAACAGGACCAGCGGGATCAGGAGCCAGTACGCCTTTTTATTCATGAAATCCAAAAAATTGAATCCATCGTATAAAAAAAATTCTATGAGATCAATTAATTCAGGATGTGGCGGACCGAGGCCCGGATGGCCCAATTGACGCTGGGCTGCTTCAGGAGCCGGGTCAGGGCCGGGTCTTCCTTCAGACCGAGCTGGTTCGTGTTCCGGAGCATGACGCTGCTCATGTAGTCGGTTGCCTGCTTCTTGGGGGGTTCGCTCTGCCGGCCCGGGGCGACGTCCTGGGCATGGAGGAAGACCGCGAGGAGCAGCCCGAGACCTCCCCGCCACGCTTTTCTAGCGGCAACGGCGCGTCTCATAATAAGATAAAGGTATTATTTCAGGCGGGCTTTGTCAAACCTTAACGTATTTGACTTCCCCCGGATATTCCCC
Source organism: Candidatus Aminicenantota bacterium (assembly GCA_017883285.1). Classification (GTDB taxonomy): domain Bacteria; phylum Acidobacteriota; class Aminicenantia; order Aminicenantales; family UBA4085; genus FEN-413. Next base: position 22,484 of record JADGNV010000058.1, on the reverse strand, counting down.
TAATATAAAGCGATTTTACCGGTCTGGGCTTATAACCGGTTGATAAATCTGGAGTTGGAGCGGAGAAGGAAGCGCCTCGATGCCCTATTTTCACTGCCGGCTGACCGCGGAGGACGGCCGGGTGTTCACGGAATCGCACCTCGCGTTGTCCGCCGGGGAATGCCGCCGCCATTTCGAGTCTCAGGGCCTCTGCGTGTTCTCCGTCCGCCGCGACTGGAAAAAGCTTCGGATCTCCTCATTCTCCCCCGATAAAAAGGTCAAGGACCGCGATTTCATCATGTTCAACCAGGAACTGGTGGCCCTGGTCCGGGCGGGCTACCCGGTCCTCCGGAGCATCGAGGTCATCGCCAACCGGATCAAGAACCCTTCCTTGAAGGAAGTCCTGGGCCAGGTCGAAAGCGCCATCCGCCACGGCAAGTCCCTCTCCGAGTCCTTTGCTCCTTTCGAGAACCGCTTCTCCAAGATTTATACCGCCGCCCTTCTGGCCGGCGAACAGAGCGGCAACCTTCCCGAAACCCTGGCCCAGTTCATCCAGTATGCCAAGGTCATCGCCCGGACCAAGGCCCGCATCCGCTCGGCCCTGATCTATCCGACCCTCCTGCTCACATTCTCCGCGGGCCTGCTGGGCGTCTTGATCAATTTCGTCCTTCCGAATTTCGCCGATTTCTACAAGGACTTCGATGCGCCCCTGCCGATCCTTACGGAGTGGCTGATCAACTTCGCCGTCTTCGCCCGCAGGCATTGGCCGGTCTGGTTCGCGCTGGCGGCCGGGGCCGTCGTCCTTTACTTCTGGATGAAGCGCCACGAGAAGACGCACATCTGGATGGAAAAGACGAAGCTCCGCATCCCGCTCGGCAAGGTCATCTGGGTCGAATCGGCCGTGGCCCTCTTCTGCCGGACCCTCGGCCTGCTGCTCCAGGGCGGCATCTCGCTCCTGACCTCGGTCGGGCTCGCCTCGCAGGCCATGCCCAACAAGTATCTGGTCTCCCGGACGATCGGCCTCCCGGGCTCGATCAAGAACGGCGAGACGCTCTCCGAGTCCATGGTCAAGACCGGGATCTTCCCGCCGCTCGCCCTGGATATGGTCCGGATCGGCGAGACCTCGGCCAACCTCGGCGGCATGCTCCGCGAGGTGGCCGACGTCTACGACGAGAGCATCCAGGCCCGGATCGACACCTTCGTCTCGCTCATCGAGCCGCTCATCATCATCCTCATGGGCTTGCTCGTGGCGGTCATGCTCCTTTCGGTTTACATGCCCATCTTCAACATGATCAAGGTGGCCCGCTGACATGGACAAATCCAAATCCGCCCCCTCCGCCCTTACCCCGGAACAGGAGACGAAGGCGCTCGCCGAGCGCTACCACGTCCCGACCATCGACCTCGCGACGGCCGCGATCGACCGGGACCTCGTCCGGTCGTTCCCCCCGGACTTCCTCTACCGCTCGAACTTCATCCCGCTCAGCGCGACGGAGAGCGTCCTCCGGATCGCGATGGCCGACCCCTCCGACATCGCCACGATCGACGCCGTCGAGGCGATGGTCGGGAAAAAGGTCGAGGTCCACGCCGCCCCGCCGCGGGCGATCCAGGAGGCCCTCCGCAAGAGCGAGACCGTTCTCCAGGTCCTGCGGGACGCCACCGAGGGCTACATCATGCAGGTGGTCGAGAAGGAGGGCGGCGAGGAGGAGGAGGTCATCTCCATCGAGAAGCTCGCCGACCAGGACGGCTCGATCATCAAGCTCGTCAATACCATCATCTTCACCGCCGTCCAGAAGCGGGCGAGCGACGTCCACATCGAGTCCAAGAGCGAGCGGGTCATCATCAAGTACCGGATCGACGGCGTGCTCGGCGAGGCCATGGAGCCGATCGACAAGAAGTTCCAGGCGCCGATCATCTCCCGGGTCAAGGTCATGTCCGACCTCGACATCGCCGAGCGCCGGGTCCCGCAGGACGGCCGGTTCCGCCTGCGGATCAGAGACAAGACGATCGACTTTCGGGTCTCGATCATGCCCTGCATCTACGGCGAGGACGCGGTCATCCGCATCCTGGACAAGGAGATGATCACCGAAGCGATCTCCGAGCTCAAGCTCGATCTGCTCGGGTTCTCCGAAGACGCCCTCCGGCGCTTCCGCCGTTACATCACCCAGCCCTACGGGATGGTCCTCGTCACCGGTCCGACCGGGAGCGGGAAGACGACGACCCTCTACGCCGCCCTGACCGAGATCAAGTCGCCCGAGGACAAGATCATCACCATCGAGGACCCGGTCGAATACCAGATCGACGGCATCACCCAGGTTCCGGTCAACGAGAAGAAGGGACTCACCTTCGCCCGGGGGCTGCGGTCGATCCTCCGCCACGACCCGGACAAGATCATGGTCGGCGAGATCCGCGACCCCGAGACCGCCCAGATCGCGATCCAGTCGGCGCTCACCGGCCACCTCGTCTTCACCACCGTCCACGCGAACAACGTCTTCGACGTCATCGGCCGGTTCCTGCATATGCAGGTCGATCCCTACAGCTTCATCTCCGCCCTAAACTGCATCCTGGCCCAGCGGCTCGTCCGGGTGCTCTGTCCCCGGTGCAAGACCGAGGCGCATTACGACGACGCCGCCCTCCGCGAATCCGGGCTCGACCCGGAGACCTATCGGCGGCGGATGTTCTATGAATCGCGGGGCTGCCCGGAGTGCCACCAGTCCGGCTACCAGGGGCGGACGGCCATCGCCGAGGTGCTCGAGCTCTCCGACGACATCCGGGAGATGATCATCGTCCGCAAGCCCCTGTCCGAAGTCCGGAAAAAGGCCAGGGCCGAAGGCATGGTCTCCCTCCGCGAAGTCGGCATCCAGAAGGTCCTGAGCGGGACCACGAGCCTCAAGGAGTTGAACAAGGTCACGTTCGTGGAATAGACGATGAAGATCCGTTTTGACCGCCTCTCCGCTTTCTTCACGGCGTCCGTCCATCCGCCGGCCGCCTTCCTGCTGACGCGGACCCGGATCGGTAGCGTGGTCCGTTCGGGAAAAGACGGCGGGATCTCCGGCCAGGTCGTGTTGCCCCTCCCGCCGGGCGTGCTCGAGCCGTCCTTCGACAAGCGGAACATCGCGAATCCGGCCGCTTTCGAAAAAGCGGTCCGCGACGCCGGCGCCCGGGTCGGACGGTCGGGCGGGCCGGTCGGGCTCCTGGTCCCCGAGTCCTGCCTGAAAGCCTTCGTCCTCCCGTTCGAATCGCTTCCCTCCTCGCCCCGCGAACGGGACGAGGTCCTCCGCTGGCGCCTGGCGAAGCTCGTCCCCTTCGCTCCCGAGGACATGCGGATGTCGTACGCCGTCCTCAAGTCCCCGGGGGGGACGCGCGTCCTCATGGCCATCGCCCGGACCGAGGTGGTCCGGGAATACGAGGACGCCTTCGGCCGGGTCGGGATGCCCGTCCGCGACATCGGAGTCCCAGCGCTCAACCTGCTCGGGCTCGTCCGGCTCGATCCGCCCGGCCACGCCCTGGTCCTCAACATCGAGGAGGACTACCTCAGCCTGACGGCGGTCCTGGACGGTCAGGTCGCGCTCTACCGGTTCAAGCCGTTCCTCCAGGACCCGCACGAGCCGCAGGCGCCCCGCCTAAAAATCGATCAGGCGGCGGTCGAGGTCGAGACCACGGTCCGGTTCATCGAAGACCGCGAGAAGAGATCGATCGGGGCGGTCTGGGTCCGGGCTGCCTTCCCGGATTCCGCAAGCGCGGCGGCCGGCCTGCAGGAACGGCTGACGAATCTCGCCGTCCGGGAGCTGGAGCTTCCGCCGGCGGTCCGGCCTCCGGACCGGGCGTTCCTCGCTCCGCTCGTCGGGCAGGGGGTGTCATGAACGCGAAAAACGTCCCCGTGAACCTGGCGAGCCGGCCGCTCCGGAACCGCCGGTTCTTCTTCGCGGCGCTTCTCGCCTTTGCCGCCGTTTTCGCCCTAGCGGCCCTCGCCGCCGGGCTCTCGCTCCGGACGTCGCACAAGCTCGAGGCCGGCGCCCGGGCCGACCTGGATCGGATCACCCGGCTTTCCGAATCCGCCCGGAAGGAGAAGGACGTCTGGAGCGCCGAAGCGGCGGAGCTCGCCCGGAAGCTCAAGGACACGGTCGAGGCCGTCAACGGCATCATCCAGCGGAAGAGCTTCTCCCTGGTCGACGTCTTCACCCGGCTCGAGGAGGCGCTTCCGGCCGGGAGCTACATCGCCGGGATCTCTCCCGTGGAACCGGCGGACGGCCGGCTCGACCTCCGCTTCCGGGTGGTCTCGCCGAGCCTCCCCGAGCTCCTGGCGCTCGTCCAGAAGCTGGGCGGCCTCGGCTTCAAGAACATCTCCGTCAAGAACGAAGCGACCATCGAGGGCCGCCTCGTCTCGGAAATCACGTTCAGCCATGAAAGACCTCTTTGAGCTCTTGACCGAAAAGGAAAGGCGCACCGCCGCCGTCTGCGGCGCCGTGCTCGCGGTCGCGGCCTGCGTCCTGATCGCCGCGGCCGTGAAAACCCGCGGCGCGGCCGGCCGGGCCACGGCCGACCTCCGGGCCGCCGAGGCCTCTTACCAGGTCCTCGACCGCGACCGGGACGCCGTCCGGAAGGACTGGCAGGCCTGGACGAACGCCCAAAAGGACCTGGCCTCGCTCAAGGAGAGCCGATTCTACGACGGGACGAAGGGGCTCCAGGACCTGCGGCTCGACCTCCAGCGGATCTTCGACGCGTCCGGACTCGCCGCGACGGACGTCACGTACACTTACACCGACCTGGTCAAGGGGGTCGTCCAGAAAGTGACGGCCGATTTCCGGTTCACGGCGAACTACGCCGTCCTCAAGCGGCTCCTCGACGCGGTCGAACGGCACGCCCGCTTCCTCCACGTGGAGCGGGTCGATTTCCTGAGCATGACCAAGCAGCCCGGCGCCATCGATCTCCGGGTCTCATTCGCAGGTTACTATGAATACTAAAAAAATGGGGATGGGGGCCGCGGTCGTCCTGGCCGCGGTAGTGTTCGCCGTCGGCCAGAAGCCTGCGCCGGACGCGAAGAAACCGGCCAAGACCTCCTCGCCGCTCGTCCGCTTGGACCTCCTGGCCGCCGTCCGGAGCGGGCCCATGCCGCTCCTCCGCGACCTCTTCCTGCCGCAGGGGCCCGGCTCCGAGGCGTCGGCGGCGATGCCCGTCGTCCTCGGCGGTCCGGTCCGGCCGGGCCTTGTCCCGGCCGGGGAGAATCCGGCGGACGAGGCGGCGCCGCTCCCCGCGGTCCGCTATGTCGGCTTCGTCCGCTCGCAAGGCCGGTTTCTGGCCCTCGTCCTGATCGACGGTCAGGCGGCCGCCCTGGCGGAGGGAGAGGCGGCCGGGGCCGCGGGCCGCATCGTCAAGATCACGGCCGGCGAGATCGAGATCCAGGGCGCCGATGGGAAGTCCCAGAAGTTCGCCCTTGAAGGAGAACGCAAATGAAGAAGACCGCCCTCTGGATGTTGTTGGCCTGGAGCGCCTGGGCGTGCGTGACGCTGAGCCCCCAATACCGCCTCGGGACCGAGGCGGAGATGAACAAGAAATGGGACGAGGCCATCCAGGCCTACGAAAAGGCGAGCCTCGAGAACCCGCGGGAGCCCGTCTACCGGCTCGCCCTGGAGCGGGCGAAGCTCGGGGCCAGCCTGTTCCATCTCCAGGAGGCTCGCAAGCTCGTCGCGCTCGGGAAGAAGGAGGAGGCCAAGGCCGAATACGCCAAGTCGTCCGCCTTCAATCCCCGGGAATCGGCGATCGTCCAGGAGGCGCGGCTCATGACCTCGGAGGCGCCGGAGGCCGAGCCCAAAAAGGAGAAGCTCGAGTTTCCGATCAAGCTCCGGGTCAAGGACGAGGCCCTGCAGCTCCGGTTCCCCGGCGAAACCAGCCTGCGCTCGATCTTCAACGCCCTGGGCAAGGCGGCCGGGATCAGCCTCGTCTTCGACGAGACGTTCCGCGACGTCCCCCTGTCCATCGATCTGAGCAACATGACCTTCGAGCAGGCCCTGCGGTCTCTGTGCGTCCCGAGCAAGAACTTCTACCGCATCGTCGACGAGCGGACGGTGGTCGTCATCCCCGACACGCCGATGAAGCGGATCCAATACGACGTCAACGTCATCAAGACCTTCTACCTGTCGAACGTCGCCGCTGACACGATGGTCGGGTCCCTGGCCCAGATGCTCCGCTCCACGGTCAAGGCCCCGACGATCATCGCCGACAAGACCCTGAACTGGGTGACGATCCGCGACACGCCGCAGGTGGTCGAGCTCGCCGAGCGGCTGATCAAGGTCTGGGACAAGCCCAAGGCCGAGGTCCTCATCGACCTCGAGATCATGGAGGTCTCGCGGACGCGCCTGCGCCAACTCGGGGTCAGTTTTAACAACGGCGGCGCGGCGAACACCGTCGGCCTCCAGTACAGCCCGACGACCTCGTCGAGCTCGACGACGAGCTCGAACTGGTTCAACCTGGGCGGCCTCGACCTTTCGAAGGCCGGGAATTTCGCGATCAGCCTCCCGACCTCGTTCCTCCAGTTCCTGGAGACGGATTCGGACACCAAGATCATCGCCCAGCCGCGCATCCGCGGGGTCTCGGACGAGGAGATCAAACACAAGGTCGGCCAGAAAATCCCCATCCCCCGGACGACGTTCTCCACGTTCGCCGCCGGAGGGGTCAACAACGTGCCTATCACGAACTTCGAGCAGCAGGATGTGGGCATCGAGATCACGATCAAGCCCTCCGTTCACCGCGAGGGCGAGATCACGCTCGCTTGCGAGATCAAGGTCACCTCTCTCGGCGGGAAAGGCTACGCCGACATCCCGATCATCAACAACCGCGAAATCAAGAGCGTCATGCGCCTCCGGAACGGGGAGACGAACCTCATCGCCGGCCTGCTCCGCGACGAGGAGCGCAAATCCATCAATGGCGTGCCCGGCTTCAAGGACCTGCCGCTCGTCGGGCGACTATTCGGCGCCGAGGACTCCACCCGGGAGCAGACCGACGTCATCCTGACCATCACTCCTTATATCATCCGGGCCGTGCCCCTGACGCCCGAAGACGCGAAGCCGCTGTGGGTCGATGTCGACGCGGCCGCGTCCGACGCCTCCCAGGGCGTATTCGAGGAGAACATCCTCGACCGGGAGATCAACGTCCGCCAGGCGGAGCTCGCCCTTCGCCAGCGGCGGCCGCAGGAGATCGGGATGAACTCGATCACCCTCGCCCCGGCCAATCTCGAGCTTCCGCCGGGCCGCGAGTTCACGATCGCGGTCAACATCAACTCCGATCAGGAAATCGGGAACATGTCGCTCACGCTCAACTTCAATCCGCAGGTGGTCTCCCTCAAGGACGTGACCGAGGGCGGCCTGTCGCGGCAGTTCGGCGGGGAGAAGATGCCGTTCCTCAAGAACGTCGACAACGCGTCGGGCACGTGTACGCTGGGCTTCACCAGCCCGCGGTCGGGGAGGGGCTTCAAGGGCAGCTCGACCCTGGCCTCGCTGCGCTTCGAATCGAAGGCGGCCGGCGAGTGCCTGATCTCCGCCCTAAGCGTCTCGGCGATGGCCGCGGCGGGCGGGGTGGTCAACCTCCAGCTCCAGCCGGCGCGGGTCGTCGTCCGCTGAGGAGGAAGCTGCGGAGCGGGGCGGCATCCCCCGGCCCGCCGGCGTTTCGCCGGTCCCCCCTCGGTTCCCCCCCTGCTACGCGTGGGGGCACCCCTCCGCTATGCGGGCCTCAGGAATGCCGCCCCACCCCTCGCCTTGAATTAATCGCGTAGGCTGAAACTCTGAATAATTGGATTTTGTGCCGGTTTTCAATTATCCTCATCATGTGATTTATCTCCTGACCGGCACGGTCGGCAGCGGCAAGACGACGTTCCTCGAGCGCAGCCTGCCGTCGCTCCGCGAACGGCATCCGAATCTCGACGGCTATCTCAGCCTGCGGGTCCTCGCGGGCGGGGAAACCGCCGGCTACGATTTGCGGGACCTCCGCACCGCGGCGCGGACGCCCCTTCTGCGAAGACACGGAGACGCCGACGGACCGCGGGTGGGGCCGTATGTCCTCCTGCCCCGGGGACTGGCCGCGGCCGGGGAGATCATCCGCCGCGGCGGCCCGGCCGACCTCCTCATCGTGGACGAAGTCGGGCCCCTCGAGCTCGCGGGCGGCGGCGTCTGGCCCGCCTTGATCGGGGAGCTCTCGGGCCGCAACCGGCCCGCGCTCGTGGTGGTCCGGGAGTCGCTGATCGACGACGTCCGGGCGGCGTTCGCCGGCCGGGAGCTGAAGGTCATCCGGGCCGAAGCCGCCGTCGTCACTGTAAGCAACGGCGATCTCGGGGGGCGGTCATGACCGTCCGGGTGAGATTTTTCGCCTATTTCCGCGAGCTGTTCGGGGGGAAGGACCGCGCCCTCAACCTCCCCGACGGGGCGAGCGTCGGGGAGGCCCTCGAGCTCCTCTGCGATTCGCCCGCTCGGCGGGCCGAGATCTTCGACGGCGGCCGGCCCAGGCCCCATATCGTCGTCATGATCAGCGGCGCCGGACTTCCGCCCGCGACCGGCGCGGCAACCCCGCTCCGGGAAGGCGACGTTCTTGCCGTCTTTCCCATGATGGGCGGAGGGTGAACGGCATGAACGAGACCTTATACGGATTCCACGGAAAATTTCTCGACATCGACCTCGGCACGGGCGACGTCCGGACCAAGCCGCTCGATCCGGCCCTGTTCGCCGATTACCTGGGCGGCCGCGGGCTGGCCACCCGGCTCTTCTACGATGCCGTCGACCCGCGCTGCGACCCGCTCGGCCCGGACAACGTCTTTGTCATCGCCACCTCGCCCCTCATCGGCACGAACGCGCCGACGGCCGGCCGCGGGCACATGGTCTTCAAGTCCCCGCTGACCGGCGTCATCGGGACCTCGAACTCGGGCGGGACCTGGGGCGCGGCCTTCAAGTCCACGGGCTTCGACGCGCTCGTCGTCCGGGGCCGAGCCGCCTCGCCCGTCTTCATCGACATCGCCCTCGGCCAGGTGGACGTGCTCCCGGCCCATCACCTCTGGGGGCTCGACATCCACCAAACCACAGACGCCCTCGCAGCCGACCCGGGGCCCGCCGGCAGGCCGAAGATCCTCTGCATCGGGCCCGCGGGCGAGAACCTCGTCCGGATTGCGGCCGTGGGCAACGACAAGAACCGGGTCTACGGCCGGTGCGGTCCGGGCGCGGTCTGGGGGAGCAAGAACCTCAAGGCGATCCGCGTCGCCGGCCGGGAGAAGATCCGGATCCGGGACAAGGAGCAGTACCGCTCCGGCTACGAGCAGGCGCTCTACCTCATGAAGCAGGCGCCGGTCACCAAGCGGCTGCTCCGCGAGCTGGGCACGGCGGGGCTCGTCGAGCTGATCAACGTCATCAACATGCTGCCCCACAAGAATTTCCTCGACACCCGCCACGACGAAGAGGCCCTCGAGCGGGTCTCGGGCGAAACGATCGCCCGGACGATCCTGGAGCGGGCGGGCGGCTGCTTCCTCTGTCCGATCGGCTGCCAGCGCCACACGCGCCTCGAGGGCGCGGACGGCCGGACCGAGAAGGGCGAGGGCCCCGAATACGAGACCGTGGTGATGATGGGCCCCGACTGCGACGTCTACGACCTGGCGGACATCACCCGGGCCAACTACCGCCTCAATGAGCTCGGGATCGACACCATGAGCTTCGGCGGGACCGTCGCCTGCGCCATGGAGCTCTTCGAGCGCGGCCTCCTCGCGGGCGAAGACGCGGGCGGCCTGGATATCCGTTTCGGCGACGGCCCGGCCCTCGCCCGGCTGGCGGTCGATACCGCTTACCGGCGGGGCGCGGGCGCGCTCCTGGCCGAGGGCTCGTTCCGCCTGGCGGGCCGGTTCGGCCGGCCCGACCTTTCCATGTCCGTGAAAAAACTCGAAATCCCCGGCTACGACCCGCGGGCCTCGTTCACCCAGGCCCTGGGCTACATGACCTCGCCCTCGGGCGCGTGCCACCTCCGGGGCGGATACGCGGTCTCGCTCGCCTTCTTCGGCGGGACGAAGGAGATCCCGCGCTTCAGTCTCCTTCAGTCGCCGATCGCGGTCCGCAACATGCAGAACAAGGGCATCCTCCAAGACAGCCTGGGGATCTGCCGCTTCACGGGTTTCGCCTTCGACGTCGGGCCCTGGGCGCGGATGATGTCCGGCGTCACGGGGATGGACTTCTCGGAGGGCCGCCTCGAGGAGATCGCCAACCGCGTGGCGGCCCTCGAACGCCTCTTCAACTTCGAGGCGGGCGCGACCCGGGACGACGATCTCCTCCCGCCGCGCTTCGCCGAGGTCCCGATCTCCGTGGCCGGCCAGGAGAGGGTGGTTTCGCGCGAGTCCCAGGAGCGGATGCGGGACGACTACTACCAGGTGCGCGGCTGGGACGTGGCGGGGCGGCCCCGCGAAGGCCTGCTCCGGGCGCTGAGGATCGTGGGGAGGAGGCCATGATCCGCCGCCAATGGAAAGCCAGCGAAGAGATTCTAGGTCTGTTCCAATCGATCGGCCGGGCTTCTCTCGCCTACGACATCCAGGACAGTCACAGCGGCAACATGGCCGTCCGCGTCCGGGACGAGGCGGGGGAGGACCAGATCATCATCACCGCCACGGGCTCGCAGAAAGGCGACCTCTCCGCCGACCAGATCTGCTTCCTCTCGGCGACCGAGACCGACTACGGCTACTACAAGGCTTCGTCTGAGACCGATATCCACCAGAAGATCCTGGCGATCGAGGGTGTGCGCGCCTCGATGCACGCCCATACCAAGGACCTGGCCATCGCCACGCTCGACGACGCGCCGAAGCCCAGCCAACCGGCCGACTTCGTGCCGATCGATCCGCTCGGCTATTACCACCTCGGCGACCACGTCCACGTGGACTGGGTGGCCGTGCCGAGCGGCTCGCCCGAGATGGCCGCCCTGATCCCGAAGCGGCTGGCGGAGCATCCCGTGACCGTCATCCAGGCCCACGGCACGTTCGCCCGGGGCCGGTCCCTGAGCGAGGCGTTCTTTTTGATCTGCGCCGCCAACAACGCGGGTGCCGTCGCGAGATCGGCCCGCAAGCTCGGCGTCGATCTTGGGGCCTTGAGGGCCAGGATCAAGGCCGATCCCGCCTCCTGCTTTGCCTACCGGCCGGACGCGTTCGCCGTCGAGGGGGACGGGCGGAACGAGTTTCCCGAGGAGACCGAGATCCTCTGCGAGTTCCGCAAGGCCGGCGCGCGGATCTTCGAGTCGCGGCTGTCGCCGTTCCATACGGGTTCGATGTCCGTCCGCGGGGTGAACGATCTCCTGTACGCACCCAAAGCGTCCATGCCGCGGGAGGTCGGCGGCCCGCTGCTCAAGGTCCCGCTGCGGGCGGACGGGGGCGATTCGCCCGAGCTCGCCCTCCACAAGACGATCTACGCCGAGACCGACTTCCAGACGGTCATGCACTGCTGGGTTCCCGAGGCCGAGGCCCACGCCCATTACCGCCTCCCCGGGGAGGACGCGCCGCGCGACCGGATCGTACCGATCGACGCCGAAGGCAGCTTCATGTATCTCGTCATCCCCGTCCTTCCCCCCGACGTGGACCGGGAGACGCTCATCCGGCGGCTTCACGACTACAAGGTCGCGGTCGTCCGGGGCGGCGGCGTCTGGGCGGTCGGCAGCCAGTCCCTGTCGGAGGTCCTGCATCACCCGTCGTCGCTCCGGGAAATCTGCCTCTACCGCATCGGGGCCATGGAGCAGGGGCTCGACATGCGGAAGATGGAGCCGGAGAAGGCGAAGAAGTGGTGAATGATCAAACGATTCATTGAAAAGGCCAGGATCGCCGGGGCGGAGGTCGAGCGCGTCGCGGACGTGCGCGCGGCGGCGGCCTTCATCCAGGATTTTCTGAAGAAGAACGATCTCCGAACGGCCTTGATCTCGCCCGATCTCAAGCTCCGCCCGCCGTTTGATCGGGAATTCGCCGGGACCGGAACGACCCTGGGCGGCGATTCGACGGCGGCCGGGGCCCCGGGCTTTGCCCGGGGGTCCACTTCCGCCGTACTCGACCGTGGCTTATATCCACGGGCGAGTGGCGAGCCGGAGGCTCGTCCCTTGATCTGGGTCGACGCGGGGATCGTCGCCGCCGACCACGGCGTCGCCGAAACCGGGACCCTCGTCCACTTCGACCGGAACGATGCGGAGAAAAACGTCTGGACGCTGCCTGAAGTCTGTGTCTGCCTTCTTGAGGCGCGCACCGTTACGGCGAGCCTGGACGACCTCGCTCCGGCGTTCGCCGCGCACCTCGGCCGGACCGATATCCCCTCGCCCCAGGTTTCGCTGGTCACCGGTCCGAGCCGGACCGCGGACATCGAAGGCCAGCTGACTATCGGCGTCCACGGCCCCTCGCGCCTGGTTATCCTCCTCACATGAAAAAGAGAACCGTCGATCCCGCCCTCAAGAAAGTCCTCCAGGATTTTTCGTTGAGCTACCTGACGAAGCGCCGGACGGCGCTCGAGGGCTACGATTTCGAGGAGCTGAGGACCCGGCTCGCGGCGATCAAGGACGACGCCCTGGACCGGAACGAAGAGCTTCTCGCCCGCTTCGAAGAGAACGCCCGGGCTCACGGAAGCGTCGTCCTGCGGGCGCGCGACGGGGCCGAGGCCAACGCGGCGATTCTCGAAATCTGCCGCCGGCACGGCGTCCGGAAGATGGCCAAGAGCAAGTCCATGGTCAGCGAGGAGACCGGCCTCAACGACTATCTCGCGGAGCGCGGCGTCGAGGCCCGCGAGACCGACCTCGGGGAGTGGATCGTCCAGATCGCGGCCGAACGGCCGACGCACATGGTCATGCCGGCCATCCACCTGACCCGCCAGGACGTGGCCGCGCTCTTCGCCCGCCGGCTCGAGCGGGACGTGCCGGAGGATATCCCCTCCCTCGTCCGCATCGCCCGGGGCGAAATGCGGAAGGAGATCTTCGCCGCCCAGGCCGGACTGTCCGGGGCCAATGCCTTGATAGCCGAGAACGGGGCGATCCTTCTGGTTACGAACGAGGGCAACGGCCGTTTGGTTACCACCGTCCCGCCGGTCCACATTGTCCTGGCGACGATCGAGAAGGTTGTGCCGACGACGGCCGACGCCCTGGCGCTCCTCAAGCTCCTCCCGCGCAACGCGACCGGCCAGACGATCACGAGCTACGTCTCCTTCATTGCCGGGCCGCACGCCGCGGCGCAGTACATCGTCCTCCTCGACAATCACCGGTCCGAGATGGCCGCCGACCCGGCGTTCCGCGCTGCGCTGCGCTGCATCAAATGCTCGGCCTGTCTGAACGTCTGCCCGGTCTATCAGCTCCTGGGGGGCGGGGAATACGCGCATATTTACATGGGCGGCATCGGGACGCTCTTCACCGCCTGGATCCACGGACTCGACAAATCCAAGGCGCTAGCCAAGCTCTGCCTGCGCTGCCACCGCTGCGAAGCGTATTGCGCGGCGAAGATCCCGATCGCCGACCTGATCACCGCCCTGGCCGAGCGGCTGAACCGCGAAACGGGAACGGCGCTGTGGAAGCGGCTCGCCTTCGACGGGGTCATGGGCCGGCCGCGGCTGCAGCAGGCGGCCTTCCGAGTCGCGCGCGCGGGGCGGAAGGCCGTCGGGGCGAAGGACGGATTCGCCCGTCGGCTGCCGGCCTGGATGAAAAAGTACGACCGCTTCCGCGCCCTTCCGTCGCCCGCGCCCGCGGCGCTCACGAAGCTGTTCAAAAAAGAATTCCCGTCGTCCGTCGCTCCCGCGAATGCGGCCAAAGGCCCGGTCACGATTTACGGCGGCTGCCTCGTCGAGCACTTTTATCCCGAAATCGGCCTGGCCGCGGCGCGCGTCCTGGCGAGGCTCGGCTACGCGGTGAGACTCGCGCCCGGCCTATGCTGCGGGTTCCCGCCGTCGAACGCGGGTTTCCGGAAGGCCTCGGGCCGGGCGTTCGCCGCGCTACTCGGCAAGATGGGGATCGACGGACCGGTCGTCACCCTCTGCCCGACCTGCGCGACGATGCTCTCGAAGCGGGGCCTGGAGATCGACGGATCCGAAAAGGCGAAGTCCTTGGCGAAAGCGGTCATCCCCTTCGGCCGGTTCATCGTTGAAAACGAGCTCGCGGCCGTCCGGGGGATGCGGAAAAATGCGCCCGCCGGCCTCACGGCCACGTACCACGATTCCTGCCATCATAAAAACCTGCTTGCGGCCGAACGGGCCTCGAGGACGATTGTCGAGCTGGCCCTCGGCGCCGGGATCGTGGAGATGGACGAGGCCGACAAGTGCTGCGGGTTCGCCGGGAGCTACAGCCTGGACAATCCCGAAATCTCGGCCGAACTGCTGGCCGACAAGCTGGCTGCCATCGAGAAGACGGGGGCCGGGATCGTGGCCATGGACTGCCCGGGCTGCCTGCTCCAGATCCGGGGCGGCTGCCGGAGCCGGGGCCTGGCCGTGCGCGCGGCCCACACCGCGGAGCTCCTGGACGAAGCCCTGACGCATTCCGGCCGTTGATATCGATCCGCGCCCAAAAGCGAGGGAGGAGGAGCTCGTTTGACGACGCGAGGCTAGTCGAGGTCTTCGCTCGGGAGGTCCTGGGATTTCTTGTCGGCCGGGAGCTGCTGAGCCCGGAATGGGCCGAGCGGTTGCTATCCTGGCGGCATACGGGATTTTCAGTCCACAGCCGGGTCCGGGCCAAAACGAAGCCGGAGGCAGAGAGGAGTCTATCATCCTTGAGCCGCGGCGAAGGGATTTCTCGTCCGGATATGCTCTGTGAGCGCGGTTTTCGCGGTTACTGACTATGCCGCCCAGCCGAAGATATAATTCCGTTATGGGTGGGAGAGTACGTTCATCCTCTGGAGCGGGAATTCGCTATACTGCGGAAAAAGCAAATTCCTATCCTTTGTGCCGGTGCGAAGCCGCTAACGATCTCAGCAGCGACTATCAACAAGAGAGTTAAGATCGAGCATGAGATTTTCTTCAACACACCTCGATGATCTAATGAGGACGTTTGGAAAACTAAATCTATTTGACCAAGGCAACTTCCCGACGCCTGCGGGTGAAATCGAACAATGATGGCTGCTGCGCCTTGGCTTCCACCACCACCTCTTCCAAAGGCTTTCCGCTACTCTTTCCGCTGTGGCCCACCACAACTACTTTTGTTTGCCGCCCGGCTATGACTCCAAAGTCCTGTATCTTTCCCGCCCGCACTTCTTCGTAGAGCTTTGGAACGCGGTCGACGCCGTAAGACAGCCATTCTCCAATGTTGATAACGTTATCCTTCGGTTTGTAGTCAGCTTGTCGCGCCTCGATGCCATCTCGGACGAGCGCGTAAGTCAACAATCCCTGTTTGATGAGATTGCTTTCTAGTGCCACGTTATCGGCTTGGGTCGCTGTCAGGATCTTCATGCCCTTATCGTAAGAGAGTTGGCCCAGTCCACGGCTTCCCATCGGGCCGGGCTTGAAATCGCTGCCTTCGATGGCTGCCGCAGAATGACAGGCATCCACGATCATTATCATATCGCCCGCATCAACGTCTTGCAGCCAGAGGGATAGTTCTCCGCTTGAGATACTGTGCTGGCGCACCGTATTTGTGAAGACCTTGTCAGTACCTGGACCAGTGTCGTAGGGAATGAAGTAGAAGTTGCCCGCCCGGTCAGCGTAGCCGTGACTGGAATACATGATGAGCACTAGATCGTCAGGCGTGGCTCGCCGTAGCTGGTCCGCATTCTTTACCCCTACAAGTAACTGGCGATCAACGTTCTTTCCTGCAAGAAGCTCCAGCACTGCGTGGAACTTGTCCTTTGTGGCTTGCTTCTCCGTGAGTATTCTTGGGCTCTCTCTCGTTTTGTAATCCGAGATCAGCGTGACCGGAATTACCGTTCCGTACCGGCCAGTTGCAGTGAGTTTCTCTGCGATCACTGCAGACATACGCCGCGCGTCATCGGCAGCGAACTCCAGATCGAAGACTTGATTCTCATAAGCGTTCACGCCAACCGCAACGATATAGGCTCGCGGTTTGACGGGTTGCGCCTTTGACAGTTTCGCAATCACGTCGCCTGGCAATTCCCATTTCGCGGTCTGACTCTTAACGCGGTCTTCATTGAATCCGTAAGCGCTGAACTCGATATTCGAGACATCTTTCTCTCGTGGCAACTTCACTCGAAATGGAGGCAGCGTCATCATTCCCGTTCGCGGGTCAGTTTTGACCGTGTTACCTGGTTTCACTTTCGTCGCCTGTTGCCAATCGTGCAGTTCTTCCAGAAACCGTTTTTCACCAGTCAGCTTTTCAGTCGCCCGGAAGTCTTTCGACGTGCGTTGCAGCAACTTCTCTGCCCCATCACGGGGCCAACTGCCAACCATCTGTCCGTCACGGAACAGACGCACATCGTAAACACTGGTCGTGCGGGTGCTCTCCTTGCCGTTAACCAGATACTCACCTTCGCCTTTGCCAACTTCAACGGTGACGTTCACGTAACCTTCGCCATCTGGCGTGGACATATTGGCGATCTTCACTGGAGGTTGAACGCGATTGAGCTTTGAGATGTCGCGAACGGGTTTGAACTCCTTATCGCAGTTGTTCAGCTCGTTGCACTTGATAAGACGAGGCAGTAAACGCGGCTCGTAGTAATCGCGCATGAAGATTTCAAGCGGCAAAGGCGTGAACGGAGCATCAGGCATCACCCAATGCAGTCCTTCAATGTTCTCAAGACTCTTAGTGTCGAAGCGGTTGTCAGGCGTGACGACTACCCAATCATCTTTATCGAGCGAGATGAGTGTTGCCAGTGGCTTATCGATGTCTATTCGCCATAGTTTTATTGTGGCGTCAGCACTGCCGCTCACAATCACCTTCCCGTCAGGACTGAAGGCGACTGAAGTGACCCCATTGGTATGACCTGCGAGGGCGCGCAGTTGCTTACCGGTCGCGGCGTCCCACAGCTTGATCGTCTCATAGCTGCCGCTGGCAATTACTTTCCCGTCGGGGCTGAAAGCGACTGATTTGACATTCGGACCAGCGTGACCTTCGAGGGAGCGCAGTTGCTTGCCGGTCGCGGCGTCCCACAGCTTGATGGTGTCGTACCCGCCGCTCGCAATCACTCTTCCGTCGGGACTAAAAGCGACGACTGAACCCACAAAAGAGGATTGACCTTCAAGGGCGCGAAGTTGATTGCCGGTCACTGCGTCCCGCAGCTTGATCGTAGCGTTAAGCGTACCGCTGGCAATAACCTTCCCGTCCGGACTGAATGCGATTGAATTGGAATTATCCGCGAGCGAGAGAAGTTGATTCCCAGTCGCGGCATCCCACAGCCTGATCGTATCGTCCAAACTGCAGCTCGCAATCACTTTCCCGTCGGGACTAAATGCGACTGACCAGACCGTATACGCATGGCCTTTGAGAGAGCGAAGTTGATTGCCGGTTGCGGCGTCCCACAGCTTGATTGTTTTGTCAGCGCTGCCGCTGGCAATCACTTTCCCGTCGGGACTGAATGCGACTGCACTGACCCACTGGGTATGACCTTCAAGGGAGCGTAGTCGGCTGCCGGTCATGGCGTCCCACAACTTGATGGTTCCGTCTTCGCTGCCGCCGGCAATCAGTCTCCCGTCAGGACTAGAAGCAACTGAATTGACCCCCCAGGCGTGACGTGCGAGGGAGCGAAGTTGATTGCCGGTCGCGGCGTCCCAGAGCTGAATGCTTCCGTCTTCACTTCCGCTGGCAATCACTTTCCCGTCGGGACTGAAGGCGACGACTAAACCCACAAAAGAGGAATCACCTTCAAGGGAGCGAAGTTGACTGCCGGTCGCCGCGTCCCACAACTTGATGGTTCCGTCAGCACTGCCTCCGCTGGCGAGAGTCTTCCCGTCAGGACTGAAAGCGACGGACCTAACCGCAGAGGCGAGGAGGCGCAGTTGTTTGCCCGTCGCCGCGTCCCACAACTTGAGCGTTCTGTTATAATAGTCGCCGCTCGCAATCACTTTCCCGTCGGGGCTGAAGGCGACGACTGAGCTGACCCCGCTCTTATAACCTTCAAGAGTACGCAGTTGCTTGCCGGTCGCGGCGTCCCACAGCTTGATCGATCTGTTATAACTGTCTCCGCTGGCAATCACTTTCCCGTCGGGACTGAAAGCAAATGACCCGATCGAATCCGTTTGCTCCCCGACGGATCTCAATTGCTTACCGGTCGCGGAGTCCCACAGCGTGATCCCGTCGCTCGCAAGCACCTTTCCGTCGGGACTGAAAGCGACTGAATCGACTGAAGCTGCGGCTTTAAGGGAGCGCAGCGGCTTGCCCGTCGCCACGTCCCACAGCTTGATCGTAGTGTCACCACTGCCACTGGCAATTACCTTACCATCGGGGCTGAAGGCAACTGATCTGACCCCATCGGTATGACCTGCGAGGGAGCGCAGTTGCTTGCCGGTCACGGCGTCCCACAGCTTGAGCGTCCGGTCATCGCTGCCGCTCGCAATCACTTTACCGTTGGGACTGAAGGTGACCGAATTGACCCGAGTGGCATGACCAGTCTGAACCACTAACTGCGGTTGCTGCGCTATAACTGCGGAGCAAAGGACAGCCAGTAACGCGATGCAAAACAAAACGTTGCGGATAGTCCTCATTTCCTTCTCGCCTTCCCCTTACCATGCTCAGCTATGGTCATTGTCATCCTCAGGAGTCTTCTCATCTAATTCTCGCCAACTATTTCCTCATGCAGCTTGGTCAGTCTGGGATGTTGTTTTTCATCGAAATCCTTGAACTGCTCACACTCTGAAAGTCTTATCCTTGCTCCAGAGACTTGCTCTGTAGCATTTCTTCTTTGAGCTTTGGCACGCGGGCCAGCGCATAATCAAACCATTCCCGCAAGTTGACTTCACCACTGTGATCCGCGTCTGCCGCTTTCGTCTTCAAGCTGACTTGCCCCCGATTATTGTACCACATCTAGAATGAGTTTTCGAGCCGCCGAATCGCGCCATCTATAATCTTACTTTACGGGTATATGTCTTGCCATTTAGAAATCTTACTATCGCTGGACGCGGTGGAGGAGTGCTATTTACTCTGATCTTCTTTGTAAAGGAGGTCGGAAAATGGATTTACAGATGCGCAAAGCCCTCAAGGAAGCGATGTGGAAACGCTATCGAAAAGCTCCCAAGACGATGAAGACCAAGATCCTGGACGAACTGTGCGCCGTGACCGGCTATCACCGTCAGTATGCCATCGCCCAGCTCAATCTGATGGAGGAGGTCGAGCCTTTTTATCCGAAAATCGCTCGAACTCGAAAACGTCACTACCCCAAGGACGTTATCGCCGTAATCGAGAAGGTCTGGGAAGCGGCCGATTATCCCTGGTCGGTCCGCTTGAAGGGGATCCTCGATCTGTGGATGCCCTGGATCCGCCGCCGCTTCGCTCTGACCTCGATCCAAGAGACCAAGATCTTGAGAATCGGCGCGCGGACGATCGACCGTTATCTGGCCACAAAGAAACGGGACCTGCGGAAGCGCCTGTACGGACGAACCAAGCCGGGGACCTTGCTCCGTCATAAGATCCCGATCAAGTGCGAGTCCTGGGATGAGGTCGCGGCGGGGCACCTGGAGCTCGACACCGTTTCGCACAGCGGGGAGTGCGCGAGCGGAACGTTCGCCTATACGCTGAACCTGACCGATATCGCTTCGACCTGGGTGGAAACACGGTCTGTCTTGGGGAAAGGCGAGGTCGCGATCCTGGACGCCTTCCGCCAGATGAAGGTCAGCTTGCCGTTTCCGGTTCTCTCCATCGATTCCGATAACGGGGGCGAGTTCATCAACAACCGTCTCTTCGAGTACTGCCAAGACGAGCGGATCGGCTTCACCCGGAGCCGGCCGTACAAGAAGGACGACAACGCCCATATCGAGCAGAAGAACTGGACTCATGTCCGAAAGGTCATCGGCTGGGACCGGTACGATACGCCGGAGGCGGTCCAAGCGATGAACGACCTCTATACCCAAGAGCTGCGGCTGTATATGAACTTGTTCCAACCGTCCGTGAAGCTGCGGGAACGGGTGCGGAAAGGCTCACGGAGAACGCGGCGTTACGATGCCCCCCTCACCGCTCTGGATCGGCTGCTCCGAATGACGGGCATCGACACGACGAAGATCGAGCCGCTCGTCCACCTGCGAGCCCGGCTGGATCCGTTCGCTCTTTCGGAGACGATCCGCCTCAAGCTCGATCGTCTCTGGGCTCTGAGAACGAAAAAAATCATCTCGGATCGGGCGATTGATCCGGGTCAAGAAACGGCCGAAGTAAAGACCATCGCCCAGAGCTTGGCAAGACGGATGACGAAGAAGAAGACGCGATCAAGCCCGAAAGAAACGCCCTCCAAGCGCCGCCAGTAAAGTAAGGTTTTTAAATGGCAAGATGATACCCACGAAAGTAAGGTTTTTAAATGGCTTGACAGGGCCGCTGACGGCGTATGCCGTCGTTGACCGGATTATCGATCATCTGCAGCTGTCTTTTATTGCGGAGAGGCCCCCGCCACCTCAGGCTGCCTTCCAGGAATGTCTCTGGGCCGCCGATCCCCCAGCCGAATATTTTTCCTGATTGTTTCCGAGCGCAGAGGGAGAGGTCCGGGCGATTTCTGGCTCGTCCGTCGCCGCCGGCAGCCGCCGAGCCGTACCGCGTGGTCCTCCTTACGTCCTTGACATCCCCCGAGCCGGGATTTATGCTTGTTCGCGGTGGCGGAATGGGAAATCGACACGAAATCAGGTACGCGAGCGGACGCCGCCGAAAAGCAAATTCTTATCCCTTTTTCCTAGGAAAAAGGTCCGATCATGATTGAAACTGTCATTAGTTTTTGTACTAAGGGAAGCTATATTCTCGGATAACGGGAGGAGAACCATGTTAAACCTATTCAAGGCGAAAGGGACTAGGACATCCCGCCTTGTCACACGGTCGATTTGCGCCGCGGGATTATGTGTTATCGTCCTGCTCGCGACGGGATGCGGGACGAGTCCCTATACGGCCGTGGAGCTCATTCGCGTCCTGAAGAAAGCCGGGGGCTGGACGCCTCTTCCGATCCCGGATTCCAAGTTCCGGCCCGGGTCCATCATCGAGGTCAGGGAAGACGGCCTGCATTGGATCGACGATCTTACGTCCTGCGGATATCCCCTCGCCGAGTTCGAGGAAAAGAGCTACATCCCGAGCATCACCTTCACGAAGCAGATGGAGTTCGCGGCGAGCGCCGTGATCAACATCAAGGGGATTTCGGCCGGACCGAATTTCAGCCGCGCCTCGAAAGTCCGGATGGAAATTACGGATCACGGCGCGGATGCGATTCGCCTCATCAAGCTCAAGATCTGGATGGAAAACCCCGACAATCAAAGCCGTGTCCGCCGCCACTGCATGGATTGGCTGATGAAACCGGACACCTACTTGATCACCGAAGCGTTCCGGATCAGCAAAGGCAAATACACGTTTTACGATAAGACGGGCGCGGCCATTAAAATCGATACTCCGATTCTCAAGGACCTGCTCCAGTTTCAGCCCGACGTGAAATACGAAATCACGAACGATGGGAGTCTGGTCATCGAACAGCCGGCCTATTTCGCGGTCCGGAAGGCGCAGAGAATGGGAGAGGGATTCTCAACCCTCAAAAGCAAAAGCGCAACCGGCGAGTCGGATACCGCGGATTCGAAAATCGAGAAGCTCTTTCTCAAGGCGGCGGAAAAGAAATAAGGCAAGCCCCGGGAAGAATATTTTCTTTCAGGAGGTGACTCTCCTGAACGCAGTTCAATAGGGGGGCATTTGGGCCGAATCAGGATTCGCGGTCCGGCGAAGGGAATTTTCTGGATTCTTATCATTCTAGGGGGATCGTTCTTCCTTTTTTTTGAGTCTAGTGTTTTTAAAGCGCGATCGAAGCCTCATCCGCTACAAGCAGGTGTTTGCGCCCCTATGGTAACGAAGGCTAATCCAACTCCAGAGGAGAAAATCCTTTCTAACTCAACTTGGAAGGGACTTGAGGATACCCAGGCAATTTGTACCCTTGACGGGTATCCTGTCTATAACGTTGAAATCGAACCAAAAATTTCGCGAAAGTCCTTGATTCTTGCTCCCGACAGAGAAATCCTGGCCAAATTTTTTATCGGCCACCAATCCAACGAAAGCCTGACCCCCGGTCTCAAACCGGGCGAACTCATCGAGATTCTCGCCGAGGGGAAGCCCTTGGATTTGACGGTCACGCTATTCTGTAATTTATCGGACACCGATACCTACCAACAGCGCAGGATCAGCTATGATCCTAAAAAGAAACAATCGGATTCTGCGGAATTCAAGTTTGTGCCGAGGCCGGCGGCGGTTCGTGACAGCGACGGAAATGAGGAGTGCTCATGAAAGCGATAGTCTACACACGGTACGGCCCGCCAGAAGTCCTGCGTCTCGCTGAAGTGGAAAAACCGGTTCCCCGGGACAATGAAGTGTTGATACGAGTGCACGCGACCACGGTATCGGCGGCAGACTTCCGGTGCAGGAGCTTCACGGTGCCCCTCTCGTTC
>JADGNV010000057.1 GCA_017883285.1 Candidatus Aminicenantota bacterium | reverse complement strand
CAGGGGCGGCTTCGGCGGCGGCCGCGGCCGGTACTGATCGCCGATTCGGTGACATGATCGGAATTCTCTTGAATTCCGTGCGTGTCACCCGAATCGAAAACTGATCGGCTTTATTCGAACGCAAAGGGCTGACCCCCGAGAGGGGCTCAGCCCTTTTTTATTTTATGAGGGGATTTCCCGCTTCGGGGACATATAGCGAATTCACTTGAGTTCGGTGCGTGTGGGGCGGCAAAAGGTCAGCACACGAGCGGTGGCAGGGGAGTTTTTGAGACCGGCGCGGGGGCCGCCTTGTGCGCTGGAGCTCGGCGTCAAACCGATTTGTGCCTCTTCAAGGATGCGGCACAGCCGAAGGCGAAAAAATAGGCGCGCCAGCCCTTCTCTGTCGAACCGTACGCGTTATCGCCGAGGAAATGGTCCAGGAGCGCTTCGCGCAAACGGGTCAGCTCTTTGAGCCGGCGCCGATGCCGCGGATCGGCGATCGTCAGCCCGAGAAGCTCGAGAGACCTTAAAAAGGCCAGGCGGCTGTATTCAGGATTCTTTTTGCTCTGCCACGTGAGGGCCCGTTCGACCTCGCTGCCGACGTTCGCCAGCTGTTCGACGAGCGAAAGCTGGCTCCATCGGCCTGCCGCGAGGGACGGGTGCTGAACGACCGTCATCTCATCAATCCCGCGACGATCCGGAGGATCCTTTCGCGGACCTTGGGATCATCCACTCCGCGCGAGCGGTTTCCTCCCAGTCCACGTCCACCACGGCCTTGACCATGTTGCCGAAGAGGCCCTCGGCCATGGCCCTGAGCTCGTCGAGGGAGATCGGATTATCCACGATCCTCATGGTCTAAATATATCATAGATCCTCGAGCATGAGAAAGCGAGCGACGGGGCGGCTCATCTGCCTGAAAGATAAGTCTTCAGACGGTCCTGGTCATCATCTGACATCCGGGTGAAACTGATCCCCATGCCCTGCATGTGGGCCATCCAGACGACCCGTCCTTCGCCCGAGATGGGGCTTCCCGATTCATCGCCCGGGAGACTGAACCGGAAGCTGATGGAAGAACCCTCAGGCAGCGGATTAATGGTATCTATGTACATCCCGCCTTGGGACAGATCGTTTGTCCGTCCATGGAAATTCATTCCTTTGTGGTCAAAGCTCACTTCCGCGACGGCGAATGAACGGGACCCTTGTCGCTTTTCACCGTCCATGAGATCTCCTCGGATGCATCATGATATCCGGCCCCTGCTACGGCCGGGGAATAAAAAGACCCACCAAGTATATTGAGTTCTCGGAAAATAGGGAAGAGGGCCACGGGGTAATCCGGATAAGAGAGACCACGTCCAGGGCAAGGGTAAAGACGTAAGGAGAGATACCAAACAAGGGCGAGGCCGAGTAGGTCATCGCCGGGCAAGGACCTCAAGGGCCGTCCGTTGACGGTCAACGAGGCCCGTCCCCGGACCGATCGTCCCCGCACGAGCGGCTTCTGCGGCGGCCGCGGCCAGTACTGATCGCATGGGGACATGCCCGATTCGGGGACATGTAATCAATTTCTCTTGAAATTGGTACGCGTCCCCAAGAATCGGGATGCAGCGCTTTCCGGACTCCTGCGCCCGGATCATCCGCCCGCCGGCAGCCAGGTCGGCTCCATTTCGAGATGTTGACATCCGCTCGGGGCCCGGATACTCTCCGTTTCGTGATGGGGAGGGTTGATCCTGAGGTCGCGGCCGGCGCTTTCAGGCCGAACGCAAAAAGGGAACTCCTATCAAAAGGACCAGCGGATTCGCTCGGGCGGCCGCGGCCTCATCCACTTCGCATACTTCAGGTCTGAAGCCTCTGCTGAGGGCCCTGCGATTGACCCCGAGCGAGTGGCCAGCATAAGATGAAGGCATGAACATGAAAAAAATGGTATGGCTCGCGGGCCTTTTCGTAATCCTCGCCGCTTCGGCGTCGAGCATGAAGCCGCAAGCGGCCTCTCCGCCGATCGCTCGAGCGACCGGAAAAGCGGCGGGCGCCGCAGCCCAGTACCCGGCGCCCCGAACGGACACCGCCTACGGGAGAGTTCCGCTCCAGTTCATCCCCAACGAGGGTCAGCTCGACAGCGCTGTGGCCTTCACCATCCATGGCCGCGACAAGACGGTCCACTTCTCCTCCGAAGGATTGACCTTCACTCTAAACGGCTCCCGCGAGCCTGCTCCGGCAATCGCCCCGGATCGTGCCACCCCTAACCGCCCCTCCTCACCGAGCTGGGTCGTGAAGCTAGACTTCCTGGACGCGAACCCGGACGCCGTCCCGGTCAGCCTCGAGGAGAGCGGGGCCGTCATTTCCTACTTCAAGGGCTCGCGCGGTGACTGGAAGACCGGGCTTCGGGCTAGCTCGAAGATCGCCTACCGGGAGCTCTGGCCGGGCATCGATCTCATCTACTACGGTACGGTCGAACGCATGAAGTACGAGTTCATCGTCCATCCCGGCGCTGACCCGTCGCGCATCAGGCTGGCCTACCGGGGCGCGGACAGCGTGACCCTGACCGAAGAGGGCCGGCTCGAGGTCATGACGCCCGCGGCCGGCTTCAGCGACGACAGCCCTGCGGCTTGGCAGGAGGTCGACGGCCGGACGGTCGAGATCGCCATGGCCTACAAGCTGCTGGATGCCCCCCCCTCACGAAATGGGGTGAATTCGCCAAGCCGGAATGGGAGCGGCGGAGCAAGATTGGATGCGCCGGAGAGCCTTTTGCACGCGTACGGCTTCGAAGTCGGGGAGTACGACCGGAGCCGCCCGCTCGTCCTCGACCCCGCGGTCCTCGTCTACTGCGGTTTCATCGGCGGCTCGGACACCGACGCCGGCAAGTCGATCGCGGTCGACGAATCGGGGGATGCCTACATCACGGGATTCACCTTCTCCACCGAGGCCACGTTCCCGGTCGTGACCGGACCCGGCCCCGCCCATGCCGGAGATTCCGATGCTTTCGTGGCCAAGATCGACGCTTCGGGCGCGTCGCTCCTCTACTGCGGCTTCCTCGGCGGCGAGGGGACGGATTTTGGGAACGGGATCGCCGTCGACCACGAGGGGAACGCCTATGTCATTGGCGACACACATTCCCTGGGGGCCTCCTTCCCCGTCATGGTCGGGCCCGACATCACCCCTAACGAAGGAGGGGATGCGTTCGTGGCCAAGATCGACGCTTCCGGCACGTCGCTCGTTTACTGCGGCTACATCGGCGGCTCGGCCCCTGATTATGGCTACGGGATCGCCCTTGACAGCGCGGGAAACGCCTATGTCACGGGACTCACCTACTCCACCGAGGCCACGTTCCCGGTCTTGGCAGGCCCCGGCCTGGCGTTCAACGGCGGCATCGCTGACGCCTTCGTGGCCAAGGTCGACGCTTCCGGCGCGTCGCTCGTCTACTGCGGATATATCGGCGGTGCGGGCTTTGATAGTGGTAACGGGATCGCCGTCGACGGCTCGGGGAACGCCCATGTTACGGGATTTACGCAATCCTCAGAGGACACCTTTCCCGTCACCGTCGGGCCCGGCCTTACCTATAACGGAGAGGGGGACGCTTTCGCGGCCAAGGTTGACGCCTCCGGAACGTCGCTCGCCTACTGCGGCTACATCGGCGGCTCGGCCCATGATCAAGGCTACGGGATCGCCGTCGATGGTTCAGGGAACGCCTATGTCACAGGATTCGCAGGCTCCAGCCAAGCCACGTTTCCGGTCATTGTCGGGCCTTCCTTGATCCACGGCGGATACGAGGACGCCTTCATGGCCAAGGTCAGCGCGGACGGCGCGGCGCTCGTCTACTGCGGCTACATCGGCGGCAACGGGAACGACAGGGGGACTGGGATAGCCGTCGACGGCTCTGGAAACGCCTATGTCACGGGGATAACAGATTCCACCCAGGGCACTTTTCCTGCCGTGGCCGGGCCGAGCCTGACGCATGGCGGGTGGCGGGACGCCTTTGTGGCCAAGATCGACGCATCGGGCGCGGCGCTCGTCTACTGCGGTTTCATCGGCGGGGCGGGAGACGATTACGGTTACGGGATCGCGGCCGACGTTGAGGGGAACGCCTATGTCACGGGAGAAACAGGACCCACCGGGGACGGTTTTCCGGCGTTGGCAGGACCATACTTGACGTATGGTGGAGGGCTCTCAGACGCCTTCGTGGCCAAGGTATCTTACGCCGACCTTCCCACTCTCACCTCGCTCCAGCCGGCAGGCGCCAAGGCGGGCGACCCGGCCTTCGTCCTCACCGCGACCGGCTCCGATTTCGTCGACGGGACCGTTGTCTTATGGGACGGGCACGGCCGTCCCACGACCTTCGTCAACAGCTTCCAGTTGAGCGCTGAGATCGGGGCCGCCGACCTGGCGACCGGGAAGATCGTCGAGGTGACTGTCGCCAACCCCCCGCCGGTCGGAGGCGCATCGGAGGCCGTGGCCTTTCCGGTCACCACCTTCACGCTGGGCTCCTCGCCCCCGAGCGCGACCGTCAGGGCGGGCCAATCGGCCGCATACACCATTCAGGTGACGCCCCAGTTCGGGTCGTTCGACTCTTCGATCGCTTTCTCCTGCAAGGGATTGCCGTCCGCCACCGCGGCTTCCTTCTCGCCGGCGAGCGTGATCCCGGGCGGCGGCGCCGCGATGACCGCGCTGACCCTGACCACGCGAGCCCGTCAGAACCTGGATGCCGGGGTGGCTATCGGGTCGATGGGGGGCGGACCGTCTGTTCTTGGCCCGCCGCGCTTTCTCTCCCTCGGCCTCCTCCTGCTCTTTACGGCCCTCTTGCTTTGGTTCCGTTTCGGCCTGGCCGCTCCCGCGATACTCGCCGGTCGCAGGCTCGCGGCCTACACCGTGATATGCCTGGTGATGCTGCTCTCCGCTTGTAGCGCGGGGGGAGGCGGCCCGATGCCCAGCGCCGGAACTCCCGCGGGGACCTACCAGGTCACGGTCCAGGGGGCCTCGGGCGGCCAGACGGTTTCGACCACAGTGACGCTGATCGTCAACTGAGCGGGCCAGAAGGATCACAGAATCCGGAAGATAGACGGGCTTCCCAGCTTCCAATCCCACTGCTCCCGCTCCCTGCGGAGGGGCCAGGTCATGGTCCGGTATTACGGGCCCTATCCCATCGCCCGCCGGGGGAAGATCAGGAAGGCGGGCCGTGTTCCCGTCGCCTGTTCATGTCGTCGAGCAGGTTGCGCTGATGGCGGCCGAGGAGAGCGGGGACTATGAATAGCGGAGTATCTCAAGGGGGAAGGGACTGCAACCATTGGCCCCTCACGCCAGTCTCTACTATGAAGGGCGCCGGCGGCCCGATCTTGAGGAGAGGAGCGCACATGAGAGGACATGGAAGGATCATTTGGGTCGCCGGGTTCATATTCGCGATGAGCCTGGGAACGGGATGCGCTCAGAGGGGCAAGGCCGGAAAGATCGACGCGTACATCCGGCCGTTCGCCCAAGCCGGCCACTTCTCGGGGGTCGTCCTGGCCTCGGAGAACGGGCGCGTGATCTATGAGAAGGCCTTTGGCCTGGCTAACGCCGATTTCAAGATCCCCAACCTGTTGGATACGCGCTTCGGCATCGCTTCGATCACAAAGTATATGACCGTGGTCGTTTTGAACCGTCTGGTCGAAGAGGGTAAGGTCGGACTGGCCAACCCGGTTTCCAAGTTCATCCCGGACTTCCCGGACGGGGACAAGATCACAGTGGAGATGATCTCCCGGCACCGTTCGGGCATCCCGCATCGGGTCATGCCGCCCGAAGCGGAATGCCAGGCCTATTCCCCGGCGGAATTCGTCGAAAAGGTCAAAGCGGCGAAGCTGGAGTTCGAACCCGGCGCGCAACGGCTCTACAGCTCCGCCGGCTATTCGGTCCTGGCCCGGATCCTGGAGATCGCCTCCGGGAAACCCTATGCCAGCCTCCTCCAGGAGTTCGTGCTCGGTCCGGCGGGCATGGTCGACTCGCTCGATTTCAACGGCCAAACGATCATGGAGCGGCGGGCCCAGGATTACCTCCTGACCCCTCAGGGCTGGATCAACGCGCCGCTCAAGGACTATTCGTTCCTGGTCGGGGCCGGATCGGTCTTCAGCACGGCGCGCGACCTCTATCGGTTCGGCGAGGCCGTCCTCGACAAGAAGTTCGGCGTCCGGACGATGGCCGTCCTGAAGGGTCCCCAAGGGCTCAGCGGCAGCGGCAGCACCAACGGACACCGGGCTTACTTGGAGATCGCGAGCGACAAGACATACGGCTACGCCCTGGTCTCCAACTTGAACTGCGGCGCCATCGACGTAATCCTGCAGGGCGTGAAGGCCATCCTCAAAGGTCAAGAGCCCTCGCCGGCCATTGTCCCGCAACTGCGGATCATACCGGATCCGGACCCGGCCGGCTATCTCGGGTCCTATCGGCGGGAGGACGGCACGCGCGTCGAGGTGACGGCCAGGAGCGGCGCCCTTTATGCGGGAGACACCAGGCTCTACACGGTCGGCCCGGACCGATTTTTCGAATACAAGTATTATGGCGACGTCAGTTTCCAGCGCGACGCGGCCGGGAAGATCACGGGGCTCCAGTGGAAGTGGCCGGGTTCAGTCTCGGAGTGGGTCAAGATATAGCGGATTCGACCGGCCGGGTTGGAAATCCCGCCGCCGCCGGGTTATAGTCCCCCACTCATGATCGGCCCGATTTTAAAAATCGTTCGAAGGTGAGGCCAATGAAAAGATATCCGCCCGGTTCGGGGCCGGCTGGATGCTGACCACGGATTCCTTCATGGGCGGAAAATCCAAGGCCGAGCTCCTTCTGACCGGCGGGGGGCCGAGGGCAGGAGATTTCAGCAAAGCCGCGTCTTGGGCTAACCTGGATTATTCACGAGCCGAGACGACTGCAGATGCGAGGCGTCAAAGGGTGAAGCTGTAGCGGCGGTACTGATCGTGCTTGGGGACATGTAATCAATTTCTTTTGAAATTGGTACGTGTCCCCAAGAATCGGGATGCAGATTTCCTGGCCTTCCTGACCGAGTACGCGGTCGTCGACCGGATCATCCGTCACCTGGAGTTGACGTTCGCGGCCGCAAAGCCCCCGCCGGCCCAGGTCTTCGAGCAAGTCGCCTTAACGGCGGCCGAGGAGAGCGGGGACTACGATTAGCCGGCGATTGGGAGAGGGGAGTGGCTCGCCCTCTCTTGGCCGCATTCCGGACTCGTCCGCCCTTTCCATCCTTCCGTCCTGATCGTGCAGGGAAAGGAAGGCACCTCGGTCTATCCGGATAACGCCGGCATGCTGTTCGAGGCCAGAAAGGGGAACACGGCTCCCACCGATATCGCGCTGTTCCCCGGCCTCCGACATTTCTACAAGAGCGTGCCGGCCGGGCTTGACCCGATGGCGGCCTTCGGGCCGTCCCTGTCAGGACATCAGCGGCCTGGAGACCCGGTCGAGAATCTCAACGTCCTCGCGGGCGAGCGAGAACCTCGAGGCGCCGGCGTTCTCCTCGGCTTGGGCAGTGCTCGACGCCCCCGGGATGGCCACGACCGAGTCGCCGTGGATCGCGGCTACCCAGTTCAGCGCGACCTGGCTCGAGGTCGCGCCGTGTTTCGCCGCGACGTTCCGGAGCGCCTCGATCAGCGGCCGGCTCCTCTCAAGTCCGCGCGGCTTGAATGGACCCAGATATCTTCGGAAGCCGGGCTTCCTTAGGATCAGGGAGGGATCGGCGTGGAACTTGCCTGACAGGATACCCTGGGCGAGAGGCGAGTAGGCGATGATCGAAACGTCGAGCTCCTTCGCCGCGTCGAGGACGCCGTTCGTTTCGATCTCCCGGTCGAGGAGGCTGTACCGGACTTGATTCGAGGCGAGGCGCAGACCGCACCGGGTGAGAGCCGCGTTGGCCTTTCTCATCTGACGGGCCGAGAAGTTGCTGACCCCGATGGACCGGATCTTCCCTTCCTCGACGAGGCGGGCCATCGCCGCCATCTGAGCCTTGATCGACGAGAAAGAGAGCGGCGAGTGGACCTGGAAAAGGTCGACCGGATAGCCGCCGAGATTTTCGATCCTGGCGCCGATCGTCTTCGGGATCGACCGGGCCGTCCGGAAGAGCGGGTGCCACTTCGTCGCGACGACGACCTCGCCGGGAGCCTTGCCGAGAGCCTTAAGCGCCCGGGCGAGCGCCCGTTCCGAGGCGCCCCGCCCGTAGGCCTCGGCGGTGTCGAACCAGTTGATCCCGCCATCGAGCGAGCTGCGTACGACCCCGAGGATCTCTTCGTCCGTCATCGTCCCCCAGAACTTGCCCCCGAATCCGTGCCCCTGGCTGAACTGCCAGCAACCCAGCCCGATCGGGGAGACCATGAGATCGGACGTTCCCAGCCTGCGCAATGCCGTCATTTCAGCGTGGTCCTTTCTTCAAAATCGTCGCCGCCGACCGCGGTCCAAGCGGACCCGGGAGCTGCGAGCCCGACCAGGAATCCCGACGATTCGTCTCCGGCGGGGCTTGAACGGAAAGAAAAGTCAGGACGGCAAGGACCGTGATGAGCTGGAGGACCGCAGATCTGGACGATGCGCTTCCCATCGCGGGATGATGATAGCCCTGGCTCAGAACCGTGTCAACACCGCCGACCGGTCCCTCATGGGCTTCGCCCGCGATCAGGCCGCCAAGAGCTACGGCGCCGCTGGGGGCCGGCAAGGTCCCGGCGAAGCTGCCCGTCTTCCTTGAGAAAGGCGAGGCGAAGCAAGAAACGCGGCTGTTCGCTGAGCGGGGAATTGATTTTTTCAGGATAAGGACATATATTCATAAATGGCTTTATGGGAGATCAGATGGCAGCTATCCGAAACGGCATTCGCGTGTCGAAGGTCGCGGTGATTCCGGCCTTCACGCTCCTC
Organism: Candidatus Aminicenantota bacterium; assembly: GCA_017883285.1. Lineage (GTDB taxonomy): Bacteria > Acidobacteriota > Aminicenantia > Aminicenantales > UBA4085 > FEN-413. The sequence goes on along the minus strand of JADGNV010000057.1, from coordinate 313 downwards.
CTGCTCACCCTATTGGCCGGCGCCGGCTTGGTCTTGGGGCAAGCGCTGAAAGGCCGGGCGGCGTTCGGCAATTGGCGAGATGACAAGCCGGGGGTGAGGAGATTGATCCTTCCGCAGGATCTGCCGCCCGTCAGCCCGGAGTCTATCGGCACGGCGGACATCGTGCCGATGCCGGCCGGGGCCAAGCCGCTCGTCCCCGACGGCTTCTCGGTCGAGCTGGTGACTTCCGGGCTTAACGTCCCTCGGGTCATCCGGCTCGCGCCGAACGGCGACCTTTTTGTCGCCGAAAGCGAGGCCGACGCGGTCCGCGTCT
>JADGNV010000056.1 GCA_017883285.1 Candidatus Aminicenantota bacterium | reverse complement strand
CGGCAAGCATCGGTGGCGGCGGCGAGGTCCTCGGGCTTCTCCACGCGCCGCATCCCCTTCCCCCCCCCGCCGGCCGCCGCCTTGATCAAGACCGGATATCCGATCCGGGCGGCCTCGGCCGCCGTTTCCTCCCGGCTCTTCAACGGCGGCGTTCCGGGCACGATCGGCACCCCCGCTCTTTCCATCCGGGCCCGGGCCTGCGTTTTTTCGCCCATGAGCTCGATGGCCTCCGGCGGCGGGCCGATGAAAACGACGCCGCGCTCGCGGCAGGCCGCGGCGAACGCCGCGTTCTCGCTCAGGAACCCGTAGCCCGGATGGATCGCGTCCGCTCCCGCGCGTTTCGCGATATCCAGGATCTTCCCTTGATCGAGATACGTCTCCCGCGGGGACGACCCGGGCAGGGGATAGGCCTCGTCCGCGGTGCGGACGTGGAGGGCTATGCGGTCGGGTTCGGAGAAGACGGCGACGGTCGTGAGGCCGAGCTCCCGGCACGTCCGCTGGACGCGGACCGAAATCTCGCCCCGGTTCGCGACCAGGACCTTCGTGATTTTGCGCTTGTTCATCGGAGCGCAGCGCCTTTCACAGGGGGATGTTCCCGTGCTTCTTGGACGGGTTCTTCTGGCGCTTGTTCCGGAGCATCTGCAGCGATTGGATGATGTGCCGCCTCGTGTCCTCGGGGTAAATGACGGCGTCGATATAGCCCAGCTCGGCCGCTTTGTAGGGGTTGGCGAACATCTCGCGGTAGCTGGCCACGAGTTCCTCCCGCGTCTGGACCGCGTCCTTCGCCTTGACGATCTCGTTCCGGAAGACGATGTTGACCGCGCCCTCCGGCCCCATGACCGCGATCTCGGCCGTGGGATAAGCCAGGTTGATGTCGCCCCGAATGTGCTTGGACGACATGACGTCGTAGGCCCCGCCGTAGGCCTTGCGGGTGATGACCGTGACCTTGGGCACGGTCGACTCCGCATAGGCGAACAGGAGCTTGGCCCCGTCCTTGATGATGCCGCTGTATTCCTGCTCCGTCCCCGGCAGGAACCCGGGCACGTCGACGAACGTCACGAGGGGGATATTGAACGCGTCGCAGAACCGGATGAAGCGGGCGGCCTTCTTGGAGGAATGCGTGTCCAGGCAGCCGGCCAGGTGGGCGGGCTGGTTGGCCACCACACCGGTCGAAAGGCCCCCGAACCGGGCGAAGCCGACGACGATGTTCGGGGCGTAGTGCTCGTGGATCTCGAAGAACTCGCCCTCGTCCACCACCAGCCGAATGAGGCCTTTGATGTCGTAGGGCTTGTTCGGGTTGAGGGGGACGAGCGTCTTCAGCGCGTCTTCCCTGCGGTCCACGGGGTCGGAGGTCGGGCGCGTCGGCGGGTCCTCCATGTTGTTGGGCGGCATGTAGCTCAGCATCTCGCGGACCATGAGCAGGGCCTGGCCCTCGTCGGCGGCCACGAGATGGGCCACGCCGCTTTTGGCCGCGTGGGTCATGGCCCCGCCGAGCTCTTCCTTCGTGACCTTCTCGTGGGTCACGGCCTTGATGACGTCCGGGCCGGTGATGAACATGTACGACCGCTCCCGGACCATGAGGATGAAATCGGTGATGGCCGGCGAATAGACCGCCCCGCCGGCGCACGGCCCCATGATCACCGAGATCTGGGGCACGACGCCCGAAGCCAGCGTGTTGCGGAGGAAGATGTCGGCGTAGCCGGCCAGGCTGACCACGCCCTCCTGGATGCGGGCCCCGCCCGAGTCATTGAGGCCGATGATGGGCGCCCCGTTTTCCATGGCCAGGTCCATGATCTTGCAGATCTTCTCGGAATGGGCCCCGCTGAGCGACCCGCCGAACACCGTGAAATCCTGGGCGAAGACATAGACCGGCCGGCCGTCGATCCGACCGTAGCCCGTCACGACGCCGTCGCCGGGGAACTTCTTGCCCTCCATGCCGAAGTCGGTGCAGCGGTGCGTTTTGAGCTTGTCGAGCTCGACGAACGTCCCGGTGTCGAGGAGCTTTTCGATGCGCTCCCGGGCGGTGAGCTTCCCTTCGGCGTGCTGCTTGTCGATCCGCTCCCGGCCGCCGGCGAGCTCCGCCTGCCTCTCCTTTTCGGCCAGCTGGGCCCGGAGGCGTTCGATGTCCGGCGTCGGTTTTTCGGGCATGCGATGCTCCTCAGGTCACGCGCCGCGCCGGTAGACGACGGCGATCACGGTCTTGTCGTTGCCGCCCATGTTGACCGACAAGGCGTAGGGCCGCTCCGCCGGGATGGGGACCTGCCAGGCCCCCGCTTTGCCCGTCAGCTGCTGCCAGGCCGAGACGGCCTGGCGCACGCCCGTCCCGCCGACGGGGTGGCCCCAGCCGATCAGCCCGCCGCAGGTGTTGAACGGCAGGGCGCCGGTCCGCGCCGTGGCGCCGCTCAAAACGTAATCGGGGGCCTCGCCCTGCTTCGCCAGGCCGATCGCCTCCACGGACAGGAGGCCGGACAGGGTGAAGCAGTCGTGGCATTCGACCGTGGCCAGGTCCTTCACGGTGATCTCCGCGGCGCGCAGCGCTTTTTCGACGGCCCGGACCGTGGTCTCGAGCCGGGCCGGATCGTCGGGCGGAATCGTCAGGTCAGCCTCGACCTGGCCCCAGCCCATGACCTCGACCGCGTCGGACTTCGCGACGCCGATGCGCTCCAGGCCTTGCTCGGAGGCGAGGGCGATGCCGATGCCCGCGTCCGAGACCTTGGAGCAGTCGAAGACGTTCAGGTGGTCGACGAACGACCGGGGCGTCGGCTCGCACAGGGCCGCCGCCTCAAGGTTCTCGGTCGTGTTGTGGAATTCCTGGGCGGTCTCGCAGAGGCGCGCGTTCTCGACGGCGTTCCTGTACCAGCGGGCGAACGCCTTGCGCGTCCGCTCCCGGCCGTAGCGCTCGAAATAGACGCCCGCCCGGTCGCTGAACGACGCGGGGAAGAAATAGGCGTGGCCCTTCTTCCGCTCGCCGCGGTACCAGCCCGCGCCGGCCAGGATGTCCGCGCCGTAGATGGCTTTCACCGTGTTCTGGACCTCGACGCCGACGACCAGCACGACCTCGGCCGTCGAGGCCAGCACGGACTTGAGTCCGGTCATCAGGCCGAGCCCGCCCGACCCGCAGGCGCCCTCGACCCGCACGCACGGTTTCCAGCGCAGGGACGGATCGATCGAGGGGATGAGCGCGGCGAGGTTGCCTTGCCTGTTGAACCGGGCGGCCATGAAGTTGCTGATCACGCCTTCGTCCACGTTCGCCCCGCCGCCGATCTGCTTCAGAACGCCCTGGCCCGCCTCGCGGATGTATTCCTCGAGCCCCGGCCGGGGCTTCTTGGGGTTGAATTCCTTGCGGCCGGTCCCGAGGGACACGGTCTGATAGCCGGCCGTCATGTAAACCTTTCGATTTTCTTGGCACATGGTCGGACCTCTCAATCAAAGTAGGCGTTGATCGGGCCATAGGCGTGGTAGAACCCGGTCAGCAGCACGGTGTTGACGTCGTCCTCGCGGGCGGCGACCTTGTCCGTCACCAGGCCGAGGCCGATCTCCTTCGACCGGCGGCCATAGGCCCGGGCGAGTTTGGCGCCGGTTGTAGCCGCGCCACGGAGCTCGCGGAAGTAGCCGTCGAGGTATTCGGAACGTTGCGCGTCGCCGATCACGGCCTTCCAGGGCTTCCAGGCCTTCGGCGGCGCGCCCAGCCGCGGGTCGCAGCGGGCGGCGAGCTCGGCGATGGGTGCATACGCGCCCTTGTCGGGATCGTAGACGCCCGCGGGCCGGCCCTTTTCATACTTCAGAAAGCCGTCTTTCTGCGAGCCGTCGGCGAACTGGCCGCCGAGGATGCCTTTCGCGATCAGCGCCTCGAGGCGCGGGCTGTGGAGATGGCGGCCGGGGAGCCGGTCGTTCATGACGCCCAGGATGAACCGGCAGACGTCGAGCCCCACGTAGTCGATGAGCTGGAAGATGCCCATCGGCCGGATGAGGAAGTCCTGCGTCACCTTGTTCACCATGTAGACGGCGTCGGTGAATCCGTATTCCTTGGCCAGCCGCTCGGCTTCGGCGAGGCCGTGGAGGGCATCGCGCATGAAGTGGCCGTTGCCGATGAAGCCCGCCACGTCGTGCGACGGGACGACGGTCTTGCGGAGCTTTTTCGCGAACTCGCGGCAGAATTCGGCGAGCTCGGGCAGGGTCGTATCCGCCGGAATGAGCTCCACGAGCTTCTGGACGGCCGGCGGATTGTAAAAATGGACGCCCATGAGCCGCCCGCCCAGTCCCGCCTTCTCGTTCAATTCATGGATCGGAATGGAGGACGTGTTCGTCAGGAACCACGTGTCGCCCGGGCCCTGAGTGTTGATCGCGCCGAAAAGCTTCACTTTGAGGGCCGGGTCCTCGTTCACGGCCTCGAACACGAGGCGCGAATCGGTGGCCGATTCGAGGCGCGTCGTCGGCCGGACGATGGCCAGGACGTCGTCGACGTACTGGCGGATGATCTCCTCATTCTCGACAAGGTCCTCGCGCTTCTCGTAGACCTTGCGGAGGGTGACGGCCTTCTTCTCCGCGGCGCGGAGCACCTGGGCGTGAAGGTATTTCATGAGGCCTCCGAGCGCCTTGGACGAAACGTCCACGGCGTTCAGGACGAATTCGAGGCCTCGATGGGCGGGGTCGAGGCTCAGGTCGGCCATCTCCAGGGCCGTGAGGAGGACGATGCCGCTCCCCATTTTGCCGGCCGCGCCCAGGACGCTGACCCGCTCGAGTCGCTTGGCGTAATCCATGGGTGTCTCCTTGTCGTTCCGGTCAGACGTTCCACTTCGGCGGGCGCTTTTCGAGGAAGGCCTTCATGCCCTCCGCGCCCTCGTTCTCGAACAGCGCCCCGAACTTATCGGCCTCGAGGGCGCACCCGGACTCGAAATCGAGCAGGGCGCCCTGCCGGGCGACGCGCTTGATGAGCTTCACCGCCCGCGGGCCCTTGGAGGCGATGAGCTTGGCCAGGTCGGTCGCGGCGGTCATGAGCTGTTCGGGCTCGACGACCTTCTGGACGAGGCCCATCCGGAGCGCGTCCTCGGCGCCGATCAGCTCGGCGGTGAGGAGCAGGTACAGCGCGTTCCCGAGGCCGATCAGGCGCGGGAGGCGCTGGGTCGCGGCGTAGCCGGGGATGAGGCCCAGGTTGACCTCGGGCTGGCCGAACTTGGCCTTGGCGCTGGCGATGCGGATGTCGCAGGCCAGGGCGAGCTCGCATCCCCCGCCGAGGGCGAAGCCGTTCACGGCGGCGATGACGGGCTTGTCGAGGAGCTCGAGGCTCCGGAACGTGGCCTGGCCCTTCTTCGAAAACTCCGTCCCCTGGTGCTGGGTCTTGCCCGACATCTCGGCGATGTCGGCCCCGGCGACGACGGCTTTCCCCTCGCCGGTGACGATCAGGACCCGGACGTCGTCCCTGCGAGCGAGCGAGGCGACGAAGTCGGCCATCTCTTGGAAGAAACGGGTGTTCAGGGCGTTCAGGGCTTGGGGCCGCGAGATCGTCGCCGTGGCGATGCCGTCGGCGACCGCGATCTTGAGGATTTCGTAGGTCATGGGGGCCTCCTCAGTCCGAGAGCAGGGACCGGGCGATCACGATCCGCTGGACCTCGGACGTGCCTTCGTAGATCTCCGTGATCCGCTGGTCGCGGTAAAGCCGCTCGACCTTGTAGTCCTTCATGTAGCCGTAGCCGCCGTGGATCTGGATGGCCTTGTGGCAGACGCGGTGCGACATCTCCGCGGCGAAGAGCTTGATCATCGCCGACTTCTTGGT
>JADGNV010000055.1 GCA_017883285.1 Candidatus Aminicenantota bacterium | reverse complement strand
TGGGCGGCTCCCAACCGGTCAGGGCGTTGGTCAGATAGACCCCGGCGCGCTCGGGCGGATCGCAGCAGTCGCTGAGCGGCGCGCCGAGGGTTTCGAGTTCGAGGCCGAGTTGGAGATGCGCAATGACGAATGGCGCGGGCAGAATCTCGAAGCCGAAGACGCGTTCCATGGCGGCTTTCTTGAGATCGTGCGCGACAAGAGCGTCGCCGCCTTTCTCGTGCAGGGTGACGGCGATGCGGCGGAGGACTGCCCTCAGGTAAGTTCCAGTGCCGCAACAGGGATCGAGCACGATCACTTTTGGATCGGCCAGGCCGTCGGCGAGGCCGAGTTCGGATCTGAGAACGGAGTCCACGCGTTCAACCTGGTAGCGGACGATCTCCTCGGGGGTGTACCAGACTCCGAGCTCCTTGCGAAGTTCGGGATCGAACGCATGCAGAAAGGGCTCATAGAAATACTGAATGGCATGTCCCTCATCGAAGGATTTGAAGAATGCGGCGCGGTCCACACGATTCAGCGTGGCACCAGTCCAATCGAGAACTTCGATCAAACCCAAGCCGCCAAGCTGGGCGGGATCGGCAACTTGGACAAAAAGGGCACGGAGCATAGGAACGCGCAATAGGTAGTGCGCAACGCGCCAGTCGAAGTTGCCAGGTACGCCGTACGGAGCGCCGACATCGCGGATGGCTTCAACAAATCCCGTTTTTTCATTCGGCTTGGCGTCCTTCCGTCGCGCCCACAGGACCCAAGCCGAGAAGACACCGTAGAAGAGCGTTTGAACGAGCGTCGAACGAAAGAAATGCTCGCCTTTCTCGCCCTCGAAGTGAAGGCCAAGAGCATCTTCGAGGGCCTGTCGAAGACCGGCCAAAGCCGGGAGATCAACCTTTTCGATGCGCAGCCGCGCGTCATGGGCGTAGGAAGCGAGGATGCCGGCAACGTCCTGCGGAGCGGCCAGCGGCGCATTTAGGAGCATCACGCGCTTTAGATACTCCAGCATCCGTTCGCCGTGTTCTGTCGCCGCCAGGCGGGGATGGGCGGTCAGACGCCAGAATTCACTCTCGGATTCGGCCAGAGCGAAGGATTCCAGAACGCAAGGCTTCCCTGTCGGGCCTTGTCCGATGAGAGCGAAGGCCCGAAAGTTGGTCACGAGCACCATGCCATACCGCTTCCAGTATCGCTCTACCTGTTCGGTCTCGGAGATGCGGTGGACATCTTCGGAGGGAGGCTTAGCTTCGATCACGCCGCGCGAAGGATTTTGAACCAGGAACGGATTCTCCTTGGCGTCCTCGTTGCGAGTCTTACGCCGGAACTGATCGGCCGAGAAAAGGCCGCCGTCCGGGAGTCCCGCGCCGCGGTTGGCGAGATTGATGACGCAGCGGACCTTTGGGGAAAGGGTTTTGCCGATATCCGAGAGGAGCCGTTCCAATGCCGGATAGAACGAAGTCTCCGCCACGTTGGCCCTTGTCCCACGGATTTCCCCCAGATCGGACAAGTAACGCTCGATCAGGTTTTCGGTCATGTTTCTTTATTTCACATGGATGTGAAGGTTATCATTTGTCTGCGACCGGCACGCCGGCGAGAGATTTATTTTTCGGCCTGTCCGGCCGCGAGGGCCTTGGCTACAAGGCTCCGGATCTCGGAGAGGAGGAACGGCTTGGGCAGATAATCGAAGGCTCCGAGCTGCATGCTCTGGAGCGAAGTCCGGGAGGAGGGATAGCCGGTCATGATGATGATCTGGGCCCGGCTGTTCCGGGCTCTAAGCGCTTTCAAGACGTCCATGCCGCCCGCGACGGGCATCATCAGATCGAGCAGGATGACGTCGAACGGTTTCTCGCCTTCCAGCCGGAGGGCGTCCGCCCCGCTCAACGCGAGATCGATTTCATATTCGGGGTTCTGCAGGGCCTGGCGGACGCTCTTGCAGACGTTGATTTCGTCGTCGACCACGAGGATGCGTTTCAAACTTGATTCTGCCATGCGCCAGCTCCTTCAGTCAAGGTCCATTTCGCTTCGCCAGGGCCCCTATTTTACCGTAAACGCCCCGGCGATGCCAAGGACAAGCGGCCCCGGCTTCGCGGGGGGGGCGGAGGTTTGGGGCTTGCGGACGGCCCTGTTGCTCCGGACACGCTTGGACTAGCGCCGCCGTTCGTTTGACTTCGGAAAGGGCCTTTGTTAATTTAGGCTTTCTTTCCGGTCCGCCGGAACCGCCGCGAGCGGGTGAAGAAGGCGCGGGCCCGCACCGCTCCGTGAGATCGACCTTGGGAGAGTGACATGAAAATCCATGAATTCCAGGCGAAGAGCATTCTGTCCCGGTTCGGGGTAAGGATCCCGCGGGGCGAGGTGGCGACGACCCCCGCCGAGGCTCGGGCGATCGCCGAGAAGATCGGACCGCGGGTCGTGGTCAAGGCCCAGATCCACGCCGGCGGCCGCGGCAAGGGCGGCGGGGTCAAGCTCGCCGCGAACCTCGCGGAGGCCGAAAAGCTGGCCAAGGCCATGCTGGGCATGACCCTCGTCACCCACCAGACCGGGCCGGAGGGCAAGCTCGTGAAGCGTGTCCTCATCGAGGAAGCCCTCGACATCGCCCGCGAGCTCTACCTGGGTATCGTCATCGACCGGGCGCGCGAGGCGGCCGTGATCATGGCCTCGACCGAGGGCGGCGTCGAAGTCGAGAAGGTCGCGGCCGAGACGCCCGAGCTGATCTTCAAAGAATATGTCCACCCCGGCACCGGATTCGGCGCGTTCCAGGCCCGGAAGCTGGCCTTCCGCCTGGGCCTCTCGGGCGAGACGTTCAAGCAGGCCGTGAAGTTCCTGGCCTCGCTCTATAAAGCGTTCGAAGCCACGGACGCCTCCCTGGCCGAAATCAATCCCCTGCTGATAACGAAGTCGGGCGACGTGTTCGCCCTCGACGCCAAGATGAATTTCGACGACAACGCCCTGGCGCGGCATCCGGACATCCTGGCCATGCGCGACCTCGACGAGGAGTCGCCCCTCGAGGTCGAGGCCTCGAAGTTCAACCTGAACTACATCAAGCTCGACGGCAACGTGGGTTGCATGGTCAACGGGGCCGGCCTGGCCATGGCCACGATGGACATCGTCAAGTACGCCGGCGGCATGCCGGCCAACTTCCTCGACGTCGGCGGCGGCGTGACCGAAGAGGCCGTGACCAACGCCTTCAAGATCCTGGTGGCCGACAAGGACGTCAAGGGCGCGCTGATCAACATCTTCGGGGGCATCGTCCGCTGCGACATGATCGCCAACGGCGTCATCAAGGCGGCCCGGGAGCTCGGGACGAAGATCCCGGTCGTGATCCGCCTCGAGGGGACCAACGTGGAGCTCGGCAAGAAGCTCCTGGCCGAGTCCGGACTGGCTTTCCACCCGGCCGACGGCATGAAGGACGCGGCCGAGAAGATCGTGGCGCTCGTGAAGAACTAGGACTGAAGGAGTCGACGATGAGCATTTTAGTCAACGAAAACACCAGGGTGGTTGTTCTCGGGATCACGGGCGGCGAGGGCACGTTCCACGCGACGCGGATGCTGGAATACGGGACGAAGGTCGTGGCCGGCATGACCCCCGGCAAGGGCGGCACGAAGCACCTCGGCGTCCCCGTGTTCAATACCGTGGCCGATGCGGTCCAGAACACGGGGGCCGACGCCGCGGCCATCTTCGTCCCGCCGTTCGCCGCGGCGGACGCGATCATGGAGGCGGCCGACGCGGGCGTGGGCCTCGTGGTCTGCATCACCGAGGGCATTCCCACGTTCGACATGATCAAGGTCAAGACGTTCCTGCGCGACAAGCCCGTGTCGCTCATCGGGCCGAACACCCCCGGCATCATTTCGCCGGGGAAGTGCAAGATCGGGATCATGCCCGGCCACATCCACAAGGCCGGGACGATCGGCATCATCTCCCGGTCCGGAACGCTGACCTACGAGGCCGTCCAGCAGACCTCGAAGCAGGGCTACGGCCAGTCGACGGCCGTGGGCATCGGCGGCGACCCGATCGTCGGGCTGAAGTACATCGAGCTCCTGAAGCTGTTCAAGGACGACAAGGACACCGAGGCCGTCATCCTGATCGGGGAGATCGGCGGGACGGCCGAGGACGAGGCCGCGGCCTACATCAAGAAGGAATTCCCCAAGCCGGTGGTCGGGTTCATCGCCGGCCAGACCGCCCCTCCGGGCCGCCGGATGGGGCACGCCGGGGCGATCATCGCCGGCGGCAAGGGGACGGCCCGGGAGAAGATGGATGCCCTGCGGGCGGGCGGCGTGCACGTGGCCGTCAGCCCGGCCGACATCGGCGCGACGCTGAAGGCCGCCCTCCGCTGACAAATTTATTATTTGTTTCGGTGGCAAAATAATCAATTCCCTATTTCTTTTTTTTGAATTAAGGTGACAGTCAACTCATTTCTGAATGAACAAAATGCATTCGGTTTCTTGAATTCTCAGGAGGAATGCAATATCTTACAATGAATGAAACGCCGGGGGGCATTTAGTAACAAAATATCCGTTCTTATCCTTTCTGTATTGCTCGTTCTTTTAGCATCAGCCATCTTTGGTTTTTTCCTAGGCCGTATTTTTTTTGTGATTTCAATCTTAGTTATCCCTCTTGGATATTTCCTTATCAAAACTATCCGAGAGTCACAGAAAGACAAATTGCTTTTGTCGTTGCGGAAGAAATGGGGTGCGCGCGAGACTCGTAAAACAGACTCTGCCGAGATAAGTAAGTATTTCAAGAGAGTAGCGCCGTTTCGAGAGCAGAAAAATATAAATACGGTGGATGATCGGACATGGAACGATTTAGATATGGATCTTATATATGGCCGATTAAACCAGACCCTTACGATTCCGGGTGAGCAAATGCTATATAGCCTCCTCCGGACGCCTCAATATTCTCGGAAGCCACTGAAGGAGCGGAGTGAGGTCATTGATTTATTCATCCAGGACCAGGAGGTTCGGGAACGGATCCAGATGATATTTACAAAGCTAGGTAAGAGCGAAGGAAGATACGTCGTCGATTTGTTGTGGGATGAACGTCCAGCGCCGAATAAGCTTGCATTCCTTTATCCGTGGC
>JADGNV010000054.1 GCA_017883285.1 Candidatus Aminicenantota bacterium | reverse complement strand
TTCCACCTGCTGGGCGAGGACGAGGTTCTGGCCCTCCTGGACGAGCGCCCGGACGGCGTCGAGCTCGTCCTGACGGGCCGCCACGCGCCCGCGTCGATCATACGCCGTGCCGGATTGGTGACGGAAATGAAGGAGCGCAAGCACTACTACGCCAAGGGCGTCGAGGCGAGGGTCGGCATTGAGAAGTAAACGCCCCCTGCGTCCGCCGCAGCATCGCGACTACAGCGAAGGACCGCTCCCGCCCGAAGATGAATCCACGGGGCCGGAACTCCCCCCGGCCACGCGTCTGGACCGCGCCGCTTTCAGAAAGCTGGTCGAGGAATCGCTCGATTCCATCCCCCGGAAATTCAAGGAACTCATCCAGAACGTGGCCGTCCTGGTCGAGGATTTCCCTTCTCCGGACACGATCCGCACCATGGGCCTGCGCTCCAAGTACGATCTCTTCGGCCTCTACCACGGCGTCCCCCTGGATAAGCGCGGCTCCTACTACGGGAACGTCCCCCCCGACGTTATCCTCATCTACCAGATCCCGATCGAGAGCGCCTGCGCCACGGAAGAGGACATCCGCGAGCAGGTCCGGGATACGGTCGTCCACGAAGTCGGCCACTTCTTCGGCTTCAGCGACACGGAGCTTCGGCGCATTGAGCGCGAAAACCGCAAAAAGAAAGGATAGGCCATGGCTAAGAAATTTACAGGAATATATCCCGCCCTGGTCACACCGTTCAAAGGCGGGCCTTTGGGCGATGAGGTCGATCATGAGGCCTTCGCCCGCAACATTCGCCTCCTCAACGCCTTCGGCCTGGCCGGTTATCTCGTCCTCGGCTCGACCGGCGAGTGCGTGTCGCTCACGGACGACGAGGCGGTCCGTCTGGCCGGGATCGTCCGCGAAACGGCCGCCCCGGGCAAGCTGGTGATCGCCGGCACGGGGAAAGAATCGACCGTTTTGACCATCGCCTTCACCAGGCGCATGGCCGAAGCGGGCGCGGACGCCGCGCTGGTCCGCCCGCCCAGCTATTTCAAGGGCAAGATGACCCGCGAGGCCCTCAAGCGCCATTACCGGGCCGTGGCCGACGCCGCACCCATCCCCGTCATCCTCTATAACATCCCCCAGAACACCGGAATCGTCATCGATCCCGATTTGGTCGTCGAGCTGTCCTACCATCCCAATATCGTCGGCCTCAAGGAAAGCTCGGGCAGCATGCCTTACCTGGTGGAAATCATCCGCCGGCTCCCCGCCGACTTCAGCTATCTGGTCGGCTCGGGCTTTCTCATCCTGCCGGCGCTCCTCATGGGCGCCTGCGGCGCCATCCTGGCCGTGGCCAACGCCGCGCCGGCGCTCTGCGTCGAGATCGAACGGCTCTTCCGGAAAGGCAATGTTCGCGAGGCGGCCGAGCGGCAGCTCGACCTCGTGCCCCTGAACAAGATGGTCATGGAAACGCACGGCATTTCCGGATTGAAATACGCCATGGGGACGGCGGGCTTCGAAGGCGGACTCGTCCGCCTGCCCCTCCTTCCTTTGGACGAGAAAGCTGCCGCCGAGATCGACGCGCTGATGGAAGCCCTGCCGTAAACGAGGGACACAAAACCCGTTTCCGAATAATGGGAGGATCGCCGATGAAGCTGAAAATCGCCGTTTTCGGACTTTGCTTCCTGGCCGGCGCCGTCCCGGCCCAGGCGCCGCAATCCGCCGGGCCGCGGGGCGACGAATGGGAAAACCCGCGCATCTTCAGCGTCAACGCCGAGAAACCGCACGCCACGTTCGTCCCCTTCGCGGACGAAAAAACGGCGCTGGCCGGGAGTAAATCGGCCTCACCTTTCTTCAAATCCCTGAACGGCGACTGGAAGTTCAAATGGGTCGAGCGGCCGGGCGACGTTCCGGCGGGTTTCTTCCGCCCGGATTTCGACGCCTCCGCCTGGAAGACCATTCCCGTGCCGGCCAACGTCGAATTCCAGGGCTATGGCATCCCGATCTACGTGAACATGAGCTACGAATGGGTCAAGCCGCCGGCCCAGCCCGATCCGCCGCATATTCCCCACGATTTCAATCCCACCAGCTGCTACCGGCAATCGTTCACCATCCCCGCCGATTGGAACGATAAAGAAGTCTTCATTCACTTCGGCGCGGTTAAATCGGCCTTCTATATCTGGGTCAACGGCCGCTACACCGGCTACAGCGAAGACTCCAAAACGCCGGCCGAGTGGAACATCACCAAGTACCTGAAGCCGGGCGGGAACATGGTCGCCCTCGAGGTCCTGCGCTGGTCGGACGGTTCCTATCTCGAATGCCAGGACTTCTTCCGACTGAGCGGCATCGAACGCGATGTCTATCTCACGGCCGCGCCCAAGCTCCGCATCCGCGATTTCTGGGCCGACGCGTCCTTGGACGATAAGTATAAGGACGGGAAGCTGACGCTGACCCTCGATCTCAAAAACTCCGCCGCCGGCTTGCGCGCGGGTCGCGCCGTCGTCGAGGTGAAGCTTTATGGAGCGGACGGCCAAGCGATCCTGACAAAAACCGCGAACCCGGTGGACATGAACGGAAAGGAGGGCGCCTCGGTCGTCCTCGACGCCGTTCTGCCGGCGGCGAAGAAATGGACGGCCGAGACGCCCGATCTTTATAGCCTCGTTTTGACCCTAAAAGACGGCGCGGGCAAGATCCTCGAGACCGCCGGCTGCAAGATCGGTTTCCGCAAAGTCGAGATCAAGGACGGCCGCCTGCTCGTCAATGGCGTTCCGATTTATTTGAAGGGCGTCAACCGCCACGAGCACGATCCCCTCACCGCCCACGTCATTTCCGAAGAGTCGATGCGGAAAGACTTGGCCCTGATGAAGCAGTTCAACATCAACGCCGTGCGGACCTGCCACTATCCCAACGACCCGAGATGGTATGAGCTCTGCGACGAGTTCGGCATCTATCTCGTCGACGAGGCCAACATCGAATCGCACGGCATGGGCTACGGCGATAAAAGCCTGGCCAAGAACCCCGACTGGGGCCCGGCCCACCTGGACCGCACCGTGCGCATGGTCGAGCGCGACAAGAACCATCCCTCGGTCATCATCTGGTCGCTGGGCAACGAGGCCGGCGACGGGATCAACTTCGAGGCTACCGCGGCCTGGATCCACGGCCGCGACAAAACCCGGCCGGTCCATTATGAGGGGGCCGGGCGCCGCTCTTATGCGGACATCTACAGCACCATGTACTCCGGGATCGAGGAGCTCGAGGCCTATGGCCTGAAAAAGCAGAATCGGCCGCTCATCATGTGCGAGTACGCCCATGCCATGGGCAATTCCACCGGCAACCTCCAGGATTACTGGGACGTGATCGAGAATTATCCCAACCTGCAGGGCGCCTTCGTCTGGGACTGGGTAGACCAGGGCTTTTATATGAAGACGGCCAAAGGCGAACCCTACTGGGGCTACGGCGGCGATTGGGGCCCTCCCGACACGCCGTCCGACCGGAATTTCTGCTGCAACGGATTGGTCGGTCCGGACCGCACGCCCCATCCCGGCCTCTACGAAATCCAAAAGGTCTATCAATACGTCAAGATCCGGGACGGCGTCGCTTCGGGCGGCAAGCGCCAGCTCGTCGTCACCAACAAATACGCCTTCATCAATCTCGACCGTTTCGAGATCGCCTGGACGCTCCTCGAGAACGGGAAGACATTCCTGGCCGAGGGCGTCATCAAGAATCCCGACATCGCGCCGGGACAGACTCGGATATTCGACATCGAGACACCCGCGCTCACGGCCAAGCCCGGGGAGGAATATTTCCTGAACGCGGCCGTTCGGACGCCGGACGACAAGACCATTCCCCTGGTCCCCAAAGGCTGGGAGATCGCCCGCGAGCAATTCCTCCTGCCCGTTTTTGCCCCCTCCCCGGCGGAGGAAACCGAGCCCTACCCCGCGCTCGTCCTCAACCAGTCCGGCCCCGAGGCCGTCGTCAAGGGCGCGGACTTCGTCCTCAAATTCGACAAGGCCACGGGACTTCTGACCGCCTGGGAATTCCGCGGTAAAGCCCTCATCCGCACGGGCCTGGAGCCGAATTTCTGGCGAGGGCCCACGGACAATGATTTCGGCAACCGGATGCCCAACCGCCTAGCTGTCTGGCGGAAGGCGGGCCTGAACCGGACCCTCGAGCGCTTCGAGGCCAAGGCGCTCAAACCGGGGACCGTGCAGGCGACGGCGGCCTACCGGCTGAAAGACGTCGACGCCCGGGTGACGCTCGTCTACACCGTCCAAGGCGACGGAGACATGGTCGTTCGTTTCGATTTCGCCCCAACCCGCCGGAACCTGCCCGAAATCCCCCGCGTCGGCCTGACCCTGTCCCTGCCCGGAGAATTCAAGAACGTAAGCTGGTACGGGCGCGGGCCGCAGGACAATTATATCGACCGGAAGACGTCGGCCTTCGTCGGTGTCTATGCGGATTCCGTGGACACGTCCGCGGTGCCCTATGTCAGCATCCAGGAATACGGCAACCGCACGGAGTGCCGCTGGGCCGCGCTGACCGACGGCCGTGGTTGGGGCCTTCTGGCGATCGGGATGCCCCAATTCGATTTCAGCGCCCTGCCCTACACCGCCGAGGACCTGACCCAGGACAAGCGCGGCGACAAGCACCCGGCGGATATCGCCCGCCGGGATTTCGTGACCCTCAACCTGGATTACGGGCAGATGGGTGTCGGCGGCGACGATTCATGGGGCGCGCCGGTGCACGCCCAATACAAGCTCGAGGCGCACGCGTACAATTATACGTTCCGCCTCCGGCCCCTGGGGCCGGCGAAATAGGGCGGCCCGTTACTTTTTGACGATTTCGACCCGGCGGTTCTTGGCCCGCCCGTCCTCGCTGCGATTGTCGGCGACCGGCTTTTCCTGCCCCCAGCCGACGGCGGACAAGCGCGACCCGGCGATGCCGCCCTTGATCACGACGGCCATGACCGCCTTGGCCCGCTGCTCGGAAAGCGTCTTATTGGCCGCGGGCATGCCGACGTTATCGGTGTGGCCTTCGATGCTCAGTTTCAGGTCTTCGTGCCCGTTCAGGAGGGCGACGATCTGGGCCACGGTCCCTTGCGATTCGGGCTTGATCTCGGCCTTGCCGGTGTCGAAATTGATGTAAAGGG
>JADGNV010000053.1 GCA_017883285.1 Candidatus Aminicenantota bacterium | reverse complement strand
CTCGTAGCCGCGGATGTTCCGCTCGCCGCCGAGGTAGAACCGCTCCCAGAAGGGGACGGTCGAGTTCCGCATGGACTTGACATAGGAGTATTCCACGTGGAACCCGAGCGACATGTCCTTCATCACCGGCTGGTAGTGGGTGAACTCGATCCGGGGCTTGTAGAGGTGGATCTCGCCGCCGAGGAACGTGCCGGCGTACTTGACGGTCAGGCTGTACATCGTCCCGCGGCTCGGCGTCAGGGGGCTGTCGATCGAGGAGCGGTAGATCGAGGGCGAGATCGAGCTCATGAAGTAGCGGCCCCAGCCGAACATGCCCGAGTAGTAGGGGTCCATCCCGGCGCCGGAGCCGTAGCCGTACAGCGAAGAGTTGTAAAGGGCGTCGGTGCTCGTCGTGGTCGGCTGCTGGATGTCGATGAAGGAATAGCTGTACGTGACGCTCGCCCGCCACCAGCCGGCCATCCGGAACCCCAGGGAAAAGTCGATGCCCCGGTCCTTCCGGTCGTAGAGGTACGGATAGACCATGTAGCGGTCGTAGACGTTGAAGCCGGCGTTGATGGGTTGGTCGAAGACGTAGGGCTCGGTGAAGCCGAAGCTGTAGTTGCGGATCCGCTTGCCGTACTGGGCGGTGGCCTCCAGGTTCTCGCCGGCCCCGAGAAAGTTGACCGTGGAATAGCTCACCGCGACGAACGTCCCTTCATAGCCGCTGTAGCCGGCCGTGAACTGGATGTTGTTCCGCTGGAGTTCCTTGACGTAGACCGTCACGTCGAACTGGGTCGGGTCGTCGGGGGCGGGCTTGGGATCAGGGTCCTTCTCGAGGTCGACCAGGCCGAGCTGCTTGATCCGGAGGATGCTGTCCTTGAAGTAACCCAGGCTGAAGACGCTTCCCTCATTGAGGAGCATCTCCCGCCGGATGACCTTGTCTTTGGTGAAGATGTTGCCCTTGAAGTCGATACGCCGGATGAAACAAATCTCGCCTTCGATGAAGGTATAGGTGACATTGACGACCTTGTTCTTCGGGTCGAGGCTCTCGATGGGGATGATCTGGCCGTAGAGGTGGCCGAAGTTCCGGAACATCTCGCCGATGTCCTCGACGCTTTTCTCCCGAACCTTCGTGCTGTAGATTTCGCCCTTCTTGAACTTGATGAGGGACAGGAGGCCCTGGGTGGTGAAGGCCTTGTTGCCTTCGACCTTGATCTCGCCGACGTTGTAGCGGTAGCCGGCGTTGACCGGGACGACGATCCGCATCATCTTCTGCTTCTTGAAGAAGGGGAAGGCCGTCGGCCGCTCATACTCTTCGTAGCGCGGCTCGCCGATCGTGGCCTCCATGTAGCCGTTCTCCTGGTAGACCTTCTTCACGGCGGCCAGGTCGTCCTGAAGCTTGTTCTGTTTGAAGACGTCCTTGCCGGTGACCCAGGTGTAGATGGTGTGCTGCTTGTTCTCGCCCATCGCCTCGCGGAGGAGCGCTTGCGGGAGCTTGACCCGGCCGGTGAATTCGATCTCGCCGACCCGGACCTTGGGCCCCTCGTCGATGGTAAAGAGGATGTCGACTTCGCTCTTGCCCTTTTTCGTGGTTTGGATCTCCACCTTGGCCGCGTGCAAACCCTTCTCCGCGAGGAGGTCTTCGATGGTCTTCTTGATTTTCTGAAGCTTGGAAGGGTTATAGTAGGAATACGGGAGGACGTATTCGTCTTTTTCCTTGAGTTTGTTGACGATATCGTCTTCCTTGACCTTGTTTCCGGTCTTGAAGGCGATCGTCTTGAGAACGGGGTTCTCTTCAAGATATATCTTGACGATCTTGCCCCGCGTGCCCTGCTCCTGTTCGATCCGCACGTTGGAGAAAAAACCGGTGGACCAGAGGACCTTGAAGTCCTTTTTCAGCATCTCCTCGTTGTAGTAGTCCCCTTCCCTCGCGGAGAGGTAATACATCACGGTTTCCCGGGTGACGCGCTCGTTGCCGATGATGTCGATCTTCTCGATCATTTCCTGGCAGTAGGCGAACAGGGGAACGAGGAGGAAAAACAGGGCGAGGATCCATTTTTTCATAACCTTATCCTTATACCACAAGAAGGCCGGTATTTCAAAGACTGTCCCTTCCCCAACCGGCCCTCTCCGCGTCAAGGGACGAGCCTTCGGCTCGCCACTCGCCCATGGCTTATATCCACGGGCGAGTACGGCGAAACTGGATCCCCGGGCAAAGCCCGGGGCCCCGGTCGCCGGGGCGGAATTCCG
The DNA here is from genome assembly GCA_017883285.1 of Candidatus Aminicenantota bacterium. GTDB lineage: Bacteria > Acidobacteriota > Aminicenantia > Aminicenantales > UBA4085 > FEN-413. The sequence goes on along the minus strand of JADGNV010000053.1, from coordinate 4,922 downwards.
GGACGGGACAGGACCGATAAAATCCGGGAATTCGGCGGGCATAGATTCGGGGCGCGGTCCGGAAACGGGTGGCTCACAACGACTTAAACTCCGGGGTCAATCCAAAAGTTTCAATTCGCCCCGCTCCATGACATATCGTTTTCGGCAGTACTGGGCGACCTTATCGTTGTGGGTAACGAGGACCGAGGACAGTCCCCGCCGCCGGTGGAGGTCCATCAGCAGGTTGAGCATGTGCTCCCCCGTCTTCCAGTCGAGGTTGCCGGTCGGCTCATCGGCCAGGAGGAGCTTGGGCTCGTTGACCAGGGCCCGGGCGACGGCGATCCGCTGCTGCTCCCCCCCGGAGAGCTGGGCCGGGAGGCAGTCGGCCTTGTCGCCGAGCCCCACCTCCGCGAGGATCGAGGCCCCCTTCTCCAGGGCCTTCTTCCGCTCCAGGCCGCCGATCATAAGCGGCAGGGAGACGTTCTCGAGGGCGGTGAATTCCGGCAGCAGGTGGAAGAACTGGAAGACGAACCCGATTTTCCGGTTCCGGACGCGGGCCAGTTCGGACTCGTTCCGGGCGAAGAGGTCCTCGCCCTCGAGGTAGACCGTCCCCTCGCTCGGCCGGTCGAGCGCCCCGAGCAGATTCAGGAGCGTGGTCTTCCCCACGCCCGAAATCCCCATGATGGCGACCACGTCGCCGGCCTCGATTTCGAAGTTCACCCCCCGGAAGACCTGGAGGACGCCCTTGGGCAGGGGGTATTCCTTCCCCAGGTTCTCGGCGCGCAGGAGGCTACTCATATTTCAAGGCCACCACGGGATCGGTCTTGGCCGCCCGGTGGGACGGAAACAGGGTCGAGAGGAAGCTGATCAGGAGCGAAACCCCGACGATGAGGCCGAGGTCCAGGGGCTTGATGTGGAATGGGACGTGCGAGATCTGGTAGATGTCCACGGGAATTTTAATGAGCTTGAAGGCGTTGGCCAGGACGCACCAGAGGAGCCCCAGCCCCGTGCCGGCCGCCGTGCCGACGATCCCGATAAGCGCTCCCTGCAGGAAGAAGATCTTCCGGATGTTCCGCGAAGTCGCGCCCATGACCATCAGGATGCCGATGTCGCGCGTCTTCTCCATGACCATCAGGATCAGGGTGGCGATGATGTTCAGGGCGGCGACAAGGACGATCAGGGTGATGGTCAGGAACATGATCGTCTTCTCGAGCTTCAAAGCCGAGAAGAGCGACTTGTTGAGCTCCATCCAGGTCGTCACGTAGGCCATCGGCGGAAGGAGGGGCTTGAACCGCTCCTTGAAGGCCGGCGCGGCGAAGATGTCGCCGATCATAACCTGGAGGTAACTAACCGTGTCCCCTGCCCCGAAATACTTCTGGGCGGCGGGCAGACTGATGAGGGCCGTCGTGGAATCGAATTCGTAGAGCCCGGTGGCGAAGATCCCCGTGACCACGAACGATTTCGCCTTGGGGATCGGGCCGTTCGGCGACAGGCGCCAGACGTCGGTCAGGACGGTGACGACGTCGCCCACGCCCGCCCCGGTCGAGAGGCTCAGGTCGCGGCCGAGGAGGATGCCGTCGCGGCCCGCGCCCGACTGGGGAAGCGCGCCGCTCTCCAGGTTTCGGAGCCAGCTCGTCCGGCTCTTCTCCGCGTCGAGGTCCATGCCTTTGAGCTGGAGGTGATGGTTTCCCGACGGCCCGCTGATCAGGGAAAGCTTCAGGGCGACGGGCGAGACCGATTGGACGCCGGGAAGGGCGCCGATCCTGTCGGCCAGCGCCCGGTAGTCGCGGAGCCCCGTCTCGGAGAGATCGGAGACCATGAGGTGCGAGGTCGCCCCGAGGATCTTGGCCTGGACATCGTTCTGGAAGCCGGTGATCAGGGCGATGGCGATGATCAGGGCCATGACCCCGATGGTGATGCCCAGGACGGAGATGAAGGTGATGACCGAGATGAACGCCTGCTTCCGCTTCGCGGTCAGGTAGCGGCGGGCGATGAAGAACTCAAAGGACATCACGCCGCTCCGATCTCCCACCGGGGGTGGGACGTCCGGCCGGGGCTCGTCCGGGTCATTCCTTCGGCCTCAGGAGGGGGAAGAGGATGACTTCCCGGATCGTCCGGCGGTTGGCGAAGAGCATGACCAGCCGGTCGATGCCGATCCCTTCGCCGCCCGTCGGCGGCAGGCCGTATTCGAGGGCCTGGACGTAATCCAGGTCGATGGGGTGCGTTTCGTCGTCCCCCTTCCTGCGCTCCTCGGCCTGCTCGTCGAAGCGGAGCTTCTGCTCGGCCGGGTCGGTGAGCTCGGAGAAGGCGTTGGCGATCTCCATGCCCGCGATCATCAGCTCGAACCGGGCCGCCTCGCGGGGGTTGCCCTTGGCCGCCTTGGCCAGGGGCGACACGTCCTTGGGCGGATTGATGATGAACGTCGGCTGGACCAGGTTGTCCTTGACGTGCTTGTCGAAGATGATGTCCAAGGCGCGGCCGTAGGTCAGGGGCTTTTTCTCCGGGGCGAGCTTCTCGCCATAGGCGATGATGGCCGCCGGGTCCTCGAATTTCTGCGGGGCGACGCCGCTGTAGTGGGCCAGGGCGTCCATGAACTTGATCCGCTTGAAGGGCGGCTTGAGCGAGATCGTATGGTCCCCGTAGGGGAACTCGTCCTTGCCGAGGAGCTCTGCGCACAGGCCGCCCAGGAGCTCCTCGGTCATGGCCATCATGTCCTCGTAGTCGCGGTAGGCCTCGTAGAACTCGAGCATCGTGAACTCGGGGTTGTGCTCGGCGTCGATGCCTTCGTTCCGGAAGTTGCGGTTGATCTCGTAGACCTTGGGCATTCCTCCGACGACCAGCCGTTTGAGGAAGAGCTCGGGGGCCACCCGCAGGTAGAGATCGGTGTCGAGGGCGTTGTGGTGGGTGATGAACGGCCGGGCCAGCGCCCCTCCGGCGATGGCCTGCATCATCGGCGTCTCGACCTCCATATAGCCCCGCTCGTCGAAATAGCGGCGGATGGCGGCCACGAGGGCGCTCCGGAGGCGGAAGACCTCCATGACCTCGGGATTCATGATGAGGTCGAGGTAGCGGCGCCGGTAGCGGAGCTCGACGTCCTGGAGGCCGTGCCATTTCTCGGGCAGCGGGTGGAGGCACTTGGCCAGAAAGTCGTAGCCCTGGCAGATGACAGTCAGCTCCTTCGTCCGCGTGCGGAAGAGCTCGCCCCGGACGAGGATGTGGTCGCCGAGGTCGAACAGGGCGAAGCGCTTGTAGGCGGCCGCACCGGCGATGTCCGAGCGGAGGTAGACCTGGAGTCGCTGGCGGCCGTCCGAGATGTGGAAGAACGTCGCCTTGCCCATCGTCCGGAGGGAGAGGATGCGGCCCGCGACCGCGACGGGGACTTTCGCCGCCTCGAGGTCCTCCTTCGAGGAGGCGGCGTAGGCCGCGACGATGCCGGTGACGGTGTGGGTCGGGTCGGAGCGGTGGGGAAACGGGTCGACGCCCTCCTGGACGAGCTTCCGGAACTTCTCCTCGCGGACGAGGTCCTGGTCGCTCTTCCGGGATTCGTCCGCGGAGGCGGGCAGCGGGGGTTTCGTCGGGATGGGGGGGGCGGTCATGGTTTTTCTCTTTCGGGGCGGGAGTTCGATCCGGCCAGTTTTTTCCGGACCGCGTCGAGCACACCGTTCACGAAGACGGCGCTCTCGTCGCCGCTGAAGCGCTTGGCGATCTCGATGGCCTCGTTGATGACGATCGCCGGCGCCAGGAATTTCTCCTCGAGCAGTTCGAAGGCGGCGATCCGGAGGATGTTGCGGTCGCAGGGGGTCATCCGGGCGATGCGCCAGTGGGACGACGTCCCCTGGATGAGATCGTCGATCTCGGGACGCCGGGCGGTCACTCCCCGGACGAGCCAGGCGGCATATTCCCGGACGGCCGGAGCCGCCTTCTTGTCCTCCCAGTGCCGCAGGAGGACGGCTTCGGGGCCGGCGTCGTGGAATTCGAGCGCGAACAGCACCTGGAGGGCGCTTTCGCGGGCCGATCGGCGTTGTCCCATGGGATGATGTCTTTTCCGTTCGCTTTCAGAAGACCGGACCATCGTCCTTTTGTCGCGAGAAAAAAAGTCGATGTCCCTAAGGGAATCAGAGTTTCGCGTCCCTGATCAGGTTCAGCGTCTCGACGAGGGAGAACACCGCGTCCCAGCCCTTGTTGCCGGACTTGGTCCCGGAGCGTTCGATGCCCTGCTCGATCGTTTCGACGGTCAAGATCCCAAACGCCACCGGCACCCCGTCCTCAAGCGCGATCTGGGCCAGGCCCTTCGTCACCTCGGCGCTCAGGAAATCGAAGTGGGGCGTATCGCCCCGGATCAGGGCGCCCAGGCAGACGAGGCCATCCACTTTCCCCGCCTTGGCCAGCTTCTTGGCGATGAGGGGCACCTCGAAGGCGCCGGGGACCTTGTAGATCGCGATATCGGCCTCGTCGGCCCCGAGCTTCTTGAGCGCGTCCAGGGCGCCTTGCAGGAGCTCGCCCGTCAGGAACCCGTTGAACCGGCTGAGGACGATGCCGATTTTAAAGCCCTTGGCCTGGAGCTTGCCTTCATAGGTTTTCATCATCTTCTCCTCTCGGGGACGACCATCGGATGTCTCCGGTTTTTTCATTCTAGCAAATCGGCCCGTTTTTTGCACGATTTTTCCCCGCCGCCCTCCTCCGCGCGGCGGCACCTCCCTCGCCTTGTATTCCGGGCGCAACTTATGTTAAGAAACTTCTGAACGCCGAATCCGGCAAGGAGAACCCGATGACCTCCCTTTCCAAGTTCGCCGAAGTTCCACCCGAGAAGCTCCGCTGGCGGTGCGACGTCGCCTTGATCCCCTACGTCTCGAGCGAGACCTGTCCGACCTGCGACGACATCATCGGCCAGGAGCGGGCCCTGAAGTCGCTCCAGACCGGGCTCGACATCCGCAGCCTCGGCT
>JADGNV010000052.1 GCA_017883285.1 Candidatus Aminicenantota bacterium | reverse complement strand
TCGGACGCTCCATCTCGACCGGCAGAATGGGCACATCCTCGGCGACGAAGAGGCGATGGCCATGTGGCGGCGCGAATACGCCAAGGGCTGGGAGCCGAAGGTCTGAAGCCAAGGAACGGGAGAAAGCCGATGGATAACGTTCTGAAGATGGCCAAGAACTGCCGGCACTTTGCCATGTGCAAGATCGATTTTCTCGGCACTGGCGTGTGCGCTTCGGGGCTCGAAAGACACTATGTCAGTTTCTATCCCGAAGGACGGATGGACCTTTACGCGGCCCTCGCCGAGAAGACCATTCCCATCACGGAAAAGTGCGTCGAGATCGCCGACAGCTGCGATCTGTGCGGCAAGTGCGATTGCCAGTGCTACTTCGTCACCGAGATGCGTCCTTCAAAGGTCATGGATGCCTGGAAAGACCATGTCGCGGCCCATATCCAGAAGGGCGGAAAAATTGTCCGTGTGGAAGACGACAGAGTCCTGACAGAAATGAAGGCGATCGTCGGCGACGCCTGGGCGACCAACGACCCCGCGATCCGGGTCGCCTATCATCACGATCTCTGCCCTCACGTCACGTTCAAAATGCCGGAATACGTCGTCCTGCCGAGCTCGAAGGAGGAGATCTCGTCCCTCGTCAAGCTCCTCGCCAAGAGCGGCGTTCCGTACGTCGTACGCGGCAATGGCGCCTCGACCCACGGGCTGGCCTTCGGCGAGGGGGCGGTCCTGGACCTCCACCGGATGAGGACCATGGAATTCGATGAGAAGAACTGGCGCGTCAAGGTCGGGCCGGGTATCGCGGCTTTCGAGCTCCAGCGGGAGGCCCATCGGCGCGGCACCAGGGTCCACACGGCCGAACCGGCTGCTCTCGTTTGCGCCAACATCATGACCTCCGGGTTGCTGTCCACGTTTTCCACGACCTACGGCATCTCGGCGGACAACTTCGTCGACGCGGAATTCGTCGGAAGAGACGGGACCTGTTTCAGCTTGAACGACGTTGCGGCGCCCAATCTGTTCGCCTTCGATAAGTCCCTCCGGGATCACGAGGCGGTCGCCATATGCGTATCGGTCAGCGCGAAACTCCATCCGGTCACGGAGGACGAAGAGGGCATCCTCGTGCCCTTCGAATCCCTGGACAAGGCCCTCGGCTTCGCCCGGGAATGCGCGACGCGGCACATCGGGCTGGCCATCGCGGTCCTCGGGGAAGAGTTCATGGCGACGTTCCTCGCCCCGACGATCAAGCTCGCCGCCGACGTCAAGGACGTGTTCGTCCGGAAGCTCGGCATGCGTTATCTTGTCCTTCTCATCGGAGACCGCTATGCCGTGCGCGCCGTCCGTGACATGGGGTATCCCGCGATCGGCCAGAAGCTGTTCAGGACCCTGTTTCTCGCGCTGCCCACACTGAGATCCGCGAAATGGCTGGACCTGCTGGAGGAATTTTCCGCAGGCGAGCCCTTCTCGTACCTCCGCTCCGACCAATTCGCCGACCTGGCCGAGGCGGCTCTCGCTCCTTCTCCGGCCCAGCTGAGCCTGGGCATCGACCCGGACCTGGGACCTTTCTATGAAGAGCTCTACTCCCGGCCGGAGATGACCGACCTCGTCTGGCTGAACACGTTCCGGATCCTGAGCTCACGCTATTGGCGGGAGAGACCGTGCGTCGCACTCGTGCTTTATCTCCCGATCGACGCGCCGCTCGTCGCGGAGATCCAGGGCCGGCTTCAGGACATCGGCAGAAAGCACGGCCTGAAGAGCGAATTGGGGTTCATCACCCCGTTCGACAACGGAAAACGATGTGTCTGGGAGCACGATATCTATTACGACCATCACGATCCCGACGATGTCGCCAGGGTCCAACAGGCGACGGTTGAGGCGGGCACTCTGCTTGACGATTATTCGGTAAAAACGGGCACGATCAGGCAGGTCCGCTATGTCGTCAACCAGGGCTGCTGCAGGAGAGAGAATCTCCTCTATGCCTGACCGGGTTCGGCGCCCGCCGTGCCGTGAGGACCCCCCTCAGCCGGCAAGCCCCATCTTCTTGATCAGAGCCTGGCATCTTGCGTCCGGGCGGACGCCGTCGAAGATCGGCCAGACATTGAGAAAGGCCATGGCTGATTCTCTCTCGAGATAAGCCTTCTCCAGATTCTCCAGCACTGCGTCTTTTTCGCCGAGTCCCGCCCATACCATGGCTTTCCAGAGGGACCCGACATAGCGATCCTTCGAAAGCCCGTCGAGCTGTGCGAGGACCTTGTGGGCATCGTCCGGCATTCCCGCAGAGCCATAAGCCGCCCCCAGGACGCCCAGGCCCATGACGGACCCCGGGGAGAGCTCGACGAACTTTCGGATCGGGGCGATCGCCTGGTCTCCCGATCCCTTGGCCAACAAGGCCGCCGCCAGCCACAGATAGGCCATCGAGAACTCCGGGTCCGAGGCGATGACCTGGCGGAGCTCATCGATCGATTCGTCGAAGCGGCGGGCAAAGTAAAGCGCCCAAGCCACGTGCGTGGGCGGGGCCGGCTCGAGCGGCTCAAGCTCCTTGCCCGTTCTCATTTCGCGGACGGCCTCGTCGAAGCGCCCCGTACAGAACAGGAGGTTGCCGTACCACAAGTGGCCGGGGGCGTAGTCCGGCTTCATCGCTATGGCCTTCAGGAAAAGCTCTTCCGCCGCCCGCCAGTTCCGGTCGTACCACATGGCGATCCAGCCGAGGGAGGCGTGGACCTCGGCCAGCTCGGGATCGATCTCCACGGCCTTATTCGCCGCCGCCCTCGCCCGCGAATAGGCCTGATCGGGATTCATAAAGCTGTAAACTCCGAGGATCCCGAAGGCGTCGGCGATGCCCACATAGGCGAGGGCGTAGCCGGGGTCTTTTTCGACGGCCTGCTGAAAATACTGGAGACTCTTTTGCAGCCCGCGCTCATAGCGCCGTTTCCAGAAATAGAGCCCCCTCAGATAAAGCTCGTAGGCTTCATGGTCCTCGGTGTAGCGCTTGAGGATCTTCTCCTTCTCGCCTTTCAGCAGCTTGAGCTTCAGGTGATCCACGATGGTCAATGCGATCTCTGCCTGGATGTCGAAAATGTCCTTCATCTCCCGGTCGAATTGGCCGGACCAGAGGTGATAGCCGTCCTCGACGTTGATAAGCTGGGCGGTGATGCGCAGCCGGGACCCGGATTTCCGGACGCTGCCCTCGAGGACCGCACCGACGTTCAGCTTGTCGCCGATCTCGCGGATATCGGTCTCCTTGCCTTTGAAGGCAAAAGCCGAGGTCCGGGCCGCGACTCTCAGCTCGCGGACGTGGGTCAGGGCGTTGATGAGCTCCTCGCTCAGGCCGTCGCAGAAATACTCGTTCTCCGGGTCCGCGCTCATGTTGGTGAACGGCAAGACCGCCAGCGACCGAATGCCCGGGGATCCGGCGACGGCGGGAGTCGCGGCGACGCGGCCGGACTCGCGCTCGCGCTTCAACCGGGTCAGGTCGACGCGCAGGTCCTTGGCGGATTGGTAGCGGATCTCGCGGTCCTTTTCGAGGGCCTTGTTGACGATCCGTTCCAGCTCCCTGGGTACGTCCGGATTCAGCCGCGTCGGAGAGCCCGGGGCCTGGTGCAGGATGCCGTCGAAGACGGCGACCGAAGTGTCTCCCCGGAAAGGCGGGTTGCCGGTCGCCATCTCGTAAAGCACCACTCCCAACGAGAACAGATCCGTCCGCGCGTCCAAGTCCTTGCCGAGAGCCTGTTCCGGCGACATGTACGCTACGGTCCCGGCGGCCGAGCCGGGGCTCGTCAGCGGTTCGGCGGCGGTCAAGGTTTCCGTCGCGGCAAAGCACTGCGTCATCAGCTTGGCCAATCCGAAATCGAGTATCTTGGCTTGTCCCCTCTGGGTCACGAAGATATTGGCCGGCTTGATGTCCCGATGGACGATCCCCTTGGCGTGCGCGGCCTCCAGGCCATCCGCGATCTCGAGCGCCACGGTGAGGATCTCGTCCGTCCCCATCCGGTCCCTGAGGATGCGCTGTTTCAGAGTCTCTCCCTCGAGGAGTTCCATGGCGATAAAGTGCCGGCCCTGATGCTCGTCGATATCGTAGATCGTGCAGATGTGCGGGTGATTCAAGGCCGAGGCCGCCTGGGCCTCCCGCTCGAAACGCTCCAGGGCGTGGGGATCGCAGGACAGGGCTTCGGGCAGGAACTTCAAGGCCACCTGCCGCTTGAGCCGGTTGTCCTCGGCCTTATAGACGACCCCCATGCCGCCGCCGCCGATTTTCTCCATGATCCGGTAGTGCGATACCGTCTGTCCGATCAAGAGATCGCGGTCCTCGGGCCCGGATTCCCTTCCTCCCATAGCGCGGAGAATATCCTCGGACCCGTCGGCGGTCAAGAGCGCAGACTCGAAAGAACCGGGTTTTCTTTTGGCCCGGATTGGGTTATGCTGGCGGGCTTATGGTCCCGGCTCAGGGACCAAGGAGCGAGGTCATCATGCGAAACTCCGCCAACCGGATCCTGCTCGCCGGCCTGGCC
>JADGNV010000051.1 GCA_017883285.1 Candidatus Aminicenantota bacterium | reverse complement strand
TCGCTTTCGGGCTCATCGCCTACGCCACGGGCTCATTCTTGTATCCCTTCGTCATCCACGCCGTCGTCGGAATCGGAAACGACACGTTCCTTTATTTCCGTCATTACGGGCGCGGCCGAGACGCGTGAGCCGCTGAGGCGTGCCAGCCCTCGCCCTAGCCGCCCAGGACCTTGTGGACCTTGGGCATCCATTCGCGGATGGGGATGGACTGCGGGCACTTTTCTTCGCATTCCCCGCATTGAACGCAGGCCCCGGCCCGTTCGTTTTCCTCCAGGAAGCGGTCGTAGAGGAGGCGGGGAACCGCGGGGTCGTCGTGGATGGCGGCGTCGTTGGCGAGCTCGAAATTCCGGGGGATATTCACCCCGTTCGGGCAGGGCAGGCAATATCCGCACCGGGTGCAGGGAATGACCGTCCGTTCCCGGTAGGCGCTCCGGGCGCGCTCGATCAGGGCGAAATCCTCCGGCCCGAACGAGCCGACGCCGGAGCGCTCGGCGGAGCCGAGATTTTCCTGGACCTGGGCCAGGCTGCCCATTCCGCTCAAAGCCGTCGCCGCCTCGGGCTGGTCCCAGACCCATTGGAGGGCCAGGTCGGCCGCCGTGCGCCCCTTGGCGTCGCCGGCGAGGATCTCCGCCACCGCCGCGGGCGGGTTGGCCAGCCGGCCGCCCAGGAGCGGCTCCATGATCACGACCGCCAGCCCTTTCGCCGCCGCATAGCGCAGGCCTTTCGTCCCGGCCTGGTTTTCCGTGTCCATATAATTATATTGAATCTGGCAAAGCTCCCAGCCGGAATAGCCGTCGACGATTTTCTCGAAAGCCGGGTAGCCGTCGTGGAAGGAGAAGCCGATGTGCCCGATCCGGCCGTCCCGGACGGCGTTTTCGGCCCGCCGGAGGATTTCGAGCTTCCGCATCGATTCCCAGCGGGGCCCGTTGAGGGCATGGAGAAGGTAGTAATCGATGTGCTCGGCCTGCAGCCGCGTCATCTGTTCGCGGAGGTAATCATCGAAATCCTCGGCCTTCTGCAGCATCCAGACCGGCGACTTCGTCGCCAGCCTGACCTTGTCCCGGTAGCCGTCGCGAAGAGCCCGGCCCAGGACGACTTCGCTCGCGCCGTTGTGGTAGGGGTAGGCCGTGTCGACGTAGTTGACGCCGCCGTCGATCGCGGCCCGGATCATCGCGATCGATTCTTCGGCCTCGACCTGATCGCCGGCTCCGCGGCCGTCCTTCGTGGGAAGGCGCATACAGCCGAAGCCCAGGGCGGAAACGTCCCAGCCGGTCCGGCCGAACGGGCGAAATCGCATGAGCGGCGGCCCGGGCTTCAGAGCTTCGGCAGCACCATCTTCATCAGCTTCGCCGCGGGAGCCTTTTCGGCGTCCTCGGTGAGGCCGGGGACCATCATCGTCATGAGGACGTACTTGGACCCCTTGAAGGAATTGAGCTGGAGCATGCCGTAGCCGGGGAAGGTGAAGAACGACTTGTCCCCGATTCCCGGGGCGTCCTCGGTCTTCATGTTGTTTTTCTTGAAGGCGGCGAGATACTTGTCCGGCGTGTCGCTCGGGCCGAGGGTCATGACCAGAAGGCTGAAGACGCCGTAATCGCCGACGACGTACTCGCAGGGTGCGCCGACCGCCGGGTTGGCGGAGGCGTTCTTCTTGCCGTCCTTGACCGGCTTTCCGAGGGCCTCCTGGACTTCGGCCTTGGTCAGATAGGAACAGGAATCGCTCCGGGCGGCCCCCGTTTGGGCCGCGAAATACGGGACGGCGAAGGACAAGGAAAGAAGGACCAACAGAAAACACCTGAGCGAACGGCGGCTTCCAAAGGGCATGTATTCCTCCCTAGGCGATTTCCGGGCGGCTTCGACCGAACGGCCGCGCGGGAGGCGAATCATAGAAGAAGCGGCCGGAGAATTCAACTCCGGGATCGCCGGCCCGGGTTCGCTTCAGATCCGCCCCGCGGCGCCCGTGATCCGGATCCATCTTTCGACGACGGGGGCCAGGGCCTTTTTCGTCCGGGCGAACGTCAAAGGAAGCCAGCGGCTTCGATCCGTCTTCCACTGGTCCTCGAAAGAGTCGCGGATCGCCCGGCAGAGCTCGCTGGCCACGTTGACCTTGGCCATGCCCAGGCCGACGGCTTTTTGCAGATCGTCTTCGGGCGTGCCCGATCCGCCGTGCAGGACGAGCGGCACGGGGACCCTCGACCGCAGCTCGGCCAGGAGGGCGAACTCCAGCCGGGGCCGCGCCGTGTACAGGCCGTGGGCGTTGCCGATCGAGACGGCCAGCATATCCACGCCCGTTTGCCGGACGTAGTCTTCCGCGTCCCCCGGCACCGTCAGCGTCGAGGCTTTCGAGCCTTCGCCGGATCCGTCATCCACCCGTCCCACGGCGCCCAATTCGCCTTCGACCGTGACGCCGCGGGAGCGGCAGCGGTCGACCAAGGATCTCAGCGCTCTGGCGTTTTCCGCGAACGGACGGGTCGAATAGTCGAGCATCAGCGAGGTGTAGCCGGCCGCGAGGCAGCGCTCGGCCAGCTCCGGGGAATCCCCGTGGTCCAGGTGCAGCGCGGCCCGGACATCGTATTTCTTGGCCATTGCCCGGGCGATTTCAGCCATGACGTCGGGGGGAAAGACCTCGAACTCGCTGGGGCCGCTCATGATCATGACCGGGGCGCGCAAATCCGCCGCGGCCCGCAGGACGGTCTCGGTCGTTTCCGCGTTCCACACGCAAAACGCCGGGACGGCGTAGCCGTCCCGATAGGCGTCATCGACCAGCTCTTTGGACGGCAAGAAATTCATGGTTTTCCCTCTTCAAAAATAATAGATCACTTTTTCCCGGCCGGGGCCGGCGGCGCATCAGGAGCCTTAGGGGCGAGCCCGGCGTCGCCGGTTTCTCCCGCGTAGGCTTTCAGGATCTGCTTCAGGAGGTGGACCGGGCCGCCATTATAGCTGATCAGCGTTCCCTCACAGCCGCGGTCCAATATCATTTGGGCGTGGAGCTTCATGTATTCGGTCTCCAGGGCCAGGGCCTCCGCGGAGACCGCGCCGATCCGCCGGCGGTCTTCCGCCGTCAAGGGCTTGGGATTTTTACCGGCGAAGAGCGGTTGAAGCTCGGTCATCTTCAGAAATGCCCTCAGGTGGAGGAGCGTGCAGGAGATCCGGTTGGTGAGAAATTCGAGATACCGCTTTCCTCCGGCCGTCGGGGTCCCCGGGACGCAGCGGGCCAGGCCGTCGCGCGCCGCGCCGAAATTGCGGATCGCCGCCTCGATCTTGTCCGGGGCGTATTCGCCGTAATTGGCCAAGCCCTTCGGGGAGGTCCAATAGCCGCCCCAGCAGAAGCCGATGTTGAACAGCTCGTCCCGGGCCCCGGTATCGGCGTCGTCGAGGGCGCCCATGGCCGCGCCATACGCCTCGAGATCGCCGATGCCGAGGGCGCGGCCGTAGTCCCGGTAGAAGTCGCGGGGCGCGATCGGCCCTTCGATCATGGCCGCCGCGGCATACGCAATCGCGGTCCTGTTTTCCGCCGTGCGCCAGTGGTTCCAGCCCACGCCGTACATCGGCGCGCCGCCGCTTAGCCGCTTTCCCTCTTCGATCAGCCGGCGGATGCCTTCGACGGGGTTCTGCTGCAGGTACATCAGCCCGTCGAATTCGACCCAGCTGTAGAACATCGTCCGGCTCACGTCGGCCGCCGTGATGGGGATGGCCTTCAGGTTTTCCACCGCCTTGCGCGCGCCGTGGGACGGCAAGACGGTCAGATGGACGTCCGGAGGCGTGATCCGGCGCAGCTTCTCGAATCCGGGCTTGAGGTCCTCGATCCCCGTGCTGTAGATGCCGGCGCCGTAATCGAGCTTCCGCCCGGGCGCGTCTTTCCCCCGAAGCGCCCCCAGAATTTTCGCGTTGTATTCGATCTCCCCTCCCGATTTATCGCTGTTTTCCTGCGAGATCAGCTCGAGGGCGTCGATCCAGGGGTAGCGCTTGATGACGAATCGGCAGGACGCCAGCGAAAGCGCGGGATTGTTTTCCCGCAGCTCCATGGAAAAATTGACCGTCAGCCCGACCCGCTTGGCCTCTTGGATGACCTCGCCCAGCCAGTCCATCGCCCGCCGGCTTTTTTCCTCAGGCTGGTCGTAATAGGGTTCGATCGCCGGAATGCAATAGACCTTCTGGTTGCGGATGACGCTTTTGAAGAGCGGATCATCGGGAATGTCGTGGCGCTGTCCGTAGAAGAAGTTCCCGGCCAGCGAAGTCCCCTCCTTAAGGGGGTCCGGATACCATTGGCCGGGATAGCTATGGAAGGTGATGCTGTTCATCCGCAGGCGGGCCAGGCCGCGGAGATAGCCTTTGGCTTCCTCGATCGGGTAGGAGGAGATGTCCATGGCGAAGTTGATATGCTGGCGGATCCCGCGCCGGCTGACCGCGGGCCGGACGACCCGGCTGAAGCCGCGGAGGTTGTCGAGCGAGACGGCGTCAGGATTGATGGGGCCGCCGATATCAAAGCGGATCCCGGCTTTTTCAAGCAGGGTATAAGCCGCGTGCAGGACGCCCACCGCGTTCGGCCCCCTGAGCTCGATGATCGCCCTTCCTCCGCCGGACGTCGCGGTCGTTTGGACCGAAAAAGAGAAATCTTCCATCGCCTTGTCGACGCCCAGATCGATGATCCACGCGGCGTCGGAGGCCGCTCCGTTCCGGTCCACGGAATATCTGGGGCCCAGAAAATGGGCCAGCTCGTCGGCAGCGAAGGCCAGGACGGGATCCGCGGTGACGCCGCGGATGAGAACGCCCGGTTGCCGCGCGGGCGAACCTCCCATAAGGATGAGAAAGAGGACGCCCGAACACGCCCCGAAGAGGATTTTCGCCAGCGGATTCCGCATGGGGGACTCCTTCGTTCACCGGATCAATCGTGTTGGACCTGAAATTTTCCCCGCAGCTTGATGAACCCGTCCTCGGCGGCGGGGCCGACCATGAGCTCGAAGGCGCCCGGCTCGACGACCCGCTTCATGTCCACGTTCCACACGGCCATCTCGGCGGCGGGGATGGTGAATTCGAGGCGGCGCTTTTCCCCGGGTTTCAGGCTGATCTTCCGGAAGCGGATCAACCGCTTGAGCGGGATCACGACCGAGGTCACGTCTTCGTGGTAATAGACCTGCGCGACCTCCCGGCCCTCGCGCGGCCCGGTGTTCGAAACCGAGAAGCTGAAGCGGACCGCGTCGGATGCCCGGATCTGCGGCGTTTCGATCTTCAGGTCCGAATACTCGAAGGTCGTGTAGCTCAGCCCGAAGCCGAACGACCAGAGGGGGTCCGAAGTGGAAAAGACATACCGGTTGCGCCCCTGGGGAAGATAGTCATAGGTCGTCGGAATGTGTCCGGCGCTCTGCGGGACGGAAACCGGGAGCCGCCCGCTCGGATTGACCCGGCCGAAAAGGATCCCGGCGATGGCCTCGCCTCCCTCCTCCCCCGGATAGAACACGCTCAAGATCGCGGGCACGTGCTCTTTCACCCAAGGCACGCTGAAGGCCCGGCCCTGCACCATGACCACGACGATTGGCTTGCCGGCCGCCGCCACGGCCTTGACCAGGTCTTCCTGCACTCCGGGCGGCCCCAGCTCGGACCGGTCGAAGCCCTCACCCACGGTGGCCAGCTTGACGATTCTCGGATCGGTCTCTCCCTGCCGGCTGCCGTTGGCCAGGCTCGTGTCGCCGATGACGACGATGGCCGCGTCGCTTTGTTTCGCCGCCTCGACCGCTTCCCCGAAACCCCCGGTCTCCGGCGCAACGAGATCGCAACCTTTGGCGTAGCGGACGGCGACACCGGAGCCCTGGAGCAGATCGCGGATTCCGCGGAGGACGGTCACGCCCGAGGAATTGTCCTTCGTCGCCGAATAGTCGCCGTATTCCACCTGGTCAGCGTTGGGGCCGATGACGGCGACGGACTTCAGCTTCGCGGCGTCCAGGGGTAGCAGCGGGCCGTCGTTCTTGAGCAGAATGACGGACTCTTCGGCCACGCGGCGGGCCAAGGCCGCGTGTTCGGGAGTGTGGACGATCTCGGGCAGCTTCCCGGCCTCCGGAAAGACGCGCTTTCCGTCGAATAGCCCGAGCAGGAATTTGATCCGCAAGACCCGGGCGCAGGCCGTGTCGACCTCGGCTTCGGTCACCTGGCCCGCTCTCACCAATTCGGGGAGATGGGGATAGCCGTAGCCGCCGCTGGCCTCGAGGTCCACGCCCGCCTTGATCGCCAGCCGCCCGGCCTCGGCCGGGGACGCGGCGATGTGCTGCGATTTTTCGAGGAGAGAGATGCCCCCCCAGTCGCAGTAGACGTAGCCCCGGAATCCCCATTCGCCGCGCAGCAGGGTCGTCAGAGCCCAGCGGTTGGCGTGCGTCGGAATGCCGTCGGTCGCGTTGTAGGAAGCCATCAAGGAAGCCAGGCGGCCTTCCCGGATGGCCGCGACGTGCGGGACGAAATAGAGCGAGCGCAGCTCGCGCTCGCCGACGCTGGCCGCCGCGGTGTTGAGCCCCCCCGCCGGGGTCGAGGACCCGCAGGTCCAGTAGGCCACGGTGGCGATGCGGTCCGCGGGAATGCCCGCCCAGGCGTCGTCGCCCTGGAACCCCTGGATGAAGGCGACGCTCATGCGCGAGGCGAGATAGGGGCATTCGCCGAAGGTCTCCTCGACGCGCCCCCAGCGCGGGTCGCGCGCGAGCTCGAGCCCGGGGCCCACGCCGTGGGAGACGCCGAGGGCCGCCGATTCGCGGGCGATGGCCGACGCCATTTCTCCGACGAGCCCGGGATTCCAGGTCGCGCCCTGGGCGATATATTGGGGAAAGACGGTCGTGTCGAGCGACATCACGCCGTGCATGTTGCAGTGAAAGATCATCACCGGCACCCCGAGGTGCGTGCGATTCAGGGCATACTCGTGCACGGCCTTGTTGAAGCGGAGGGTGTCGCGGGCCGGCCAGCCGATCGGCGAGAGCACGAGCCCGTAGCTTCGGCCCCGGAACGCTTTTTCCAGTTTCTCCCGCAAAACCGCCGGATCCGTGAAGTCCGCGGGATTGGCGTCCCAGGGGATCGCCTCGATCTGCAGGAGCTGGTCGGCCTTCTCTTCGAGGGTCAGGCACGTGAGCAGATCTTTGATCCTTGCCTCGATCGGCAATTGAGGATTCCGGTAGGGCGCCACGGCGGGCGGGGATGCGACCATCCCCGCATTGCCCAGCCCGGCCAGGAAAAGAAGCCCCAGGATGCTTCGTCGGATCATAATCTCCTCGAGTAAGGTCGGCGGTCGATGGACGGCGCGGGAAACATACTTCCGGCCGCCGACGGGTGTCAAGGACAAGGGCCCGGCTTTCCTGGGGCGGCTCGAATTCGCCCGGCCCGGGCTTATTTCTCGGGAATCCGGAATTCCTGAAAGCGCTGGTTTTCCCGCTCGAGGACGAAGACGCTGCCTTTGCTGCTCACGGCGACGCCGACGGGCTCCGTGAACTGGCCGTCCGCGGACCCCGGCTCACCCCACTGGCAGATCAGCTTGCCGTCCGGATCGAGCTTGAGGATCCGTTTATTACCCGTATCGGCGATATAGACATAGCCGAGGGCATCCGTGCAGACCCCCAGGGGAACTTTCAGGTCGAATCCCGCCCAGGAGCCGAGGGATTCGCCCTCGGGGCTGAATTTCTGGAGACGGATACGATCGACCACGAAGATCTCGTTCTTCGGCCCGACGGCCACCCCCGCGGGAAAGACGAACTCGCCCGGCTTGATGCCCTGCTTTCCCCAGATTTTTTTTAGCGCGCCGTCGGGCCCGTATTTGACGACGCGGTGGTTGCCCCAGTCGGCGACATAGAGATTGCCCGAGGCATCGACCGCGATGCCGGCCGGGCCGGACAGCTCGTTCGGACGCGCTCCCTTCCCGCCCCACTTTTTAAGGAATTTTCCGTTCTTGTCGAATTTCGCCACGCAGCAGTCGCCGGCGTCCGTGGCATAGACGTTGCCCGCCGCGTCCACGGCGATGCCGGAGGGCTGCTCCAGGACTTTCGTCTCCCGGCCGGCGTCTCCCCACGAAGCCCGGAAGCGGCCCTCATTGTCGAATTTCTTGATCCGGTAGCCGCTCTCGTCGCCGATGAAAAAGCTGCCCTCCTGATCGAAGGCGATGGCCCGGGGCAGCTTGAAGAACTTGGATTCCGGCGCGCCGTTCGACCGGCCGAAGACATAGGTGTTCACGGCCAGGGTCACCGCGAGGGGCACGGGCCCGGTTCCTTCCGCGATCTGGACGGACCCCTCCCAGGGGGCGTAGTTGTCCCGGACGATCTTGACGGCGTGGCTTCCGTAGGACACGAACGGCAGCTCGCAATCGGTCAGCTTGCCCGAATCCTTGCCGTCGACGAAAACTCGCGCTCCTTTGGGCTGGGAGGCGACGGCGAGGTTCCGACCGAGGCTCTCCAACACATAGTCCTTGGACGTCATCGCCTCCATGACGAACAGATCTTCCTTGATCGGCTTGTATCCTTCTTTGTCGATTTCCAAGGTGAATTTGGGGACGATCGACCGGAAAACGGCGGGGGAAGCCCCGATCGGCTTGCCGTCGATCTTGAGGGCCGCCTCTTTCGGCTGGGTCGTGATCTGCAGGCCGTAATCGGTGATAAGCCCGTTGGACAGCTTCTCGGCGTGTTCGAGCAGGCCGCTGACCGAGGGATCGGAGATGTTCTTCGTGATCTCCCTGGCATACGCGCGATCCACGTCGATCATGTTCTTGAACTCTTTCAAGGCCGCGTATTTATCGCCTTTTTTCTCGTACGCCTGTCCGATCCAAAGATAGAGCTCGCAGGCGATCTGTCTCTGCTTCTGGCGGTCGTCGATGCTGAACGCCTTGGCCAGGAGGGGCATCAGGTCGTTCACGGCCTTGTCCGGTTCTTTCCCCTGCCGGATCAGGCGTTTGTCCGCCTCCATGTTGAATTCGATCTCGGCGACGATCTCCGCCTGGGGCTTCACCCGGCCGGTGGGGCCCAGCGCCTGCTGGGCTTCGGCTTCGGTGATCTCCTTGACATTCATCTCGTGGATGTAGCCGACGAGCGGAACACCGTCCTTGGTCAAGGTGACCTTGTACCATTGGCCCTGCTTGGGCTCGGCGTCCAGGACGGTATCGAGAGGGACGGTCGTCAGGTTCTGGCCAAAGACCTCGGCCGTGGCTTTGATGGGGGCGCCGTCGGACTTCACCCGGACTTTGATCCCGGGCGAACCGGGCCCGAAGCCGAAAAAGACCGGGAGAAGCGCCGTCATCAATCCGGCCCGGATCAAGCGCCGCGTTCGCGCGCCCATGACCCGCTCCTTGGCCATCCCAGACATCATCCCGTCCCCGTCACCAGCCAGGCGCCGCCTTGCTTGCGGAGACGCCAGCTTTCGGTACGCACGAAAATGTTTTGTCTCTTTCCGTCCTTTTTGTAGACACCCGTCAGAAGATGCGAGAACCTCGCCGTGGATTCCGTCCGGCTGCTGAAGCTCACCACGACGTCCGAAATCGACGAAGTGATCGAGTCGTTATTATTGAACACGAATCGATAATTCTCCTGCCATTGGCTGGACAGGGCCTGATCCCTGACGGCGTTGAGCATCATGAGCAGATCTTTGGTCTCCAGGGCCGAACGGTACCGTTCGATCAGGCCCAGGATTTCTTTTTTAGACAAGGTCGTATCGGCCTGATACAGATACTTCTGGGCCTCGGCATTGTCCCCGTCCAAATTCAAGACCTTCTCCATATGCTTGACGCACTGGGCGCAGTCGCCCTGCCTGAAGCTCGCGATCCCGGCCTGGAGAAAAGGAGCGACCTGGGCGGCGAGAAGCCCGCTGCGGGCTTTTTTCTGATAGTCCAGGGCGAAGGAATTCGCCGGGAATTTGGCCAATATATCCTGGGCGAGCTTGGCCGTTTCGCCGTATTGATTGTTGGCGAAGCTCTCTTTCATCCGGTCCAGGTCACCCTGGGACGGGCCGGCGGGCTCCGCCTTGGGAGCGGGCTCGCTTTTCAGCGGGACCACCCCCATACGGACCGGCGTCCGGCGGCTCAAGAGCCACCCGCCAAGAATAACAGCCGCCACCGCGGCCGAGGCCGGAAGGGCGATTTTCAGGCGGGATCTCTTCGCCGGAGCGATCTTCCGCGTCCTCGTCGAGACCATCCCTTCGGGGCCGAGGCCGAGATCCGCCTGGATGCTCCTCAAGTCCAGGGCCAGCTCGCCCGCATCGGCGTACCGGTCGGTCCGCTCTTTTTGGAGGCATCGGTCGATGACGGCTTCTAGAGACTCGGGCAATTCCGGCTTCAGCCGCCGGATGGGCTGGGGCGCTTCGTAGATGATGGCGTACATCAAGGCGTGGTTTTGCTTCTTTTCGAAGGGGAGCCGGCCGGCGAAGAGTTCGTAGAGGACGACGCCCAGCGACCAGGTGTCCGTCCGTGGATCCACCGGTTCGCCGCGCGCCTGCTCGGGGGACATGTAAGAGACGGTCCCCATGATCTTGGACGTCGTTGTCAGGTCCGATCCCAACAGCAGCTTGGCCAGCCCGAAATCCATGATCTTGGCCTGGGCGGCGTTCGTCACCATGATGTTGGCCGGCTTGATATCCCGGTGAACGATCCCCTTTTTGTGGGCTTCGCTGAGGCCCTCGGCGACCTGGACCGCCAGCGACAGCCGTTCTTCGAACCCTCGGGTCTCCTTCTTGTTCGCCTCCC
>JADGNV010000050.1 GCA_017883285.1 Candidatus Aminicenantota bacterium | reverse complement strand
GTTTTTCGCGGACCTCGTGGGCGGGAAATCCGGCCTTCTCGCGACCGGCGAGGAATACTCCTGAGCCTGCGTTATCGATCGAGCGGTTCGAGCCGGGCGAATTTCAGGACAAGCGTCAGGCGGGCGCCCGAATCGAACTTGATCACGACCCGGCTCCTCTCCCCGTCGGGAATGATCAGCTCGATCCGTCCCGGGCCGATAGACGGGTGCTTGACCCTGTCCCCGGTTTTTAACACGGCGCCGGACGGCCCATCGACGCTGTCGGCTTGGGGAGAAGCGGCGACGGAGATCGGCCCCCCGGCGTCGCGGACCGAGGGCCGGGTGCCAAACGCCCCCGTGAGAAGCGGGGACGGAACGACCTCCAGCCCATCGATATCCTTGAGGAAAGTGGACAGAGCGGCCGGCCGCGAGACGCCATGCATCGTCCGGGTCCGCGCATGGCTGAGGGCGAGGATGCGCTCGGCCCGGGTGATTCCAACGAAAAGCAGGCGCCGCTCCTCTTCGAGATCGCGGCCCTCTTCCGTGCTCCGGAAATGGGGGATCATCCCCTCCTCGACCCCCACGATCAGGACGGCCGCGAATTCGAGCCCTTTGGCCGAATGCAGGGTCATGAGCGAGACCGCGCCCGCGGCCTCGTCGTAGCCGTCGACGTCGCTCATGAGAGCCGTCTGGTGCAGGAACAGGGCCAGCCCGCCCGCCGAGGCGAATTCCGCGTCGAACTCCTCGGCCGATCGGATCAGCTCTTCCACGTTCTCCATGGCATCTTCGTTCTTTTCCTCGCGCAGGACTTCTTTGAGGCCGCTCCGGAGGTAGATTTCCCGGGCGATGTCCGCGACGGACGCCTCGAGACAGGACTGCAGGCCCCGGACGAGCTCGACGAATTTTCCCAGACGCGATACGGAGGCCGGGGAAAGCTCCTTGATCTCAGAGGGGTTCTCAAGGAGGCTCCAGAAATCCTTCTCCGAGGAGCGGGCTGAGGCCAGGAGCTTCCGGACCGTGGTTTCGCCGATGCCGCGCGCCGGCCGGTTGATGATGCGCAGCAGCGAAATCTCGTCCGCGGGATTGGCCAGAATACGCAGGTAGGCCAGCATATCCTTGATTTCGCGCCGTTGCAGGAATTCGAGGCCTTTGACGATCTGATAGGGAATGTGCGCTCGGACAAGCGCTTCTTCGAGGACCCGGCTCATGGCATTTGTCCGGTAAAAGACGGCGATGCGCTTGTATTCGATCTCCTGATCTTCGCGCATCGTCCGGATCCAGGAGGCCGCGCCCAGGGCCTCCTCGTGCTCGTCGGCATAACGATAGAGACGCGGGGCCGCCCCTTCCGCCCGGCGCGAGATCAGGCGTTTTTCCTTGCGGCGGACATTCGACCGGATCAGCCGGTCGGCCAAATGCAGGACTTGAGGGGTGGAGCGGAAATTCTCCTCGAGGCGGATGACGGGCGATCCGGGAAAATCGCGCTCGAAAGCCAGGATGTTTTCGATGTCCGCGCCCCGCCAACCGTAGATAGACTGATCCGGGTCCCCCGTGACGAATAGGTTGCCGTGTTCGCGGGCGAGGTCGCGGGCGATTCGGTATTGGCAGGTGTTGGTGTCCTGATATTCGTCGACCATGAGGTATTCGTAGCGGCGGCCGAGCTTCGCCCGGATGTCGTCGCGGGATTTCAGAAGTTCCGCCGTTCTCCCCAGCAGATCGTCGAAATCCAAAGCCCCCGCGGAGGCGAGTTTACGTTCATAGGATTCGGCGATTTCCTTTAAGAGGGCCTCGGACGACCCGGTCGACTCGGTCGTCAAAGACGACCTGGTCGTCGCAGACGTCGCGGACAACCCGGCGCTAAAATCTTCGCGGAATCGGGTCCCGCTCCGGGAGAGCCCGCTCTTGTCCCGCCCGATCCGGCGGAGGACCGCGGCGGGCGGATAGGTCTGAACATCGAGGCTTTTTTCTTTGTAGATCTCCCGGAGCACGGCTTTCTGGTCGGCCTGATCGTAGATCGAGAATCGGGCGACGACGCCGGCTTCCGCCGGGAATTCGCGGAGGAGGCGGGTGCAGAGACTGTGGAAGGTGCAGAGGGTCGATCCCGGCGGGACGTCCATCGCCCGGAGGCGCGATCTCATCTCCTCGGCCGCCTTGTTCGTGAATGTGACCGCCAGGATGCGGTGGGGCGGGACGCCGGACGAAATCAGCCAAGCGATCCGCCGGGTGATGACCCGGGTCTTGCCCGACCCCGGCCCGGCCAGGACGAGAAGGGGGCCGGCCCCGTGCGTCACGGCCTCTTTTTGGGATTCGGTCAAATCGGCCAGGATATTTTTCATGTTCGGGTTCGCGGTCCGTTCCAAGAAAGCGCGCCTCGGCCTCCCTTTAGACGGAATCGCCGGCCACGTAGCCGGAGGCCCAGGCCCAGGCCAGATTATAGCCGCCCCGTTTGCCTTGGACGTCGAGGAGCTCCCCGGCCAGATATAGCCCTTGGCGATAGCGGGATTGCATCGTCCGGGGATCGACCTCCCGGGCGTCGATGCCTCCGGAGGTGAATTCCGCTTCGTTCCAGCCCCTTGTTCCCTGAACGGAGAAGATCTTGTTCTTGAGCGCGGAGGCGAGGGCCGCCGCGCCGGCCTCGGGGTCCTGGGGCTTGCCCGGGAGGATTTCGCCGATCATGATCCGGAACTTCTCGGGGAGGATTCCCGAAATCAGGTCCGCGACCGCCCATCCGGACCGGAGGCGCGAGGCGAATTCGGAGGCGAGATCATCTCGCCTGAGAAAAGGCACCAGGTCGAGTGCGACGTCGGTCCGGCGGCCGTGCTCCCGGTGGAGAGCCAGGGAGAGGCTATCGCTCACGTCGAGGATCGCGGTCCCCGAAAGACCGTAGGCCGCGAAGAGGACGTCTCCTTCGGCTGTTTCGCGGGCGGTTCCGTCCACGAGCGCGGTCGCCCGGGCCCGGATCCTCTGACCCTGGAGAAGATGGCTCAGCCGGTCTTTGACGAGGAGCGGAACGGCGCTCGGGACCGGGGGAACGAGATGATGGCCGAAGGCCTCGGCCAGTCGATACCCGCTGCCGTTCGAGCCCAAAGCGGGATAGGACTTTCCTCCGCCGGCGAGGATGACTGCCCGGGCTTCCATTTTTCGGCCGTTCCCGGCCTGTAGCAGGAAGCCGTCGCCCTGGACGTCGATCCGCACGACATCGAAGTTAAACTCAACCGCGACGCCCCGCCCGGCGATCTCCATCTCGAGGACCTTCAGCACCGAGGCGGCCTGGTTGGTGGCCGGAAAGATACGTCCGTCGCTTTCAGCGATGGTCTCCAAGCCCAATCCCTTGAAGAAAAGGCGGATGGGCAGGGACCCGAACCGGCCGAGAACCGCCGCGACGATGTCGTCGGATGTCGAGTTGTAGGACGCGGGGTCGAGGACCTCGTTGACGAGGTTGCAGCGGCCGCCGCCCGTGACGAGGATTTTCTTGCCCAGCCGCGGCATCCGTTCGAGGATCACTACGGATCGTCCGCGCCGGGCGGCCGTGATCGCGGCCGTGAGTCCCGCCGCGCCGCCTCCGACGACGGCGGCATCGAAGACCTTGACCATGGCGCCAGATTACATGATTCCCGCAATCGGGTCAAACTGAGGGCAGAGGCGCTCTAGGGAAAGAAAAACAGGGGCCTAGCGCCGGGTGGCGCGCCCGGCCCCTGTCGGTTTCGACCGTCTGCGTTCTTACAGGTGGAAGTTCAACGCCAGGGCGAAGGCGAACGTCTTCCGGGAATAGTGCTCCAGGTAGGCGCCGAGGTTGGCGCCGGTCGAGGTGAGGTAGGTGATCGACTTCTGGTCGGTCTTGTAGCCGACATTCATGGCCGACAGATCGATGTCGAAGGCCGGGCTGAGCTTGATCCGGAACCCGCCGCCGAATGTGTCGGCGCCCATGTCGTGGGCCAGGTCGGATTGGTAGCCGGGCGCCAGGTCGAACTGGGTGTGCAGATAGCCCGCGCTGATCAGGAACATGTTCGACAGGGCGTATTCGAAGCCGACCGCGAGGTCGAAGGAATTGGAGTTGACGAACGCCTCGCGGCCCGCCCAATTCGCGTTCTTGTCGAAGAAGTAATTGAAGGAGGCCGTCGCCTTGAGCTCGGGCAGGACCATCCATTCCGCGCCCAGAGACAGGAAGGCGGGGATGTCGCCCCGTTCCGTCGCCCCGTTGGGGAACAGCCCGGTGTCGTCGACCGTGGTGGCGTTCGTGAACTCGAGCTTGGTCTGGAATTCATACTTGGCCGAGACGTTCAGGCCGGCCATCGGCGTGAAATTCAGGCTGATGATAGGCGCGAATCCGGAGGCGGTCTGCTTGGCGTCCACGGACTTGTCGCCCACCATGGCCGCGTAGGCCGGCTGGCCGACGGTCGTGAAGAACACGGTGCCCTTAACCATGGTCCCCGTGAAGCCGTAGGGGGGGAAATTCGGATTGACCATGACGTTCTGGATGTGTCCCGTGTACGTGTTCGTGGCGGAGATATAGCGCGCCCCGATCGCACCCGAGATCATGTCGTTGAACGCGTACGAGACATTGAACTGGAAGCCGAGGTAGATCGAGCTTCCCTTGAAGGCGATGTCCGCGGAGTACTTCGTGGTCGGAATTCCCATCCCGGAGATCAAGCCCGGCAGCGTGGCGAATTGCCATTCGAAGGAGGGCAGGCCGCGCGTGAAATCGGCCGTGCCTCCGCCCGCCGCGGGGCCGAAGCCGAATGACAGGGCGAGGGGGCCCTTCTTGTAGGCCAGAAACAGATCGGGGAAGAAGGGGACGTTGACCTTGCCGTCGTACGTGCCGTTGTTGAGAAGCGGAAATTCGTTTTTGACGGTCTTGGTCTGGAGCACGGTCTGGTTGTTCAGGCCGATGTGCCAGCCGTCCTTGAGGGACGTCAATCCGGCCGGATTGTAGTAGACCGCGTCGACGTCGGTCGAGGCGTTCCGCGAGAGCAGCCGGAGATACATGGCGCTTTGGTTCATGTTCGTCACGAGCGTCGCGAAGGACGCCGGGACGATGCAAAGCACCAACACAGCGACGATCAGGTGTTTTTTCATGGATCCTCCTTACACCTTTCGAATACTACAGAAATAGCGAGGCCGCGGCCTGCTTGAAGACGAAGAGGACGTTGCCCGGAAACAGTCCGAGCTGAAGGACGCCGTAGAGGCAGAGAAAGAGGACGAGGTAGAGCGCCGGGTTTTCGACATCGAGGTCGATGTTCCGCTCGGGCTCGCGCATGTACATGAAGACGATGATCCGCAGATAATAATAGGCCGAAATCAAGCTGGCCAGCAGACCGATCAAGACGAGCGGCGTCAGCCCCTTCTTGACCGCCTCGCTGAAGACATAATATTTGGCCAGGAACCCGCCCAGGGGAGGGAACCCGGCGAGGGCGATGAGGAAAATCGAGAACAAGCCCCCGATCCAGGGATACTTGAATCCTATGCCGGCGAAATCCTCGAGCTCGTGGAACTCCCGGCCGCCGCCGCCCATGGCGATGAGCGAGCCGAAGGCGCCGAAGCTCATGAAGAGGTAGGCGGCCAGAAAGAACATCAGCCCGGCGCCGTCCCCCGAAATGACGGCCAGCATCATATAGCCGGCGTTGGCAATGCTCGAATAGGCGAGGAGGCGCTTCACGTTCCGCTGGCGGAGGGCGGTCAGGCTCCCGACGAGCATCGTCAGGGCGGCCAGGACCCCCAGCATGGTCAGGATCTTCTGCGATCGCAGGGCCTGGGGCGCATAGGGGGCGACGAGCTTGAAAAGGATGGCGAAGCCGGCGGCCTTCGGCCCGACCACGAAGAACGCCGTGACGGGCGTCGGGGCCCCTTGATAAACGTCGGGCGACCACATGTGGAAGGGGACCAGGGCGATCTTGAAGGCGAATCCGATGAGGACCAGGACAAGTCCGGCAAGGCCGAGAAGGGTCGCGCCTTCGGGGGCGGCGAACGCGGCCGTCACGCCCGGAATCTCGAGCGTATGGGCCATGCCGAAGAGGAGGGCGAGGCCGAAGATGAGGAAGCCGCTGGCGAAGCTGCCCATGAGGAAATACTTGATTGCGGCCTCCAGCGCCTTGTCGTCGTCGCGCTTCAAGCCGGCCAGGGCGTAGCTCGCCACGGACAGGGTTTCGAGGCCGAGAAGGACGACGATCAGGTTGGACGAGGAGACCATAATCATGAGGCCGGCCAGGGCGAGGAGCAGGAGTCCGTAGAACTCCCCGAAGTTCGCGTTCTGACGGGGGAGGTAGCGGAGCGCGATCAGGATCGTGAAGACGACCGTGACGAAGAAGATCATCGTGAAGACCAGGGCCGCATCGTCGAGGCGGAGCATGCCCCCGAACGCCGAGGCGCCCGCGCCCCACAGCCGCACCGCGGCCGCCGCGCTTCCCAGAATCGCGGCGATCGACAGCATCGCCAGCGGGGTCTTGTCGGTCCGTTTCCAGAACGCTTCGAGGAGCAGGACGAGAATGGCGCCGACGACGACGATCAGGAGGGGGAGGAGCGCGGCGGTGACGTTCATCGCGAGAGCGCCTCCCGGACGTCGATGCGGCGAGCCGCAGGCGAGGGGCCGGGCTTCTGGACGAACACCCGCTCGCGGCCTTTGATCCGCTGAACGTAGGCCGTGACCGACGCCTCCATTTTCCCCAGGAAGGTCTGGGGCGAAATCCCCATCCAGAACATCAGGACGACGATCGGCGCGAAATAGAGGATTTCGCGGCGGCCCATATCGCGGAACGACAGGATTTTCTCGTTGGTGATGGGGCCCTGCATGACCCGCTGGAACATCCACAGGAGATACGCGGCGCCCAGGATGACCGTCGTCACGGCCAGAACGGCGTAGATCTTGTTGGCCGCGAAGATCCCATAGAGGCAGCTGATCTCTCCGATGAACCCGTTCAGGCCCGGCAGGCCGGCCGAGGACAGGATGGCGATCAAGAAGAAGGCGGAAAAGACCGGCATCTGCTTGCTGACCCCGCCGAAGTCCTTGATCGCCCGGGTATGGGCCCGCTCGTAGAGGATGCCGACCGCCAGGAACAGCGCGCCGGTGCTCAGGCCGTGGTTCAGCATCTGGTAGATCGCGCCGAGCGTTCCCTCGACGTTGAGGGAGAAGACGGCGAGCATGACCAGCCCCATGTGGCTGACGCTCGAGTAGGCGACGAGCGACTTGATATCCTTCTGGATCAGGGCCATGAGGCCCCCGTAAATGATCCCAATGAGGCAGAGGACGGACAGCGCCGGAAGAAACGTCTCGACCGCGTCCGGGAAGAGGGGGATCGCGAACCGGATGAACCCGTAGGAGCCCATCTTGAGGAGCAACGCGGCCAGAAGAACCGAGCCTCCCGTCGGCGCCTCGACATGGGCGTCGGGCAGCCAGGTGTGGAAGGGGAACATCGGGACCTTGATGGCGAACGCCAGGCCGAAGGCCAGGAAGAGCCAGGTCTGAAGGCGGGGATTGAGGACCATCCGCGCCTGTTCGAAGACGTTCAGGGAATACGTCCCGGTCGCCTTGAAGAAGAGCGAAGACAGGGTGAAGATCGCAGCCAGCATCAGGAGGCTGCCGAACATCGTGAAGAGGACGAACTTCATGGTGGCGTAAACGCGGCGCTTGCCGCCCCAGATGCCGATCAGGAAGTACATCGGAATGAGGGCGGCCTCCCAGAACACATAGAAGAGGAAGAGGTTGAGCGAGAGGAAGACGCCCAGGATGCCGGTCTCCAGAAGGAGCATGAAAATCAGGTATTCCTTGATCCGGTCCTGGATGTAGCTCCACGAGGCGAGGATGACGATCGGCACGAGGAAGGTCGTGAGGAGCACCAGGAACAGGCTGATACCGTCAATCCCCAGATGATATTGGATGCCGAAGCCCAGCCAGGCGGATTTTTCGACGAATTGCGGTCCGGCCGCCGCGGCGTCGAACCGGAAATACAGGAGGAGAGAGGCCGCGAAGACGAAAAGGGAGAGCGTCAGAGCCACGCCGTAGAAAAGGGTCTTGCGCTCCCTCGGCAGGAAGATGAGCAGGACGGCCCCCAGGAGAGGAACGAACGTGACGAGGCTCAGGATGGGGATGCTCATGGTCTTAGAACAAGAGGACTCCGAGAATGACGGCGACGCCCAGCAGGAAGACGACGGCGTAATCCTTGACGAACCCGGTCTGGAAAACGCTCAGGACCTTGCCGAAGAACCCGGCCGCCGCGGCCGAGCCGTTGAGGGCGCCGTCGATGACCTTCAGATCGAAGCCGGTATAGACGAGCTCCGAACCCCGGAGCAGGGGCCGGATGATGACGGCCCCGACGGCCTCGTCCACGAAATATTTATTGGTGAGGAGTTTGTACACGCCGGGGAACCGGGCGGCCAGGGTCTGGGGGACACGGGGATTCCGGAGATAGAACCAATACGCGATCACGATCCCGAGAAACGCCGCCGCGACCGAAGCCAGGATCAGCAGGCCTTCCGTGCCGAGCGAGAGATGGCCTTCTCCGGCCGGCTTGATCACGGGTTCGAGGAAGCGGCGGAAGAGGTCCGCGCGCCCGCCGAAAATGGCCGGTAGGCCGACATAGCCGGCGATGACCGAGAAGACGGCCAGGATGGCCAAGGGGACCGTCATCACCTTGGGAGATTCGTGCAGATGGAGCTTGGCCTCCGGCGTCAGCCGCTCCTCACCATGGAAGGTCAGGAAGATCAGCCGGAACATATAGAACGCGGTCATGATCGCCCCGGCCAGGCCGAGGCCCCAGAGGATATAGCGGCCCTGGGCGAAAGCCGAGGTCAGGATCGCGTCCTTGGAGAAGAACCCGGACAGGAAGGGCACGCCCGAAATGGCGATCGCCCCGACCAGGAACGGCTTGTAGGTGCGCGGCAGGTATTTCTTGAGCCCGCCCATCTTCCGCATGTCCTGCTCGCCGGACAAAGCGTGGATGACGCTCCCGGCCGAAAGGAAGAGCAGGCTCTTGAAAAAGGCGTGGGTCGCGAGATGGAAGATCCCGGCGGCATAGGCCCCGACGCCGCAGCCGAGGAACATGTATCCGAGCTGGGAGATCGTGGAATAGGCCAGGACCCGCTTGATGTCGTTCTGGGTCAGGGCCATGGTGGCGGCGAAGACGGCGGTCGCGGCCCCTATGATCGCGACGACGTTCCCGGCTGGGACGGACAGGCTGAAGAGGGGGTTCAACCGGGCGACCATGTAGACCCCCGCCGTGACCATCGTCGCGGCATGGATCAGGGCGCTGACGGGGGTCGGGCCCTCCATGGCATCCGGCAGCCAAATGTAGAGTGGGATCTGGGCGGACTTGCCCGTCGCTCCGACGAACAGGAGGATAGCGATGAGCGTCGCCAGCCCGGCGCCGATCGCGCCGCTCTGGACGGCGCCGCTGATCGCCGTGAAGTCCGACGTCCCGACCACGGTCAACAGAAAGAGAAGGCCGAGCAGGAACCCGGCATCCCCGATCCGGTTGACGATGAACGCCTTTTTACCGGCGGCGGCGGCGGATTTCTTCTCGAACCAGAAGCCGATGAGCAGATACGAACACAGGCCGACACCCTCCCAGCCGACGAACATCAGGACCATGTTCGAGGCCAGAACCAGGATCAGCATGGCGAACATGAAGAGGTTCATGTAGGAGAAGAAGCGGGTGGTGCCCTTGTCATGGGACATGTACCCGACGGAATAGACATGGATCAGGAAACCTACGCCCGTGACGACGAGGACCATCACCGCCGAGAGCGGATCGAACTGGAAGGCGAAATCGGCGCGGAAGGCACCGGCCCGGATCCAGGGGAACAACGTTTTGATGAGCGGCAATCCTTCGGCCGAGGCGCCGAGGAGCCCGCCGAACGAGAGAAGCGACAAGCCGAACGAGACGAGCACGGCTCCGCAGGCCTGGATCGTCACCCACCTCTTGGACAGGACGCGCCCGAAGAGGATGAGGACGAGGGCGCTCAGGGCGGGCGGGAAGGGGATGAGCCAGAAGAGGTCCGTCATGTCAGCCTTTCATCGAGTCCAGGTCGGCGGTGCGGATGGATTTCTTCCGGCGGAAGATGAGCAGGACGATGGCCAGGCCGATCGAGGCTTCGGCGGCCGCCACGGTGATGATGAAGAACACGACGGCCTGGGCGTCCGCGAACGCGGCCGCCTTGGCGAGGGCCAGAAAGGCCAGGTTGGCGCTGTTGAGCATGACCTCGACGGCCATGAACTGGGAGATGAGGTCCCGCTTGACGAAGAAGGCTACGATTCCCAGGACAAACAGGACGATGCTCAGGATGAAAAAGTAGGAGGCGGGGACGGTCATGGCTCCCTCTTCTTCACCAGGACGATGGCCCCGACGAGGGCGGCCAGAATCAGGACCGAGGTGATCTCGAAGGGATAGAGATATTTCGTGAACAACAGACGGCCGAGCTCCGTGGGCGACACCCCAGCTAGCGCAGGGGGGGCCTCGGGAGCGACCCCGCGCGCAGCGAAGACGATTTCCCCGAGGATGACGAGGGCCATGGCGCAGGACAAGACGATCGTCCAAGTCCTCTTCTCCGGGGCGATGCCCTCACGGAGGTTGATCATCATGATCACGAAGATGAACAGGACCATGATGGCCCCGGCGTAAATG
The DNA here is from genome assembly GCA_017883285.1 of Candidatus Aminicenantota bacterium. Lineage (GTDB taxonomy): Bacteria > Acidobacteriota > Aminicenantia > Aminicenantales > UBA4085 > FEN-413. The sequence continues at coordinate 27,344 of JADGNV010000050.1, read as the reverse complement.
ATGACCTGCACGACAGCCAGGAACCCCGCCCCGAGGAGGCCGAACAGGCCGCCGAGCGAGGCGAACGCCAGAACGAGGAGGAGGGCGCTCGTGCCCTGGTTGCGGGAGATGATCATACCCAGCACGGAACCCGTGCAAATCACGGCCAGCGCAAAAAATACGATGATCATCATTTTTCGATTGCCTCATTATATTTTTTGGGTCGACCGCCGTCAAGGAAATTTTCGGAATCGCGGACGGCAAGAATGTTTTGACAAACGGGATTTTTTTGCTATAATGCCCTCGTGATTGCGGGGTAGAGCAGCCTGGTAGCTCGTCGGGCTCATAACCCGGAGGTCGTTGGTTCAAATCCAACCCCCGCTACCATCCCGAATCCGATTTTCCCCCTATAATAGATGAGGCGCGGGGCCTCATTTGGAAGGGGTCTTCCCCTCCAAATGTCGCCTCCAAATTGACTTCCGCTCCTGATTTTTGTTACATTCCTCCATGACCACGCCCCAAGGCCCGTCGATTCCGGCGAAAGGAGACCCCATGTTTGAGGCGAAGACCTATATCCGAAGACGCGACTTCCTGAAGAAGCAAGTACAGAACGGACTGATCTTGCTCCTCGGAAACGACGACAGCCCCATGAATTACGCGGCGAACACCTATCCCTTCCGCCAGGACAGCACCTTCCTCTATTTTTTCGGCCTAGATACGCCGAAGTTGGCCGCGGTCATCGACGTGGATGAAAAGAAGGACACCCTCTTCGGGGACGACATCGATATCGAAGACGTCATTTGGATGGGATACCTCCCGACGGTCCAGGAGCGGGCCGTCGCCGTCGGCATCAAGTTGACCGCTCCCCTCAAGGACCTGGCGGGCCTGCTGCGGGACGCCCTAGCGAAGGGGAGACCGGTCCACTATCTGCCGCCCTACCGTCCCGAAACCTTCCTAAGGATCGAAGCGCTCCTCGGGATCAAACCGGAGGAAGCCAAGGCCAAGGCCTCGCCCGGCCTGACCAAGGCTATCGCGGCCCAGCGGTCGCTCAAGTCCGACCAGGAAGTCGCTCAGATCGAGCTCGCCCTCAAGACGACCTTCAAGATGTATGTCTCGGCCATGCACATGGCCCAGCCCGGCATCTTCGAGAAGGACATCGCCGGCCGGATCGACGGCCTGGCCATCGCCGACGGCGGCCTGACCGCCTTTCCGACCATCCTGACCAAGAACGGTCAGATCCTGCACAACCATTCCCACTCCAACAAGCTGAAAAAAGGCGACCTCCTGGTTGTGGACGCCGGCGGACAGTCGCCCCTGGGATACGCTGCCGATATCACCCGGACCGTCCCGGTCGGCGGGAAATTCGCAAGCGCCCAGAAAGAGATCTACGAGATCGTCCTCAAAGCCCAGGAAACCGCCATCAAATCGATGAAGCCGGGCGTGCGGTACCGCGACATTCATCTCCTGACGGCCCGGGTCATCGCCGGAGGGCTCAAGGCCCTCGGCCTGATGAAGGGCGATGTCGAGGAAGCCGTTCTCCAGGGCGCGCACGCCCTGTTCTTCCCCCACGGCCTCGGCCATATGCTCGGCCTGGACGTCCACGATATGGAAAACCTCGGGGAGAACTTCGTCGGCTACGACGAGAGCATCCAGCGGAGCGCCCAGTTCGGCCTGGCCTATCTCCGCATGGCCAAAGAGCTGCGGGAAGGCCATGTCATGACCGTCGAGCCCGGGATCTACTTCATTCCGGCCTTGATCGACAAGTGGAAGAAAGAAAACAAGTTCCTCGACTTCATCGCGTACGACAAGCTGGCCCGCTATCGGAATTTCGGCGGGATCCGAATCGAGGACGACGTCCTCATCACCAAGGACGGCCACCGCCTACTGGGCAAACCCATTCCCAAGACCCCGGCCAAGATCGAAGAGGCCGTGAAAATCTAGCATGGTCCGCTGGTTCGTCCTCAACACCAAGCCGAAGAAGGAGTCCCAGGTCGAGCGGCTCTTCCAGGCCGGCGGGATCGAGGTGTACAGCCCGAAATACCTGGAGGGCGGCCGGACCAAACCCTTCTTTCCGGGCTATGAATTCGTCCGGTTCGACAACCCCGAACAATACAAACTGGTCAAGTACACCCGCGGTGTCAAACGCATCGTGGGGAACGATGCCGGGCCGGTGCCGCTCGACGACGAGGTCCTATCCGAGATCCGGACCCGCGAAGTTGACGGATTCATCGAGCTCGCCAAGCACGGCCTCGAACCCGAGCTCGGCGACCAGATCGAAGTCGCCGAGGGCCCGCTCAAGGGCCTGCGTGGCGTCTTCAAGAAGAACCTTTCCGGCCAGGACCGCGTCCTGATCCTCCTGAACTATGTGTCCTACCAGGGCCAGCTTCTGATCGAAAAAGCCAAGCTGAAAAAAGTCATTTCCTGATGGTCCGGCCGCAGGCGGGAAGGCGACATGGCGGCACCTCCTTCGCCCGCGGCGTGCGGGCCGTCCGACCGGAGAACTTCGGTCAACTCGGAGGGGAAGACCCCTTCCGACCGTCATTTTTTCAGGTTCAATCGGCCGTATCCGAACTCATAGTCGGGCCCGGCGGGGCCGAGGTCGACCGCCCGTTCGTCGAGGAGAGCGCGGACCTGTTTGACGGAGAACGGCGTCAGGCCGCGCAGGAGGCCGCAGGCGCCCGCGACATGGGGCGCCGAGGCCGATGTCCCGTAGAAATTCCACTTGCCGAAGGTCGCCGTCGAAACGCCCGACGGGGCCGTCAGATCGGGCTTGAGACGGCCGTCGTGCGTGGGGCCTTGGGAGCTGTAATAATGGTAGGAATCGTCTTCCCAGTCCGTGGCGCCGACCGCGATGGCCGAGGCCGAATCGGCCGGGACGACGAGGCTGTGGGCCGCGACGGCGTAGGAGATGGCCTGGTCGTTGCCGGAGGTGAATAGCTCGAGATTGACGGGTTTCGAGCCGCTCACCCGTTTGATGGACACCGCCCAGACCGCATCGTGGTCCGTATACCAGCCGTAGATGTCCTCGATGGGCCATTGGGAGCCCGTCTGGGCGTTCGTCGACTTGTCTACGAGCTGATAAGTGGTTCCCTGCTTAAGGTACAGGTAGAGGTCGTAATCCTGGTTCGAGCCGTTATAGTCCCACCCGTTCCAGATCCCCCAATCCTTCCAGTTCAACGAGACGCCGACATCGTCATAGGCCGCAACATGAAATTCCAAATAGCGGGTTGTCCCGGCGAAATTGAGCCAGCCGTCGCCGTCCGGATCATTAAATTGACCTTCCCAGTGGTCGGTGGCCGCGTTGCCCGCAGCCGAACACCAGAGGATGTTCCGGGAGGCGGCATATTCCACGTCGGCGCAGATCGGGCCCGTGCCGTCGCCCGCACCGGCGTTGTACCAGCCGAGCGAATAGGAGATGACCTGGACGCCCTGCTGGGCGAGCCAGTCCACGGCCGCGCTCTCTTCGACGTCCGTGTCGAAATTCACGAGCCAAAGCTGGGCGTCCGGGGCCATGTCGTGCACGATCTCCGCGCAGGCGGTGCCGTGGTCCTCGCCTGCGGCGATGTCGCCGTCGGCCCGGAACGAGCGGGCCGTGACGGAGGAGGGGAGCTCCGAGCCGAGCAGGCTCTCGTAGCCCAGGAACCCGATGTCGAGGATGCAGATCTTGGCCGCCGCGCCGGTCCGATAGGCTGGAATAGTCCTCCACTTGTCCGCCCCCGTCCGCGAAACGCCTTCGCTCGTGACCTGGAGCTTGACCGGACGGAGCGGGAGGCGGACATATTTCACCAGGGCGTCGCCGGCCAGGCCTTCGAGGGCGTCAAGCGGAAGGAACGCCTGGATGAGGTTCCGGGATCGGGTCTCGACGCGGCCGCCCAGGAATCCGATGCGGGCCCGGAGGATCGAGCCGGCCGCCTCCCCGGACATCGCGGCCGGCGAGACGTTTGCCGCCGCCACCACGCGGACCGAGCCGTCGCGGTAATCGATTTTGCGGATGCGGGCGAAGGCTTCCGCGGCGGACTCTCCCTGGGAGTCCCGGATCCCGGCCAGCCGGGTGAGGACGGAGGCCAATTTTGGATTTCCGATAGATTCCGAGAATTCTTCCCGTCCGGCGAACCGAAACGCTTCGGGGCCGCGGCGCCATCCGGTCCCGGAAACGAGCAGGACCGCCGCCGCGCCGCAAAGAGCGAACCGAAGGAATAACCGCGCCCGCCGGAGAGATTTGGGAGATGAGTATCGCGTGTCCATGTTACAACCCCATCCGGACGGCCAGGCCGATCGTAAGCGAATCCAGGCTCAATTTGTCCAGCGTTCCCGAAATCTTTTCGCCGCTGAGGAGGTCCGTGATCGACCAGGTCCCCGACGGCTTCATCAGGCGATAACGCGCCTCCAGGCGCAGGACCGAAGTCCGGCTCACGGCGTACTCGAGACCGGCGGCCGCGCACAGGCAGGCCGTGGACTGCACTTTTTCGGCGACGGCAAAGCCCACCGCGGTCCAGCCCGCCGCGGAGGTCGAATCTAACGTGAAGGAGGTGAAGCCGAACCCTCCGCCGAAGCCGCCGAAGGCCGCGAGTTTCCCGTCGCCGAGCGGGAATCGGGCTTCGACCGCGATCTCGAGGGGCATCAGGGCCAGCCGCCCCGCGCTCAGGCCGTCGGCCGAAGCGGTTACGGAACTCTCGAAGCGCGTGCCGCTGAGCTCCAGGCTAAGATTGCGGGTGAGGTCGAATCCCAGGCTCAGCCCGTAGGCGGGCGCGCCGGCGTAGCTCTTGTCCATGAACAGGGCGTACCCGCCCCGGAGCCCGAGATGGAAGGCCGCTTCGGCGGCCGCCGCCGGCAGGAGGAGCGCGGCCAGGATGACGGCGATTCTCTTGGTCATTTCCTTTTCCTCTTCGGCGGCGGACCGTAGCCGCCGCCTCCCGGTGTTTCGATGCGGAGGACGTCCCCGGGCTCGACCCGGAAGCTGGCCTTGGACTTCAGGCGGACCGCCCGGCCGGCCGTGATGAGCGTATTGCGGCCCGGAACACCCGGCCGGCCGCCCCGCAGGCCGTACGGGGCGAAGGTCCGGCGTTCGGACAGGATGGTGACGTCGGCCGGAAGGGCGAATTCGTATTCGCGGACGAGGCCGTCCCCGCCCGCGTTCCGGCCCGCCCCGCCCGACCCCCGCCGCAGGGCGTAGCGGCGGATGCGGAACGGAAAATAGTGCTCGAGCGCTTCGAGGGGCGTATTGAGCGAGTTCGTCATGTGGGTGTGGACGCCGCTCAGTCCCGGAAGGTCGAGGCTCGCGCCCATGCCCCCGCCGATCGTTTCGTAATACGCAAAATTCCGCTTCCTTGCCGGATCGTATCCGCCGAGGGCGATGTTGTTCATCGTCCCCGAGCTCGCGGCCGGGATCCGGTCGGGGATGGCCCGGGCCAGCGCTCCCAGCAGGACGTCCACGATCCGCTGCGACGTCTCGACGTTCCCAGCCGCGGTAGCGGCAGGAAACTGGGCGCTGACGATTAGGCCCGGGGGGGCGATGATGTCGATCGGCCGCATCAGACCGGTGTTGAACGGGATGTCCTCCTCGATCAGCGAGCGGAAGACGTAGAGGACGGCGGAGAGGGTGACGGCCGCGTTGGCGTTGACCCCGCCCCGGACCTGGAGCGACGAGCCGCGGAAATCAACGACGGCCCGGCTACCCCGTATGCGGATCGTGACCGCGATTTTTACCGGCGCCTCCGTGATCCCGTCGTCGTCGAGATGGTCGGCGAAACTGTAATCGCCGTCGGGGATCTCGCGGATCGTTTTGCGGAGGAAAGCCTCGGTGTAGTCCTGGATCAGGTCGGCGTAGCACGAGATCTTGGCCCGGCCGTATTTCCGGACCGCTTCGCGGATCCTCTGCTTGCCCTTCTCGCAGGCCGCGATCTGGGCCAGGAGGTCGCCCTTGCGCTCCTCGGGCGTGCGGACGTTGGCCAGGATGAGCCGCAGGAGCTCATCGTCGAGGCGGCCTCGGCTCACGATCTTGAGCGGCGGGAGGATGAGCCCCTCCTGGAAGATCTCAGTGGCGAGCGGCATGCTGCCGGGCGACATGCCGCCCACGTCGGAATGGTGGGCCCGGTTCGCGGCGAAGAACTCGAGGCGGCCGTCGATGAAGACCGGGGCGATGCAGGTGATGTCGGGCAGATGCGTGCCGCCGTGGTAGGGGTCGTTGAGGAGGACGAGGTCGTTGTCGGCGAACGTCATGGCCCGGAGAGCGGCCTGGACCGAGAGGGGCATGGCCCCGAGGTGGACCGGGATGTGCGAGCCCTGGGCCAGCGTCTCGCCCTTCCGATTGAAGAGGGCGCAGGAGAAATCCTTGCGCTCCTTGATGTTGGGCGACAGGGCCGTCCGGCCGAGGACGGCGCCCATCTCCTCCGCGATGGAGACGAACGTGTTCTTGAAGATTTCGATTTCGATCGGGTCGAAGGTCCTCATCGGCGGCCGTCCTCGCGGAGGATGAGGTTCAGATAGGGGTCCACGCGGAGGCTGAAGCCGGGCGGCAGGAAGGTCGTCGACCCGAAGTCCGCGACCAGGGCCGGACCCCGGAGGCGAACACCGGGGACGAGCCCCGCCCGGTCGTAAACCTCGGCCCGGAAGGCGCGCCCTCGGTAATGAAGGGGCTGCCGTTTCAGGACCGCCCGGCCGGGATCGGCCGACCGGGGGGGGGCGATCTTCCGCAGCTTGAATTTCGGGGTCAGGCCGCGGACCTTCAATCGGACGTTGACGATCTCGACCGGGGCGTCGGGATGGATGTAGGAATACAATTTCCGGTGCCGGCGGTTGAATTCGGATCGCAGGGTCTCGATCGGCCGGCCGCGGTAGGGGAGGTTGATCTCATAGGATTGCCCCAGGTACCGCATGTCCAGGGACTTCTCGAAGACAACCGCCTCCGGCCCGAAGCCGTCCTCCTTCATGTCCCGCAGGCCCCGCCGCTCGAACTCGCGGAAAAGGCGGTCGAGCTCGGCCGCCCGGACGCGGTCGAGGGTCCGGAGGACGGACCGCGAATAGTCCTTGACGGAGTCGGCTAGGAGAAGGCCGAACGCCGAGAGGACGCCGGCGTTGGCCGGCACGAGGACGGCCTTCATCTGGAGGTGGGAGGCCATGTCGGCGGCGTGCATGCCGCCGGCCCCCCCGAAAGAGAACAGGGCGAACTCGCGGGGGTCGAAGCCGCGTTCGATGGAGATGACCCGGATGGCCTTCTCCATGTTGATGTTGGCCACATCGACGATGCCCTGGGCGGTGGCGAGGACGGATTTTCCGATCGCGACCGCGATCCGGCCCACGGCCGCGAAGCTTCGCTCGGGCAAGATCTTCATCTTGCCGCCCAGGAAGAAATCCGGATCGATGCGGCCCAGGATGAGGTTGGCGTCGGTGACGGTCGGAAGCTCGCCCCGGCCGTAGCAGGCCGGTCCCGGCTCGGCGCCGGCGCTCCGGGGCCCGACCCGGAGCGAGCCCGCGGAGTCCACCGAGGCGATCGAGCCTCCCCCCGCGCCCACGGAATGGATGTCGATGATCGGCACGCGCACCGGAAAGTCGCCGATCGCGTTTTCGCTCGTTCGCCGGAGCCGACCCTCGATCAAAGAAACGTCGGTCGAGGTTCCCCCCATGTCGAAGCTGACCACGTTCGGGAAGCCCGCGGCCCGGGCGATGTGGAGCGAAGCGACGGCGCCTCCCGCCGGACCCGACAGCGCGGTTCGGATCGGCTCGGCCTTGGCCTTGGCCGCGGAGATGTAGCCTTCGTTGGACTGCATGATCCGGAGCTCCGCCCGGCCGATGTTTTGTTCGAGGGAGGAAAGATAGCGGTGGAGAATCGGCATGAGATAGGCGTTGACCGCGGTCGTGGACGTCCGCTCGTATTCCCGGTACTCGGGCAGGAGGCGGCTCGAGATCGAGGCCAGTCCGCCGCGCTTGCGGATCTCCTCGGCCACGAGGTCCTCGTGCCGGGGATCGGCGTAGGCGTTGATGAGGGAGACGGCCACGGCCTCCGCGCCGCGCGCCGCGATCCGGTCGAGGACGGCCCGGATCTCCGCCCGCCTCGGGGAGCGGACGGATTCGCCGCCGGCCGTCATCCGCTCGTCCAGGCCGAAGCTCATCCCGGGTTCGACGATCGGCGCCCGCCGCTCGCCCCGGAGGCTGTAGAGGTGTCGGCGGGTCTGGCGGCCGATGGCCAGGACGTCCTCGAATCCGCGCGTTGTAATGAGCGCGATCCGGGCGCCCTTGCGCTCGAGAAGGGCGTTCGTCGCGACGGTCGTTCCGTGGATGACCGTCGGAGCGCCGCCCTTCTCGAGGAATTCGCCCAGGCCCTGGAGGATGGCCCGGGACGGGTCCGCCGGCGTGGAGGGCAGCTTGAGGGTGAGGACGCGGCCTCCGGCGAAGATCACGAAGTCCGTGAATGTGCCGCCGGTATCGATCCCGATCCGGATGTCCTTCATCTCGGTCCGGCGATCAGTGGCAGGTGCTGCAGGACGAGCTCGAGCACGAGGAGCAGCCGCTCCCGGAGGCCTTGATCCGGCTCGCTCCCCCGCCGATGCCAAAGGCCGAAAGGAGCTTGCGGACCCCGGCCGCTCCGCAATGAGGGCAGCGGACATCCGGCTCCCCTCCGATCCGGACGAGGGATTCGAAGCGCCGGTGGCAGGCTTGGCAGCAGAATTCGTAAAGGGGCATGGTGGGTCTCGCGGCCGATCCCGTATTCGGAAATCGAGATCACTTCACGAGGGCGACGACCTCGATCTCCACCTTGACGTCCCGGGGGAGGCGGGCCGCCTGGACGGCGGCGCGGGCCGGGAACGGGGTCTTGAAGGCTTCGCCGTAGACTTTGTTCATGGCCGCGAAATCGTTCATGTCCTGAAGGAAGACCGTCGTCTTCACCACGTCGTCGAGCGAGGAGCCGGCCGCGTCAAGGACCGCGGCCACGTTCTTGAGGACCTGGCGGGTCTGCTCTTCGATCGGGCCGGTGAGAAGGCTGTTCGTTTCGGGGACGATCGGGATCTGGCCCGAGCAGAACACGAAGCCGTTGGCGATGATGCCCTGGGAATAGGGGCCGATGGGCTGGGGGGCCTTGTCGGTCTTGACTTCTTTCTTCATGCGTTGACTCCTTGTCGATTGTCCGCGACAACCGGGTTGTCCACGACGACCGGGTCGTCCGGCGAGCCACTGGGGCGCGACCGCGCCCAGGGCGCCAAGCGCGAACAGGGCCTTGCGTCGCCTCATGCGGGGACCTCCTCCCAACGGCCCGGTCCGGGGGTCGGCGTCATAAAAGGACCTGGACCTTCACCGGCGGGCTCTCGAGAACACCTCCCGCGGCAAGGCCGCGGGCCCTTATTGTATAAGAACCGGGCGCGAGATTCCAGGAGAAACGGAAGGGCGGCCCGACCGCCGCGACCTTCCGGCCGTCGATCCACCATTCGATCGTCCGGACGTCGGTCCCTTCGGCGAGGCGGACCTGCAAGGTGAGGGTCTGGTAAGCCCGGCGCAGAATGGGATCGAGCTTGAAAATGTCGCCGTCCTGAGGGACGACGATGGTCAGAACGGATTTCGGGACGTTCGGGCCCCGGACGATCGGCGACCCGGTCGTCGCGGATGCCCCGGTCATCGCGGACGACCCGGTCGACTCGGTCGTCAAAGACGACCTGGTCGTCGCAGACTTCCGGTGGGGAAGCCGGCACGGGGCCGAGGGCTCCGTGCCGACGATGAAGATCTCGTCGATGGAATGGGGGCAGCGGGTCGAAGGGCGAAGGCCCGACTCCGGACAGACCGGGGCGTGGACGAGGCCGGGGGACTCGGCGAACGGCTCTTTGCGGCTCTCGTTCAGAAGGAGCATGATGTCCCGGAACAGCGGCCCGGCGCCGGAGATGCCCGAGACGTTTTCCATCGGCCGCCCGTCGAAATTGCCGGCCCACACACCGACGGTAAATCGGGGCGTATACCCGACCGTCCAGTTGTCCCGGAAGTCCTTCGACGTTCCGGTCTTGGCCGCCGCCGGGAACGTGAAGCTCAAGGGGGAATTGTAGCCGAACGTCGGGACGCGGGCGTCCCCGTCGGCGAGGATGTGGGTGATGAGATACGCCACCGGCGGACTGAAAACCCGCCGCGCTCGAGGAGAGGGAAGCGGACCCGCCGTCCTGCCGTCCTTGCGCCGGAGCGCCCGGATCGAAACGTCCCGGAGATAGAGCCCGCCCCGGGCGAAAGCAGCATAGCCCCGGGCGAGCTCGAGGAGCGTGATCTCGCCGTTCCCGAGCGTCAGCCCCACGCCGTAGAAATCGGCGGGCTTGCGCAGGCTGTCGAATTCGAGGTCCTTGAGCCGCCGGTAGAGAAGGTCGGGGCCGAGCGTCTGGAGGACGGACACGGCCGGGATGTTGTAGGAGCTGGCCAGCGCGCTTCGCAGCCGGATCGGACCGTGGTACTTCTCGTCGTAGTTCTCCGGCGCGAAATTCCCCTCGAGCGTCGCGAACTGGGTGGGGACGTCCTCGAGGATGGTGGCGGCGGTCATGCCCTTTTCGAGCGCCAGGGCATATGTGAAAGGCTTGATCGTCGAGCCCGGCTGACGGAGGGCCGTTACCCCGTTCACCTGGCCGTCGTCGCGATCGTCGAAGAAATCGCGGGACCCGGCCAGGCTTAAGATCTCGCCGGAGGCGTTGTCCAGGACGACAGCCGCGGCGTTGGTGATGCCTTTCTTTTCCATCGCGGCCACGTGCCCCGCCAGGAGCTTTTCGACCTTCGCTTGGAGGCCGGCGTCGAGTGTGGTCCGGATGACGGAGAGCGCCCGGCGCTCGGCGGGCGGAATCCCGGCCAGGACCATGTCGCAGAAGTGGGGCGCCCGGAAGTTCTCCGAGGGCGGCTTCAAGACGAGAACTTCGCCGAGGGCCCGATCGATCTCTTCGGCCGGCACGTCGCCCTGGTCCCGCATCCGCCGCAACAGCTCCTGCTGAAGCTTTAGGGCGGCCGCTCGCTTGCGATAGGGATTCAGCTCCGAGGGCGCGCGCGGAATTGTCGCGAGGAGCGCCGATTCGGCCAGGCTCAGGTCTGAAGCGGGCTTGTCGAAGTAGAGGCGGGCGGCCGCCTCGATCCCGAGCGCCTGGTTCCCATAGGAAATCCGATTCAGGTATTGGACGAGGATCTCGTCCTTGGACAGCGTGTGCTCCAGGCGGACGGCCAGCCACGCCTCCCGCACCTTGGCGAAGACCGTCCGCCGGAAATGGGTGATGTTCCGAACAACCTGCTGGGTGATGGTCGACGCGCCCGAGACGACGTGCCGGCTCCGGAGGTTTTGGACGAAGGCCCGAACGACGGCGTAGGGGTTCACGCCGGGATGAGTCAGGAAATGTCGGTCCTCGGCGGCGATCGTGGCCTTGAGCAGAGAGGGGGAGATGTCGGCCAGCCCGACCCATCGGCAGCGGCCGCCTTCGTCCGAGAGAACCTCGCGCAGGAGAACGCCCGCCCGGTCTTCGAGGCGGAGGGAAATCACGGGGATCGGATCGAGGCGCCGCCGGGAGACGGGGACGTAGAACGACACGCAGACCGCCAGGACCGTTCCGAGCAGGACAAACAGCACGGCCCGGCGGCCGCGGGTCAGCCTCATTTCACGATCTTCACCGACCGTTCGACGCTCCGCCCGAAGACCTCGGGCTCGTACATCCCTTCCGCCTTCGTCCCGGGCAGGGCGAACTGGCCGAAGGTCAGGGCCCGGGCCAGGTAGCGGTGGGTATGGATGCCCGGCAGGAGCGAGTCGGCGAAGAGGAGGATCTTGTTGTCGCGGATCTCGGTATGGTCGAAGCCCTGCCACCAGGGCTCGTCGTCCTTCTCGACGAGGGCGTTGAGGCGGCGCTGCTCCTCATCGCTCTCGGTCAGGAACGTCCCGTTGACCGCCTCGAAGCCCGCGGGCAGCGGGTCGTCGACGACGACGAAGAGGCTCTCTTTCGGGACGACGACCTGGAGCGTCACGAGGACGATGGCCCCGGCCTTGATCGCTTCGACGGGCTTGCCGTCGAGCGTGGTGAGGGTCTTGTAGACCGCAAACCCTTCGTCACGCGGGGCCAGGGCGCTCTTGGGCGCGTAGGTCAGGCGGGCGCCGTAGTAGAGAGTGCCGGCCCCAATCTTCGCGAATCGGAGCGGAACGTCCTGGGCCGTCTTGAATTCGTCGAGCGGCACCGAAGCCCGAGCGGCCTGAGTGACCGCCCGGAACATGTCCTGGAGCAGGGGCTTGCCCGCGACCGTGATTTCGGCCTGGAAGTCCGGCTTGACCTTTTCGGCGGCCCGGTAGAATTCGTTTAGCGCGTAGAAGACGTAAAAATTCTCCTGCGTCGAGCGCCAGCGGCCGGTCCGGCCCTGCTCGACGAGCCAGCGGACGATGTCCGGAAGGACGGGCACGTTGGCCCCGGTCTCGAGGAGGGTCTGAAGGACGACGGCAGTCGTGCGGTTGTGCGAGGAATAGATCCAGCCGAGCGAGGCGTCGTCGTCTTCTTCGAAGTGCGCCTGCGAGGGCGTGATCTTGATCTTGTTGAGCAGGCTCTTGCGGACCGCCTCTTCCGCGGCCGGACTGCCGTTGCCGAGATGGAGAGCCTTCAGGAGGCAGGCCTGGCCGAACAGGGAGAGCGACTCGCGCTCGTTGAAGAGCTTCTCCGCGTAGGCGGGTTCCGGCCGGCCGGCATAGGCCAGGAGGTAGAGGGCGAAAGCCTGGGTCGTCTTCCAGCTCCGGACATTATAGGGAGAGGAGTAGGGCTTGGCCTTCAGGAAATTTCGGAGGTAGTCCAGTCCGTCGGAAAGCCGAACGGCATCGACTTCAAAACCGGCGGCCCGGGACTTCATCAGGCCGAAGACCGCGTAGCAGGACACGAACGGGGATTCAAAGGGGGAGTCCGTCCAGAGGCCGAAGCCGCCGCTCTCCCTTTGATGGCCGTAGACGTCCTTGATCGTGGCCTGGACCCGTCTCCGGATGTCTTTCGGGTCGAGCGGGCTCAGCTTGAAGTCCTGGATGATCTGGGGGGCCACGATGAAGGGCAGGACGGCCGACAGCCGCTGCTCGAGGCAGAGGTACGGATAGTTGGCCAGGAACTCCACCCTGCCGCCGAGACCGGTCAGGGCTGAGGCCGAGGCCTGGACGTCGATCCGGCTCTGCTCCGGATAGATCGAATCCGGCAGACGGAGTTTTTCGATTTTAGGCTCCTGCGTCACTTCGCCGAAGGCCGCGACGGTCTCGGTCGGACGGGGCATCTCCACGGGGATAGTGAGCTCGAGGCCGTCGGAATCCGCGTCCATCTTCGCCCGCACGGCGAGCGTCGCGAGGCCGGGCTTGTCGGCCTTGAACGGGAACAGGACTTCCTGGGATTCGCCCGGGCCTAGGGTGATTTCGCGCCCGGCGCTTCCGGCGCCCGCTTTGAGGCCCTTAACCTCGAGCGCGACCTTGACGATGCCTTTTCTCTCCGAATGGTTGGTCACGACCGCGCCGGCCTGGAACGTGTCGCCCACGCGCGCGAAGCGCGGGACCGACGGCAGGAGGAGCAGCGGCTTGGACACCTTGAAGTCCGCAGACGTCCGGCCGAACAGCGACTCCTGGGTCTGGGCCACGGCCATGACCCGGAAGGTCGTCAGGTTGTCGGGCAGGTCGAAGCGGACGACGGCCTCGCCCTTGGCGTCGGTCACGACGGAGGCGTTCCAATAGGCCGTGGACTTGAAATCGCCCCGGAGCTGGACTTCGCCGAGACCGGCGAGGCCCATGGCCTCCGCACCGCCCCCGCCGCCGGCATTCTCGCCTTTCTCGCTGAAATTGCGCTGGCCGACGACATGCAGGCGCGAGTCCGACGTCTGGACGGACAGGGGCCGTTCGCCGTAGAAATCGGCGTAGGGGTCGGGCATCTGGTAGCCAATGAGGTTCAACACCCCGACGTCCACCACCGCCACCGCGACCGAGGCGGCCGCGTCGGCGTTCTTGGCGTCCTTGATCTTGAGCCTGAGCGTCACGGTCTCCCGCGGCTTGTAGCTCGTCTTGTCGGGGGTCACGTCCACGCTCAGGCGCTTTTCGGACGGGTCCACGGGCAGGCGGACGTAGCCGATCTTGAACGACGGCTTGCCGATGTCCTCGGTTGTCGCGTCCGACGAAACCTTGGTCCGGCCCTGGACGAGGAGCACGGAGACGAACGCGTTCGGAATGAGCTCCGACGTCACCGGGATCTCGATTTCGCTGGCGCTGCCCTGGACCTCGATGACGCGGGAGAACAGGATGGATTCGCGCTCGATGGTCACAAGGGCCTTGGCCTTCTCGTAGGGCGACTTGATCAGGATCCGGGCCGTATCGCCCGGCTTGTAATGGTCGCGGTAGGCCACCAGGTCGAGGGCCTCGTCGTTTCGGCGCAGCCAGGGAACGTAATCCTTGCCCGTGACGTAAACGCCGGTCGTCGTGGTGACCGCGTTTTTCCGGCCGTCCTGGCCGGACGCCTGGAGCAGGTAGAAGCCGGATTTCTCGGGCTTGAACGATGCCTCGATGGGCGCGGCCTTGGTTCGGACCTCCTGGGAGGCGACCTCGGTATCGACTTTTTCCGAGATCCACTTGAACCGGCCGCCGACGCCGGCCTTCCGGACCGAGCGCCATTCGCGCTGGACGAGCTTGACCGTAATCTTCTTGTCGGCGACGGGGGCGCCGTCGGGCGCGGTCGAGATCACCTGCACCGGCAGGGCCTCGCCCTGCTTGAGGAAGGAGGTGCCCGGCTTGAGGCCGATGTAGTATTCGCCCTGGTGGACGTAGGTCTGGATCCGGTTCGAGACCGAGCGGCGGTTGGGACCTTCGATCGTGGCTTCGAGCGCCGCGTTGACGGTGGCGCTCTCCTTCTCCGCGACCAGAGGGGCCCTGACGTCGAACTTGCCGTCCGGGCCCAGGGTCGCTGTGCCCGAAGCGATCAGGCGGCTCCGCTCGGACTGCGCCTCCTCATTGTCGGGAGAGGAATCGATTTCGCTTCCGAACGAGAATCCAGGGTGTCCGGGCGGGGTGAAAGAATCGGCGTTCAGCCGGAGGGCCCAGCGGGCCGTCTGCCCGGCCATGACCCCGCCGTAGAGATAGGCGCCGCGGATCTCGGCCTGGAAGGCGTCGCCGAACACGAAGCTCTCCTTGAGGGAGCGGAGATGGGCCTCGAACTCGGCCGGCCGGAAGGCCTCGACCCGGAACGATTCGGCGACCCGGGTCTCTCGTTCTCCCGTCGCCTCGGGGGGAATCTTGGCCGCGATGTTGTAAGTGCCGAGGGCCGCGTCCGGCCGCGTTTCTAGGTCGAGGGCGAACGATCCGAAGGCGTCGACCGCCGCTTTTCCTTTATAGACGGTCTTCTGGAAGGGGTCCTTGATCTCGCATTCCACGGTCCGGACGGAAGGCAGCTTCCACTGGCCTTTGAGGTTCCTTCGGATCATCCCCTTAAAATGCACGGTCTCGCCGGCCCGGTAGATGCCGCGCTCGGTGAAGATCGTCCCGCGGACCGGTTCCGGCTCCGGGGACCAATCGTAATCGATGTTGAACCGGTAGGGCCCGATGCCCGTGCCCCAGTCCGAGGAAAGGAGCGCGGTGTCGGCGCCGCGGCGGGCGAAGATCCACTGCTGGGGTTTGGACCAGGAATCGCGGGCCTTGAGGCCCAGGAGTTTCCAGCCGGGCGTCTGCGCTTTCCCCTCATTGTCCGTCCGGCCCGTCCAGAGCACGTTGTTGGCGTCGCCCCGGATCTCGATTTCGGCCTCCGCCACGGGAAGGCCGGTTTTGAGCTCCGTCACCCAGACCAGGTTGGTCTCGGGCGAGAACTTGCCCGTGATGCCCAGCTCCGTGACCTGTAGGAAGGCCTTGGGATAGCGGCTCCATTTCTCCTTGGACAGGGTGTCGAGCTGGACGAGCAGGAAGCCGAACCGGTCGCCCATCAGCTCCTTGACGTTGAGCGGGACGAACTTCCGCACGTTGCGGGGCAGCTTGAGGTCCAGGGGCCGGTCGATCTGGTAGAAGCCCTGTGCCGGCTCGTAGCTTTCGTCCGTCTCAAAGGACTTGGGGTTCAGGAGAAGGGGGATGACCGCGTCGCGGGAGAGGCGGGCCGCCTGCAGCCGGACCTGGGACTGGTTCACGACGAAGAGCGGATAGGTTAGTTCGGCATAGGACTCGAGGACGCCGTGGCCGGTCGTCATCCGGACCGACGGGGCGTACGGCGAGGTGGTGAACTCGACCCGGGCGTCCCGGCCGAGGACGTTGCCGAACTCGTCCTTGAGGTCGCCGGCGATCATGACCGTATATTTGGTCTCGGCTTTGAGCGGCAGGTTGAACGAGACCCTCCGACTGCTGTAGTCCCAGTCCGCGTAGTAGTCCGGGATCTCGACCTGGGGCTCGAACCGGAGCTTGGGAAGGAGGTCCTTGGTAACGACGTCGTTCGTGAATTTCAAGGTGAAGCTTTCGTTGGGATCGTGGTCGACGGCGCCGTCGATCCCCTCAAAGGCGAATGTCTTATAGGTCTGGAAGGAGAATTCCGCCGGCTTCTCCATTTCCAGATCGCCTTCCTTGCCCTTGAGGCCGGATTGGAGCTCGACCCTGTATTGGAACTCGGGCTTGAGGCCCTCGGCGGGCTTGAGGAGGATGACGTTGGCCGGCGGCTGGGAGATCCCGGCCTCCTTGAGGGCCTCGGCCGAAGGGCGCGACAGGGCGTAGGGAAGCGTCGCTTCCGCGGCTCCCGGACCCAGGCCCGAAAAGGCGATGAAGTCCCGGGCCGAGGCGTCGCTCATCGGCTGGTTGAAGGCGAGGAGGACGGTCGTATCGAGCTTCATCTGCTGGGCGTCGCTCCCGGGCTCGTGCCGGACAAGCTGGGGCCGGATGGTGGTGAAGCTCCAGGAATAGTCGCTTTTCAGGACATACCCGTCCATCGACCGCGTCCCGGCGGGGACCGTGACCTTGATCTCCGTGGCGAAGGGGAACCGCGCCTTGGGCGTGAAAGCCAGGGCCTTGGTGCCCATCCAGCGGTAGATCCCGCCGAACGGCGGCTCGAATTTCAGAAAGGACGTCGATTCGTCAAGGGGCAGGGGTTCGAGCGCGGCCATGGGATGGTCGAAGATCACCACGATCTCCTCGACCTCGCGGGCCGACTTGGTCGGGCCTACGGGGGTGGCGAGCGCGACCCGGAGATCGCCTTTGATCTCCCCGGCGGGCGGCGGGACGCGGGCGGGGTTCTTCTTCTTGCAGCCGTTCGAAAACGCGGCCAGAAGGACGAGTCCCAGGACGACGAGGAAGAGGCGGGATTTCTTCGACATGACACATCCTTTCAGGATCGATTGGATTCATCGTAGAGAAATTCCCCGGAAATAGCAAGACGCGCAGGCGGGCTGGCCGGGCGACGGACGTCGGTCCGGCCGGCCCGCCTGCGCGTTCCTTAAAGAAAACGGATCAGGCCAGGTCCCGCAGGGCGGCGGTGAGGAGCTTCCAGAAATCGGCGACCGAGGCGATGTCCACGCCCTCCTCGGGCGAATGGGGATGGGTGATCGTCGGGCCGAGGGAAATCATGTCCATGCCCGGGAATTTCTGGCCGATGATGCCGCATTCCAGTCCGGCGTGGACGGCGACGACTGCGGCGTCCTTGCTGAAGGTCTTCTTGTAGACGTCCTTCATGGTCTGCAGGAGGGGCGACTGGAGGTTGGGCGCCCAGCCGGGATAGGCTTCGGGCTGGCGGATTTTGGCGCCCGCAAGGCCGGCCAGCGATTTGATCATGCTCCGGGCCGCTTCGAGGGCCGGGCCGATGGGGCTGCGGCTGCTGCAGATGACCTCGGCCTTGGCTTTGGCGCAGCGGATGAGCGCCAGGTTGGTCGACGTTTCGGCCAGGCCGGCGATTTCGGGATGCATCCGCAGGACGCCGTGGGGGCAGGCATTGAGGAACGCGACGAGCGATTCTTGGGACGCCGGCGTCAAAGGCGCATCGGTTTTCTTGCGCGGAATTTCCTCGAGACGGCCCTGGAAGGCCTTCTCCACGGAGCCGTATTCGAACCGGATGTCCGCTCCCGTCTTCTCCAGGACCGCCTGGAATGCGGGAATCTTGGCCGGATCGAGCAGGAAATCCGCCCAGGCTTCCCGCGGGATCGCGTTCCGCTTGTTTCCGCCCTCGATCTTTAGGAGCTCGAACGGAACCCGGGCCGCCGCCAGAGTGAGCAGGCGGGCGAGGAGTTTGAGGGCGTTGGCCCGGCCCTGGGTGATGTCCAGGCCCGAATGGCCGCCGCGCAGCCCCGAGATCTTCAAACGGTAGGCGTTCTCGAGTCGGGACGCTTTTCTCTTCAGGGGGAACGCGATTTCCGAGTCCCCGCCGCCGGAGCAGCCGATGGTGTACGTCCCTTCCTCCTCGCTGTCGAGGTTCAGCAAGTATTTGCCCTGAAGGGCGCCCGGTTGGATGGAACGGGCGCCCGTCAGGCCGGTCTCCTCATCGACCGTGAACAGGAATTCGAGCGGCCCATGGACGAGCGAAGCGTCCTCCATCACCGCGAGGGATGCGGCGACGCCGATGCCGTTGTCCGCTCCGAGGGTCGTCCCCCGGGCGTGCATCCATCCGTCCTTGATTTCGGTCGTGATCGGGTCCTTGGCGAAATCGTGGGCCACGTTCGAATTCTTCTCATTGACCATGTCCAGGTGGCCTTGGAGCACGACGCCCGCCGCTTTTTCCCGGCCGGGGGTGGCGGGCTTGCGGACGATGATGTTGCCGACCTTGTCTTTCGAAGCGCTCAGGTTCAGGGATTTGGCATAAGCCAGGACGTGTTCGCCCAGGGCCTTTTCCGAGCCCGAGCCGTGCGGGATTTTCAGGATCTGCTCGAAATGCTTCCAGAGAGGCGAGGGTTGAAGCTCGAACGATGTCGATGGCATGGAGGACCTCCCGATCCGTTGATTTGCGAAGGATAAAATCATGCCACAAAAGGGGACGGCTGGCAAGTTGGGACCTGTCCGCGATTCCGACGCTGGGGTCGGCCCCGGCCCTCAGGGGGAACCAGTCCCGTCGGTTCGCTACCGTTCTATGCCTCCTGGGCATAGAACGGCACCCCCCCTCCGCTATGAGGGCCTTAGGCCGAACCCCAGCGTCGAATCACGCAGCCCTCGTCTGGCAAGCCGGCTTTTATTTGATTTTTCGCAGCGCATCATCTACAATGCCGTAGCCTTCAACGGTTGGCGGAATCCCGCTTTCCCGATGCACAAGATACGAACGGCGGCCGCTTCTTTTCTCGCCCTGACGACGGCCGTTTGCCTTTTCGCCCCGTCGGCCCCGTCTTCTGGGTCGCCCCGGCCGAAGATCAGAATTCTGGCCACGGTCTTTCCCCTGATGGAGTTCGCCCACGAAATTGCCGGGGACCGGGGCGATGTCGGCCTCCTCCTTCCGCCGGGCGCAGAAATCCATACCTGGCAGCCCCGGGTGAGCGATATCCGGAAAATCGCGGCCCTCGATCTCTTCCTTTTCATCGGGTCCGGCCTCGAACCCTGGGCGGCCGATGTCCTCAGGAGCGTGGGCCGACCCGGCCTGCGGACGATCGAAGCGGCCAGGGTCCAGGGACCCGGCGGCGATCCGGCCGCGCTACCCGATGTCGGTGCCGATCCCCACGTCTGGCTGGATTTCGGCCGGGACCTCGCCCTTCTCGACCGGATGGTCCGGGTCCTCGGCGAGATCGATCCGGAGGGCGCGACGGACTTTGCGAAGCGGGCCGAGGCCTACAAGGACAAACTCCGGCGTCTCGACGCCGAATATCGGGAGGCATTCCGAACCTGCGCCGAGAGGACCTTCGTCTTCGGCGGCCATGCCGCGTTCGGATACCTAGCCCGCCGCTATGGGCTCGTGCAGATCCCGGTCTACGGCCTGAGCCCCGACGCCGCCCCTTCGCCGAAGGCGCTGATCGGGATCATCGCCCGGGCGAAGACCTTGCACATTCGGACGGTCTTTTTCGAGGAGAACGTCAGCGACAAGATGGCCCGGCTGATCGCCCGGGAGCTCGGAGCCGACGTCCGCGTCCTGAACCCCGGGCACAATCTGACCAAGGCCCAGTTCGAGGCCGGGTTGACGTTCATCGACCTGATGCGGCAGAATCTGGAGAATTTCAAGCATGGACTCGGCTGCCGCTGATCCCCGGCCGATGATCGGGATCGAGCACGTATCGTTCGGGTACGGCGGCGTCCCGGTCCTCATCGACGTCAGCCTCGCGATCCGCGAGGGGGATTTCCTGGCGATCATCGGCCCGAACGGGTCGGGAAAGACGACCCTGCTCAAGCTCATCCTCGGCCTGTTGAAGCCGGACGAGGGGCGGATCCTGTTCCAGGGGAAGGACCTCGCCGCAGGGGGGGAACGTCCCAAGATCGGATATATCCCCCAGAAGGCCACTCACTTCGATCCGCTCTTCCCGGCCTCCGTCCGCGAAGTCGTGGCCATGGCCCTCCGGAGCCCGGGCCGGGCGGCCGGCGGCCGGAAAGGGGAGGAGGCGGCCATCCGGTGCGCCCTGGAGGTCGTGGGGATGGAGGATGCGGCCGACCGGCGGATCGGGCGCCTCTCCGGGGGCCAGCAGCAGCGCGTGTTCATCGCCCGGGCGATCGTGGACAAGCCCCGGGCCCTGTTCCTCGACGAGCCCACGACGGGGATCGACGCCGAGACGCAGGACCATTTCTACGGCCTCCTCGACCTCCTCAACAAGCGCGAGGGCATCACCATCGCCCTCATCACCCACGACATCGGCATTGTGGACCGGCACATCACCCAGGTGGCTTGCCTGAACCAGCGGCTCGTCTACCATGGGAGCCACGCGGACTTCTGCCGCTCCGACACCTTGAAGGACATGCTGGCCGGCGGGCACCACCTCGTTTCGCATCGGCACTAGACGGCCATGGGCGCGATTCTCGCTTACGCATTTCTCCAGCGGGCGCTGGCGGCCGGGCTATTCATCGCCCTGGCCTGCGCCGTCTTGGGCGTCTTTCTCATCCTGCGCAAGGACGCGATGATCGGACACGGGTTGTCGCACATCACCTTCGCCGGGGTCGCCCTCGGGCTTCTCCTCCGGACGACGCCCCTCCTCGTGGCTTTCGGCTTCTCCGTGCTGGCCGCGCTCGGCATCATGAAGCTCAAGGACCGGGCCGGCCTTTACGGCGATACGGCCATCGCCATCGTCAGCAGCGGCGGACTGGCCCTGGGCATTATCCTGGCGACGCTCTCTCGGAATTCCGGCGTCGCGCTCCTCAACTTCCTCTTCGGCGAGATCCTGGCCATCGAGCCGCTCGAAGTCGGTCTCTCGATCGCCCTGGCCGCGGCCGTCGTGGCCGTGATCGCGGCGAACTACCGCAAGCTGATGTTCCTGACGTTCGACCGGGAGTCGGCCCAGGTCGCGGGGATCCACGTCCGCCGACTGGACACGCTGATCACGGTCTTGACCTCGGTCACAATTGTCCTGGGGATGAAAGTGGTCGGGATCCTGCTCGTTTCGGCCCTCCTCGTGATCCCGGCGGCGTCCGGCCTCATGCGGGCCTCGAACTTCAAGCGGGCCGTCGTCCTCGCCTGCGCGGTAGCGACCTCCTCCGTCGTGCTCGGCCTCCTGTCGGCCTTCGCCCTGGACCTGCCGGCCTCGGGGATGATCGTGGCCGTCAACCTGCTTTTTTTCGGGTTCTTTGCCTGGAGGAGAGGAGGGGCACGGTAGGGGCGCTGGAGCGCGGCTTCAGCGGACGACGACGACGACTTTGTTCTTGCCCTCTTTCTTGGCGCGGTACAGGGCCGCGTCGGTCAGGTTGATGATCTCCTCCACTTTCTGGCCGCTGGCGGGCGCGGAATAGACACCCAGGCTGATTGTGAACTGGCAGGACCGATCCGATCCGTCTCCGATCCGGAACGGGTAGACGGCCACCTCTTTCCGGATCCGCTCGGCGGCCGACGCGGCGTCGAGGCACGAAGTCTGAGGGAGGAGGATGAGAAATTCCTCGCCCCCGAACCGGCCGGCGACGTCAGACTCGCGGATCTTCTCCTGGAGGAGGTCGGAAAAGGCCTTGAGGACGCGGTCGCCGACGACGTGCCCGTGCCGGTCATTGATGCGCTTGAAATTGTCGATGTCGATCATGATGAAGCTCAGCGGGTACTTGTACCGTTCGGACCGGTAGATTTCCTCCTGGAGACGGGATTTTATGTACGTCTGGTTGAAGAGGCCCGTCAGCCCGTCCTGGATGGCTCGGGCGGCGAGCTTCTCGCTGGCCGCGAGGCCGCTTAGGGCGATGAGGAGGATGACTACGAAGCCGAGCGACAGGATCGAGCGCTCGAAGGATCGGAATCCGATGAGATTCCAATATTGGGGGATGAGGTCGCCCAGGGCGATGTAAACCAAGTAGGCCACGACCAGGACGATGATCGCCCAAAGTCGCTTTTTAAGGCTGATGCTAA
Organism: Candidatus Aminicenantota bacterium; assembly: GCA_017883285.1. GTDB lineage: Bacteria > Acidobacteriota > Aminicenantia > Aminicenantales > UBA4085 > FEN-413. The sequence continues at coordinate 4,980 of JADGNV010000050.1, read as the reverse complement.
CGACGGGAAGCTTCGGCCACATCGCCTATATTTTTACCTGAATCAAAGGCCATTTTCAACAAAATTCTGGACTTCCCCCGCAATGACTCCCGCGTCCGCCCGAAAGGCGTCCGCGGAAGCGCGGATGCGGACTCGGAACGCCTCGTCCCGCAGCCCCGGAAGATTGATCCGGATATTGTAATACGCCCCTTCGGCCGCGGTCTTCGCGGCGAGGGCCGCGACGCCGGCGTCGCTCACCGAGTTGCGGTTGCCTTTCTCGGCCGCGGTCCGGGCCAGGCGGAGGAGGTCGACGCTCAGCTCGAGGACCCGGAACGGGACGAGGGTGGCTTCCCGGGTGGCCGCCTCGAGCGCGGCCTCGCGCTCGGCCTGCTGGTCAGGGGAGCCTTTCGGGAGACGGGACGCGTCCATCACCTTGTTGAAGGCCGCCGTGTCGAGGTCGACGGCCCGGAGGCATTCCTCCTTGAGGTCCTGGGCCTTGGCTGCCGCTTCCCGGAGTTCGGAGAACGATTTTTCGTAGCCTCTCTTCCCGACGGTCAGATTGGCGACCATCGCCGAAAGGGCGGCCGAGAGGGCGCCGCAGAGCGCGGCCACGCTGCCCCCCCCGGGCGCGGGCGAGTCCAGGGACAGCTCGTTGGCGAATTCGCGGAGGGTCATGCCCGCGAGCCGGGCCGGCCCCGCGTCGAATTGGTATTCGATGATCTTCTTCTTCGGATCGAACGGCGCGACGTCGCTCAACCCGAGCGAGAGGGCGGCTATGCGAACGAGCTCCTCCTCGGGGACACCCGCGCTCCTGCCCTGCTTTTCGAGGTAGTAGCGGCCTGCCGCAAGGAGCGCCTCCTTGGGGATGAGACCGACGAGCTCGCTCCCGGTCACCCGCAAGCCCAGCGCCGCGGCCTGGGACCGGACCTCGTCGAAGACGAGGTGAATGGGCGTGATTTTATAGTTCGTGAAGTTGATCGAGATCTGGGCGATGCCGTAGTCCTCGAGGTACCAGCCCACGGCTTTGACGTGGGGGAACCGCCCCGGCAGCTTGACCGGTGCGCCGGAGGCGACGCGGACGATGTCTCCGTCCGCGTCGCGCTTCGCCCGGCCGCTTTCCCGGATGTTGAGGGCGATCTCGTTGGCCAGCTTCCGGTCGCGGGTGTTGAGGTCGATGTTGTAGGCGATCAAGAACTCCCGGGCTCCGATGACTGTCGCCCCGGTTCGCGGATTGAACAGAGGGGCCCCGCAGTCGGGCGCCCAGGCCGGGTCCTTCAGCTTCTCCGGAAGGCCTTCATATTCGCCCGAACGGATGGAGGCCAGGTTGCGCCGGTCCTCCCGGGTGGCGGCTTCCTCGTAGAAATAGACGGGAATCCCGAGCTCGTCGGCCACGCGGCGGCCGAGGGCGCGGGCCAGCTCGACGCACTCGGCCATCGTCACCCCGGACACGGGCACAAACGGGCAGACGTCCGTCGCGCCGATCCGGCTGTGGGCGCCCTTGTGAAAGCGCATATCGATCACTTCAGAGGCCTTTTTAATCGCCTTGAAGGCCGCTTCCGCGGCGTCTGCGGGCCCTCCGATGAATGTCACGACGGTCCGGTTCGTGGATTCGCCGGGGTCCACGTCGAGCAGCTTGACCCCGGGGGTCGTCTCGATCTCGCGGATGATTTGTTGGATCTTACTTTTGTCCCGGCCTTCGCTGAAATTCGGGACGCATTCCACCAGCTTCATGAAGGGCTCCTTTCTTGTCCTTGGTCGAGGTAGCGAGGAATTGGCCTTTGGAATCGTAGATGTCGTAGGCTTCGAGCGCGGCCAACCGGCCGGTCAGGCTCGCCCGGTCGCCGGCGATGACGGCGACGAACGGCAGGGGAAGGAGATATCTCTGGGCGACGTCGAGGACGCGGTCGGCGTCGACCAGCATCACCTGGCCGTAATAGCCGTTCCAGAGCTCTTCCCCTCCGCCCAGGGCGATGATGTCGGCCATCCGGGCGGTGAATTGATCGAACCGCTCGAGGCCGAGGGGGAAGTTGCCGAGGAGATAGGTCTTGGCCGGCTCGATTTCGGTCGACACGGCGGGCCGCGTCGTGGCCAGAGCCCGGACCTCCTTCTGGATTTCCTGGAGGGCGGGCACGACTTTGTCGGGGAGGACGCGGGCCCGGATGAACAGAAGGCCGGCCGAGCGGAATATGTCGACCTCGCTGAAGGCGTAGTTCGCGAACTCCTTGGATTCCCGGAGGTTCATCAGGAGGCGCGAGCTGAGCGACCCGCCGAGGACCTGGTTGAGGACGGTGAGCGCGAAGCGGTCGGCCGGATCGGGCCGGGGAAAGGCCGTGCCCACGAAGAGGATGCAGGCGTCGCGGGATTGGGGCAGATCGACCAGGCAGACGCGGTCCTTGTCCGGCGGCCGGACGGGCTTTTGGGGCGACTCCGGGATTTCGCGCGCCGGCCAGGTGTTCAGGACGTGAGAAATCTTCCGCGTCGCCTGGCTGAGGCTCAGATTGCCGGTGATGATCAGGTGGGCGTTGTTCGGCCGGTAATACCGGTCGAAGAAGTCCTGGATGTCGCGGGGCGTCCAGTCCCGGAGCAGATCGCGGGAGACGGCGAATTTCTCGTAGGGATGTCCCTTGAAGAGCAGCCGGTAGAGTTGGCGCTTGGCGACGAACTCCGGGTTCGATTCCTTCTCCTGGAGGTCGTACGTGATGATCCGCCGGACGTTGGCGATCTCGCGCTCGCTGAACTGGGGCTGGAGCAGCATCTGGGCGAGAAGGTCGAGCGCCGGGTCCAGGTTCTCCTGGAGGACGTGGAAGCTGATCCGGACGTAATCCTGGTTGACCGTGACGAAGAGCGTCCCCCCGAGCGACTCGACGATCTCCTCGATCTCCGTAGCCGATCGGGTCTGGGTGCCGCGGCTAAGGAGGCTCGCCACGAACGTCGCCAGGCCCGGTTCGGCGTCGGGCGAGACGTTTTCACCGGCGTTGACGAGGAGCTCGAGGCCCATGAACGGAGCGCTCTCCCGGTAGGCGACCGAAACGCGGAGGCCGTTGGAGAGGACGGTCGGCGCGGAGAGGGCGGGAAGGCCGAGCTCCTGCTGGAGGGGTTCGGGCGGCGGCGGGGTCTTCCGGAAGCGCTCCTGCTGGGCGGAGAGGACCGGCGCGGCGATCAGGACCGCCAGGCCTCCGATGGACAGCGCCGTTCGTATCTTCATTTGGTCCTGACGTTCAGGATGATGCTGTTCTCGGGCGAGAAATACCGGGCGACGATACCGACGATGTCGGCCGGTGTGACGCTCAGGTATTTGTCGAGCTCCAGGCCGAATTCCTGGAAATCACCGAGGGAAAGGAAGAAATCGGTGAGGTAGAGGGCCCGGTCGACCGTCGTCGACAGCCGGCCCATGAAGTCCTGCTTGAACATGGCCTTGTAGCGGCCGAGCGCCTCCTCGGAAAGGGGGGATGACTTCAGCCGGTCGAGCTCGGCGAAGAGCGCGGACTGGCAGCGTTCGGCCATGGTTTCGTTGTTGGCTATAACGAAGATCTTGTACACCGACCGGTCCCGGCGCTTCTCGATCCCACCCGAGAGCTGATAGGCGATCTTGGCGTCCGGGTTCAGCAGGCGCCGGGTGATCCGCGAGCTCCGGCCGCGGAGCAGGACGTAATCCAGGATGGTCAGGGTGTAGAAATCGACGGACCGGGGCGCCGTCAAGCGGAACCCGAGATGGAACGCCGGCGCCGCCGAGGACGGGCTCCCGGCGAACGTCGTGACGACCTGTTTGCGGGCCAGGGCCAGGGGTTCGGCGGCCGGGGCGGCGTCGCGGCCGCGGGGCAGCGTTTCGAAATACTGGCTGATGAGCTCCCGGGCCTTGAGCTTGTCGAAATTGCCGGTGATGCAGAGGACGGCGTTGTTGGGGCCGTAGCGGGCGGCGTAAAAGGCCCGGAGATCGTCGAGGGTCAGGCCGCGGACGTCCTCCTCCGAGCCATAGAGGGAGTGGCTGTGGGCGAAATCGGAATACAGCAGCTGATCGAACGCCCGGGCGCCGTCGTAATAGGGATCCCCCGCCCTCCGGTCGCGGAGGTCTTCGAGGATGGCGGCCCGGGCGTCCTCGAAGGCCCGGCTTCCGATCTCGAGGAACCGCATTCTGTCGGACTCGAGCCACAGGACAAGGGATAGGCGGTTCGAGGGGACGGTCTGGTAGAAGACGGTCCGGTCTTCCATGAGCAGGGCATTGAACGTTCCTCCGACTCGGTTGATATAGTTGAAATGCTGGCGGGGGGGGACGTTGGCCGAGCCCGAGAACATGAGATTCTCCATCACAGCCGCCATGCCGGTCTTCCCTTGGGGCTCATGGACCGAACCGACGTCATAGGCGACGGCCACCGAAACGACCGGCAGCGTGAAATCCTCCGAGAGGATGACGTTCAGCCCGTTTTTCAGCCGGTAATGGGTGAGGGGAAGCGAACCCGATTTTTGTCCGGAGGCGGGAGCCGGGAGAAGGAGGACAGACGTCAGGGCCGCGGCCCAACCCCATGTCCATCGTCCTTTGAAAGGCATATAAATCCTCTCCGGTCCTGAGACCGATAGCTTAAAATACCATATTTCCGAAAGGAAAAGGAAGGCGTGACCCTCGGCCGAGGCGGCCGAGGGCCGAGAGCCATAGGGATGCCCCGCGCTGTTCAGCCCCGGTCCGCGGCTTCATCTGCAAAATGGACGAAGGAAAAGCACTCGGGAATATGGGAATCATAAACCCCGTGGCGGTTCAAGGCCCAGCCGGGATCGGGCTGGACGCGCGCGCCGCAGCAGCGCAGGGCTTCAAACCGGGAAAAATCCATCCGCCAGACGTCGCCGTCCTTCGGCGGCAGCGGCCGTCCTTGGGCGAGAGGCTCTAGGCCCCGCCAGGGGATCGCGAGCTCCACCGTCCATCCGCGGTCGATGTCGCGGTCGTCGTTAAGCGTTCCGTCGACGTGGACGGCCGCGCGCAGGCCGGGGCAGTCCCAATCCATGAACGCC